>CBJNFW010000225.1:0-14476 GCA_966435935.1 uncultured Nocardia sp.
CCGACACCTACGCCCACGGCGCTCCAGACACCCACCCCCCTGCTCACAGCCACGCCGACACCGATCCCCACGTCCACGCCGACACCCACGCCCACGCCGACACCGACACCCACGCCGATGCCGATGCCGATGCCGAGCGTGACGGCGATTCCGACCGACCTCGATTTCCTCCTCCCCCGGAGGAGGGCGAAACCGCCCTCGCGCCCTGCGGACGAGGGCGGCGGACGCGCCCGGACCGAGGACGGCGGCGAGTCGCTGCAAATCGTTCGAACCATGGCGGCAAGCCACAACCTGGAAATTATGGGGTTCGACCGTGACGGCATCGATGTGCGCACGGTCCGCGAGATCGCGTCCGCCATCGATCGTCTGCTCACGAAGTACCCGATACCGTTGCGCGGCATAGCGATCGGCGAATCGGGGGACGACTCTGCGGATGAACCAGCACCCCAGCACGGTATGGCCCGGTGGATCGTCCTCGACCGAGCCACTCTGCCGCAGTCACCGGGCGCGGCGCGGCGGCGATGGTTCGGACGCGGATTCGAGCAGGCCGTGTTCACGGCCGTGGTCCGCGAGTACGCCCGCGCCCTCGACCGCGCCGGCGGCTTCCGAGCCCATCAGCAAGCGTGGCAGACGGTACTCACCGATTCGCTGAACAGCCGCAGAACCAGCTACGACCTGCTGGATCCCGCCGCGGCCCTGATCGACGGCTTCACCGAGGTGAACCTGCGCGGCAGGCGCGCCGGAAAAACCGCGAAACTTCTGCACGACGCGCTGGCCAACGCCGCGTCCGGGCCGAGCACGCTGGTCGACCCGGCCGACATTTCCCTGGTTCGGCCCGGTCCGTGAACGATCGGCAGAGCACGGTCCGGTTCACTCATGGTCGCATACACTCGCACTGCCGCACAGCTGAGTCCTGACTGCTGTCGAATACCCTCGGGGAGTAGGGTTTTCGGCGAAGTAGGACACCGGCCCCGCGGGCCGCGCACGTCGGTGCCGAGCCTCGGCAGCGGATGGCGCGGCCGTTCAGAAGCCGTGGGCGCGCAACCAGGAGTCCAGCTGGTCGCGCACCTGCGCGGCTGTGGGTTCCAGGGTCAGGCCGTGGGTGGCGCCGTCGATGATGTCGCTGGTGACGTCCCCGCTGCCGGTGAACAACTTGCCTTGGAAGCGAGCGCGATTCACGTCGAACACCCGGTCCTGGGAACCGGCGAGCGTCAGGACCGGCACGTGGATCGCGCCGAGGCGGGCCGGGTCGATCAGGGTCGCCTCGGTCAGTGAGATCATGTCACCGCACGGGTTCAGCGCACGCAGCCCGGTCGCGGCGGCGCGTACGTTCGGCGGGGACTGGGCGAGGAAATCCTGTTGGAAGGCTTGGACATTCGGGGTCAGGTAGCTGTATCCGGGAGCACCGGCCGAGGACTTCTGCCCACCGGTGAGGCAGGTGGATCCCCAGGACAGGGTGCCGGCCAGTTGTTCTGGGGTCAGGGCGAGGTCGGAGTACGACAGCACGCCGAGGGCGTCCACGTCGTCGAAGGTGTACGCCTCGATCTGAGCGACCGCGCCGCCGAGCGAATGCCCCAGCAGCGCAACGTGATGGAAGGCCACCGCCCCGCCGTCCGCCGAATAGTTGCCCGATCGCAGAGCCTGCACGATCTGGTGGGCGACGGTCGCCTGGCCGCCCACACAACTGAGCGTCCCCGCCGGCTGACCGCTCGCGCCGTAACCGAGGCGGTCGATCGTGACCGACACGTGCCCGCGCCGGGCCATCTCCCGCACGTGGTCGTAGCCGGACACGGCGTCGAACCGCCAGAACCACTCCCCCAGCTCGAGACCGTGCAGATAGAGCGCCGCGCTGGTCGCGGTGCGCCCGGCCAGCGCGTCCGCCGGACCGGTGAGATGTCCGTGCACCGAGTAGGTTCGGCCGTCGGTTCCGCACGGCACTCCGGAGGCGTTCACATTGCTGACCGAGAACGTGATCGCACGGTCGACGATCCCCCCGCCGGGCGCCGCGGCGGCCATCGGAACGGCCGGAACGGCAAGCGACAGCACGGCGATCACCGCGGCCAGGACGAAGCGGGAAAAGCGCATAGTTCCGAACCTTTCTGCAAAGGTGGCACTTCGAACGCTATCGAGCCGATCCTACGGCCTCGCCGGCCCGATGCCGGCCCGTGGTGAGTCGTCGGGCGGCGAGTCCCGCGAAGACTGCGGGCGGTTCTCGGCTACGCCTGAACCGGAGCGCGGCGCGCGAGGATCTTGCGATGACAGATGCGCCAGCCCTGCGGTTCGCGCCGGAGTGTGTCCTCGTAGACGACCGTCCCGCTGGTCCCGTCCGCATTGACTGCGAGGCCTTTGGAACGCGCCCGCACCCGATCGCCGTCCTGTGCGACCAGCACGATATTGGTGACGTGATGCCCCAGCGGCTGGGCCGGATCGTCCTGGTTGTCGCGGGCCAATTTCCGTAGCGCCGCGACACCGTGGGTGGTGCCGAGCCCGAAATCCTCCAGGTCCAGAACCAGGTCATCGGAGTACAGCTCGCCCCATCGGTCCCAGTCGCGGTCGTCGGCCACGTGTCCGTGCAGCGCGATCGTCTCGTGAATCGCGAGCCGGTCCGCCGTGCTGATATCCAACATTCGAACGCCTCTCAAGTAAGTGGGGAGTTCCCCGTTTATGGCTCGTTAGACTAACCGGGGACTTCCCCGTTTCGCAAGGAGAAATATGGCCGGCCGCCCCCGTCGCGCCGACGCGCGCCGCAACTACGAACTGGTGCGGGCGGCCGCGCGCGAGGTCTTCGACGAACTCGGCGTGAACGCCCCGCTGGACGAGATCGCCCGGCGCGCCGGGGTCGGCAACGCGACGATGTACCGGCACTTCCCCACCCGCCGGGACATGGTCATCGCCGTGTACGCCGAGGAGGTCACCACACTGGGCGAGCTGGGCCGCACCCTGCTCGACGATCCCTCGCCCGCCGACGCGCTGTTCACCTGGCTCCGCGCGTTCATCGCGCACGTGTCCACGAAAGGTGAACTCCCCCTGGCTATTCCGGAAGACGAGGCCGGAGGTCGATCAGCGCTCTACCGCGAATGGCACGAGACGATGCACACCGCGGCGGCCGACCTGCTGCACCGTGCGCAACAGGCGGGCGCGATCGAACCCGACCTCGACGTGACCGATCTGCTCGCCGCGGCCAACGGCATCGGACGTGTCGCGGCCGACGCCGCCCAGATCGACCGGCTACTGACCATCGTCCGCACCGGGGTCAGTCGCGCAAAGGAGTGAAAACCACCGAGCCACGACGCGTGCGACCCGGCCGTGCTCGGAGTCGTCCGAAGACACCCCGCGCCGGACACCTACGGAGAGCGCGGCGTACGCCTCATGGGAATTCTTCTTTCCACAACTCGGCCCAGGCGGTGACCGGTTGCAGGGCCTCGACGAGTCGGCCACCGATCGGCGTCAGAACGTAGCCGCCGGCATGTTCGACCAGACCCGCGACGGTGAGTTCGCGCAGGCGCGTGGTCAATACGCTCGATGACAGTTCGGCACATGCCGCACGCAATTCGCGGAAGGTCAGCGGCCTCTCGGATCGGTCGAGTTCCCACAACAGCCGCAGCACCCAACGCCGTCCGATCAGGTCGAACAATGCCATGATCGGGCGACCCGTCGTCGAACCGCGGACCTGTTCTCCGGGCCTCGGAACGTCGACGGCCATGGCTACCTCACCGACTCGGGCAGCGGCGAATCCTCCAGTCGCTGGGCCATTGTCGCCATCGCACCGCGCAGCACCCGGTATGGCCGCAGGAACAGGGTCACATAGGTGATTGCCCCGCCCGCGTCGCATTCCTCGCGGATGACGCCTTGCAGCGCACCGCCGTCGACCTGCGCGGTGAAGGCGAAGACGCTGTCCCGCTCGGCACACCACCGCGCGGTTTCGTCGACCTGCTCGAGGACTGTCGCGATCAGCCCGAGCACATGCGCCGCGTTTGCCCGGCCGCGATAGTCGGCGACCGGGCTGGAGAACACCACGGTCCGCGCCAATCCGACTGCCAGTTGCGCCGTATCGCCCGATCGCCAGGCATCGAGGACTGCACTGCTCCGCATGCCTCTATAATAGAGGCATGCGTGGCCGCCGGGAGCCTGATTCAGCGCAAACCCAGATCCTTCGCGACGATCGTCTTCATGACCTCGCTGGTACCGGCGTAGATTCGCGCCACGCGGGCGTCGGCGTACAGGCGCGCGATCGGGTATTCGAGCATGTAGCCGTAGCCGCCGAACAGTTGCAGGCAGCGGTCTACGACGCGGGCCTGGACCTCGGTGCAGAAGAGTTTGGTCCGGGCGGCGTCGGCGCCGGACAACTCGCCCTCGACCAGGTCCAGCACGGCTCGATCGATCATCGTCTGCGCCGCCTCGACCTCCGCCGACATCGCGGCGAGTTCGAACTTGGTGTTCTGGTATGAGGCCACCGGCTGCCCGAAGGCCTTGCGCTCCTTGACATATTCGCTCGTCGCGGCGATCGCCGAACGCGCCTGGGCGACCGAGCCTACCGCGACGGTGATCCGCTCCTGTGCCAGATTGTGTCCGAGGTAGCCGAATGCCTTGCCCTCCTCGCCGAGCCGATTCGACTGGGGCACACGGACATTCTCGAAGGACAGCTCCACGGTGTCCTGCACCTTGCAGCCGAGCTTGTCCAGGATGCGGCCCTTGGTGAATCCGGGTCGCCCGCTCTCCACCACGATCAGGCTCAGGCCCGCGCGGCGGTTGTCCGGATCGGTACCGGTGCGGGCGACCACGATAACCAGATCGGCCAGCAGACCGCCGGTGATGAAGGTCTTCGCGCCGTTGATGACGTAGTCGTCGCCGTCGCGCACCGCGGTGGTGCGGATGCCCGCCAGATCCGAGCCGGTACCGGGTTCGGTCATGGCGACCGCCGTGAGCAGGGTGCCGTTCGCGAGGCCGGGGAACCACCGGCGGCGCTGCTCCTCGTTCGCGTATTCCAGGAAGTACGGCAGGATCACATCGATCTGGGTGCGCACGGTGCTGAGTGTGACCATCGCGCGATACGCCTCCTCCTGCAGGACCGCGTTGAACCGGTAGTCCCGCACTCCCCCGCCCCCGTACTCCTCCGGGATCGCGGTGCCCAGCAGCCCGAGTTCGCCCATCCGCTCGAAGATTTCGCGCGGCATGCGGCCCGCACGCTCCCACTCCGGGTAGTGCGGGACGACCTCCTTATCGATGAAATTCCTTGCCAGGTCCCGAAATGCCTCGTGATCGGCGGTGTATAGAGTACGACGCACAACGGCTCCTTCAGAACGCCAGGTCGACGACAGTGGCGTCGGCGGGCAATGTCCCGCGAACGCCGGCAGCAACGAATTTCCCGGCCGGATTCCGGAATTCACCGTGATCGACGGGGTGAAGAGTGCGGCGCACGACGGCTCCTTCAGGAAACTAGTTCGACGATGGTGGCGTTGGCGGTTCCGCCGCCCTCGCACATGGTCTGCAGGCCGTAGCGAATTCCGTTGTCGCGCATGTGGTGGATCATGCGCGTCATCAGCACGGCGCCCGAACCGCCCAGCGGATGTCCCAGGGCGATGGCGCCGCCGAGCGGATTCATCGCGGCCGGGTCCGCGCCGGTCTCGGCGAGCCAGGCCAGCGGAACCGGCGCGAACGCCTCGTTCACCTCGAACACCCCGACGTCCGCGACACCGATGCCGGCCTTGCGCAAGACTTTCGCCGTCGCGGGGATGGGGCCGGTCAGCATGAGCACCGGATCCGCGCCGGTGACGGCCCCGGCACGGTATCGCACCAATGGGGTCAGCCCGAGTTCGCGGGCCCGGTCGGCGGTCGTGACCAACAGCGCCGCGGCGCCGTCGGAGATCTGCGAGGAGTTGCCCGCGTGGATCACGCCGTCGTCCTGGAAGGCCGGCTTCAATCCCGCGAGCTTCTCGACGGAGGTGCCGCGGCGGATGCCCTCATCGGCGGTGGCCGTCCCGGAATCGGTTGTGACCGAGACGATCTGCTCCTCGAACGCACCGCGATCCTGCGCGACTGCCGCGCGCTCGTGCGATTGCGCCGAGTACTCGTCCAGGCGAGTACGCGTGAAACCCCACTTCTGGGCGATCAATTCGGCCGAGATGCCCTGGTTGAACGAGAAGTCGTCGTAGCGGGCAAGCACTTTCGGCCCGTACGGCACGCCGGTGGCGCGCGCCGACCCGAGCGGCACCCGGCTCATCACCTCGACGCCACCGGCGACCACGACGTCCTGCTGCCCGGATGCGACCGCCTGGGCCGCGAAATCCAATGCCTGCTGGCTGGATCCGCAGGCTCGGTTGACCGTGGTGCCCGGAATCGTCTCCGGCCAGCCCGCGGCCAGGACCGCGTAGCGGCCGATATTGCTCGACTGATCGCCCACCTGGGAGACGCAACCCCAGATCACATCGTCCACGATGACCGGATCGATATCGGTGCGCCGGGCCAATTCGTTCAGCACGACCGCCGACAGGTCCGCGGCGTGCATGCCCGACAGGCCGCCGTTCCGTTTGCCGACCGGGGTCCGCACGGCCCCGGCGATGACTACCTCACGCATCTGCTCCCCTGGAGTTCTCGGAATCGTCGCGGCCGCGCATCGCGGGTCGGTGCACGGTCCAGCGACCGGTGAATTGTGCTTCGCGTTTCTCGGCGAATGCGGCGAACGCCTCCGGGGCGTCCGCGGTGGCGAAGTTGAGTCCCTGCGCGGCGGCCTCACCGGCCAACGCCTCGCGCAGGGTGTGCGCGGCCCCGGCATTGAGCAGCGCCTTCGTCTGGGCCAGCGCGATCGGCGGGCCCGAGGCCAGCCGCGCGGCGAGATCCGCTACGTACGAATCGATCTCGTCCTCGGGCACCACCCACGTGACCAGGCCCAGTTCGCGAGCCTGCGCCGCGTCGATGGTCTCGGCCAGCAATGCCAGCCGCTTGGCCTGCTGTAGGCCGACGAGTTTCGGCAGCAGCCAGGAGCCACCCAGATCCAGCGACAGACCGCGCCGGGCGAAGATCTGCGAGAACTTCGCTCCCGGCGACGCGACGACCAGATCACACCCCAGGGCCAGATTCCAGCCCGCCCCGACCGCGACCCCGCGCACCGCGGCCACCGTCGGCACGGGCAACTCGTGCAGCAGCAGCGCGACATCGGTGAGTTCGCGCATTCGATACACCGGATGGCTGTTGTCGGGCGCGGAGATGTCCGCACCGGAACAGAAATCCCCGCCCGCGCCGGTGATCACCACCGCCCGTATCGAGCGATCGGTCGCGATGTGCCGCAACGCATCCGCCAGCGCCAGCCACAGTTCGTGATCGATGGCGTTCTTGCGCCGGGGCCGGTTCAGGGTGAGAGTGCGCACGCCCGCGGCGTCGTCGATCAGCAGGACGGGCAGGTCGGCCATCACAACCCCCCGACACGTCGCGACGCCGGGATGTTCGCGCGCATCGACGCGCAACCCGTGCGAAAGACGTTGCGCGATTCACGCGCCCCGCCACACCGGCGCACAACTCCGGCCCTGCTCGCCGCACACGCGCCCGCGCGCGGATCAGCGGTGGCGCGAGCAGCGCAGCTCACCCACCCGGGCCCGGCACACCGGCGAGCGCGAGAGAGTGATCGCGAATCGCCCGGCGCGGCAACCCGGTTCGCAGCTCGCCGACCGTCTTCGCCCCGCTCGCGGTGGCGCGTACAGATTGCCGTCATGCCGTTCCCACGCGCGGTTCGTACCGTGCACCGACCGCTCCGCTGTCCCGAAACTCGGCGATTTCCGCTGCGCTGCACCCGAGTTCGGCGAGCAGATTATCGGTATGTTCGCCCAGCCCCGGTACCGGTCCCATCGGAGGTTCGAAGCCGTCGATCACCGCCGGAGGAAGTACCGCGACGATCCGGCCGCCCGGGGTGTCGACCGTGCGCAGACGATGCCGGTCCACCAGCTGCGGGTGGTTGATCACCTCGGTCGGCCGGTTGTAGCGGGAGTTGCCGATTCCGGCGGCGTCCGCGACCTTCTGGATGTGCGCCAGATCGTGTGCGGCGCACCAGCTTCCGATCGCGACGTCCAGTTCGGCGCGATGCTCGCAGCGGCCGGTGTTGCTCGCGAAACGGGCGTCGTCGGCCAGGTCGGGACGGCCGAGCAGATCACGGGACAGGCGCTGCCATTCGCGGTCGTTGGTGGTGCCCAGGACGACGGTCTGTCCGTCCGCGGTGCGGTACGCGCCGTAGGGAGCCACCGCCGGAGAACTCATCCCCAGCGGCACCAGGTCCACCCCGGCGTACCGTGCGTGGTTGAGGTGGTAGCCCATCATCTCGGCCATCATGTCGAACAGGCTCACCGCGATATTCGTCCCCGGACCGGGCCCGGTGCGCAACCGGCCGCACAGGGTGGCCAGAATCGACAGTGCCGCATACAGTCCCGTGGTCACATCGGCCATCGGGGGGCCGGGTTTGGCGGGTTGCCCGGCCGTTCCGGTCACCGCGCACACCCCGGACTCGGCCTGCACCAGCAGGTCGTAGGCACGCTTGTGGGACAGTGGCCCGCCCGCGCCGAATCCGTCGATCTCGACCGCGATCAGACCGGGATGCCGCGCGGACACGTCCTGCGGAGCCAACCCCAGCCGCGCGGTCGCCCCGGGCGCGAGATTCGACACCAGGACATCGGCCCGATCCAGCAGCCGGTGCAGAAGTTCCACGCCCGCATCGGATTTCAGGTCGAGGGTGACCGATTCCTTGCCCCGGTTGCACCACACGAAGTGGGCGGCCTGCCCGTGCACCACGTCGTCGTAGTAGCGGGCGAAATCACCGCCCGACGGATTCTCGACCTTGATCACCCGCGCCCCGAAATCGGCCAGGGCGCGCGTGCACATCGGCGCGGACACCGCCTGTTCCAGTGCGACGACGGTGATTCCGGCCAGCGGGCCGGCGCTGGGCTCCAGCATCACATCACCATGCCGCCGTCCACCGGCAGCACCTGGCCGGTGACGAAGGAGGCGGCGTCGGTGGCCAGGAACACGAACGCGCCCGCGACCTCCTGCGGATCGGCCCAGCGCCGCAACGGAATCCGGTTCAACATCTGCTTGGCGAACTTCTCGTCGGTGCGGATGGTGTCGGTCATCGGGGTGGCCGCCAGCGGCGCCAGCGCGTTCACCAGGATGTTCTTGCGAGCCAGTTCGCGGGCGAGGGATTTGGTGATGCCGATGATGGCGGCCTTGGCTGCGGAGTAGTTCACCTGTCCCAGGGTGCCGACGATTCCGGCGGAGGAGGTGACGTTGATGATCCGCCCGGTGCCGTCGGTCGGCAGATAGGGCAGCGCCGCCTGCGAGCAGTTGAAGGTGCCCATGGTGTGGATCTCCAGCAACCGCCGCACCGAGTCCGCGGAAATATCGGCGAACATGTGCGGATCGGTGACACCGGCGTTGTTCACCAGGATGTGCAGCGTGCCACCGGCCAATTCGGCCGCGCGGGCGGCGGCGGCATCGGCGGCCTCCCGATCGGACACGTCCAGGGCGAAACCTGCCGCGGTGCCGCCATTTCCGGCGATCTTCTCCGCGACCGCCGCGGCCGCCTCGCCGTTCACGTCGGTGACCAGCACCGCCGCCCCCTGGGCCGCGAGCGCCTCGGCGACCGCCGAGCCGATGCCACCGGCCGCTCCGGTGACCAGCGCCGCGCGCCCGCTGAGATCGAACAATCCGTTGTTGCCTGCCATCGGCCGACTCCCTGTGTCTCGGTGATTCGTATACCGGGTGACGCCGCGTCCCGGGTCACTCCGCGTCTTTCCTGTCGCGCGCTCGCGACGGCCATCGGTTCCGGCAGCCCGCTTCTGGACTCGGAAACCGCTGCGGCTCAATAGCTTCGGGGCAGTCCCAACGTGTGCGAGCCCAGATAGTTCAGGATCATCTCCTGGCTGATCGGGGCGATCCGCATCACCCGCGCCTCCCGGAAATACCGTGCGACGTGGTACTCCTCGGCATATCCCATCCCGCCGTGGGTCTGCAGCGCCCGGTCCGCGGCGGTGAATCCCGCGTCGGCGCAGAGGTATTTGGCGGTGTTCGCCTCCCGCCCGCAGGGCTTGCCCTGGTCGTAACTCCAGGTCGCCTTGCGCAACACCAGTTCCGCGGCATCCAGCCGCGCCAGCGAATCGGCCAGCGGGAACTGCAGGCCCTGGTTCATGCCGATGGGCCGGTCGAACACCACGCGCTCCTTGGCATATCGCACCGCCCGGTCCAGCGCGACGCGTCCGAGCCCCAGCGCCTCGGCGGCGATCAGCATGCGTTCGGGATTCAGGCCGTCGAGCAGGTACTTGAAGCCCATCCCCTCCTCGCCGACCCGATCCTCGACCGGAATCCGGAGCCCGTCGATGAACAGTTCGTTGGAGGTGACCGCATTGCGGCCCATCTTCGCGATCGGCCGGATGTCCACGTGCGCGCGATCCAGGTCGGTGAGGAACAGCGTCATGCCGTCGGTCTTCTTGACGACCTCGTCGTAGCGCTGGGTACGGGTCAGCAGCAGGATCTTCTCCGACTCCATCGCCTTGGAGATCCACACCTTGCGCCCGTTCACCACGTAGTGGTCACCCTCGCGCTTGGCGAACGTGCTGATCCGCGAAGTGTCCAGTCCCGCACCGGGTTCGGTGACGCCGAAACAAACGTGCAGATCACCGTTCGCGATCCGCGGCAGGGTGCGCCGCTTGAGTTCGTCCGAGCCGTGCACGACCACCGGATGCATGCCGAAGATCGACATGTGGATGGAGGTGGCGGCGTTCATCCCGCCGCCCGAGCGCGATACCTCCTCGGCCAGCAGGGTGGCCTCGGTGATGCCGAGGCCGTGGCCGCCGTACTCCTCGGGAATCGTGATGCCGAGCCAGCCGCCCTTGGCGATCGCCTCGTAGAACTCGGTCGGGAACTCGTGCGCGGAATCCTTCGCCATCCAGTACTGGTCGTCGAACTTGCGGCACAGCTCCGCGACGGTCGTGCGAATCAGCTGCTGATCCTCGGTGAGCTCGAAATTCATGCCGCAGCTCGTCATCGTGGGACTCCTTTCCGCCCGCATGGGCCGGACTCTTCGACTTCGGGCCCGCCGACGAGCCGGGCACGCAACACTAGGGAAACTATATTCTCTTATTTGGAGAATCACCATCCGATCGCACGACAGACCGGGCGAAGCCGACCGCACACCAGGTCGCACCGCACTCTCCGCGGCCGCGGTTTGCCCAGGCCGTCGCCCCGGCGTTGACTAACGCACGGCTTCATGGAAATCTAGTCTTCAGTTTTAGAGAATCAGATTCTCACGAGAGGAGGTCGGCATGCGCCTGCCGCCGCTACCGGCGGACCAGTGGGACGACCGCACCCGCGACGCGTTCCGCGCCCTGCTGCCCCGCGCGATGCGCAACCCCGAGTCCGCGGGTCCCGCCATGGCACCGCTGGCCTGGCATCCGGACCTGACCGAGGCGTTCCTCGGCTTCAGCGTCCATCTGCTCTTCCGCTCCACCCTGCCGCCCCGGCTGCGGGAACTGGCGATCCTGCGGGTGGCCCACAACCGCCGCTGCGACTACGAGTGGGTGCACCACATCACCTTCGCCCAGGAGGCGGGACTGACCCCGGCGGAGATCGATGCCGTCGCCCGCGGGGAGGGGACCGACGAGTTCGATCGCCTCATCCTGTCCTGTGTCGACGAGCTCGACGCGAAATCCGAACTGTCCGACCAGGCCTGGGCCGCCCTGTCCGAGCGCCTGGACGAGAAACAGCGCATGGACCTTGTCTTCACCATCGGCGGCTATATCGCGATGTCCATGGCGCTCAACACCTTCGGCGTACAGCCCGAACACCTACAGCCAGATACTGAGAGGTAAATCCCTTGCCACACTTCACAAAACCGGCTGCCGGCAGCTGGACGGAGAATTACCCCGAACTGGGTACCGAGGTGGTCGATTTCACCGACTCCACCGACCCGGCCTTCTACGCCGACGAGCAGGAGGCGATCTTCAAGAAGAGCTGGCTCAACGTCGGCCGGGTCGAGCGGCTGCCGAAGGTGGGCAGCTACTTCACCCGCGAACTCGCTTGCGTGAACGCCTCTTTCGTCGTGGTCAAGGATCACGACAAGCAGATCCGCGCGTACTACAACATCTGCCGCCACCGCGGTAACAAGCTGGTCTGGGAGGACTACCCGGGCGAGGAGACCGCCGGCGTCTGCCGCCAGTTCACCTGCAAGTACCACGCCTGGCGGTACAGCCTCGAGGGCGAGGCCACCTTCGTCCAGCAGGAGAAGGAATTCTTCGACATCGACAAGAGCAAGTTCGGGCTCAAATCGGTGCGCTGCGAGGTGTGGGAAGGGTTCATCTTCATCAACCTCGACGACAACGCCCAGCCGCTCGAGGACTACCTCGGCGCGTGGGCGAAAGGCCTGGAGGGCTACCCCTTCCACGAGATGACCGAGGTCTACAGCTACCGCGCCGAGATCGGCGCCAACTGGAAGCTGTTCATCGACGCGTTCGCCGAGTTCTACCACGCGCCGGTGCTGCACATGAAGCAGGCGGTCAAGGACGAGGCCGACAAACTGCTCGAGGTCGGCTTCGAGGCGCTGCACTACGAATGCTGGACTCCGCACTCGATGGTCTCCTCGTGGGGCGGCATGGCCCCGCCGAAGGACCCGAACATGGTCAAGCCGATCGAGCGGGAGCTGCGCAGCGGCCTGTTCGGACCGTGGGACCGCCCCGATATCGAGGGCCTGGACCCGCTGCCCTCGGGTATCAACCCCGCGGGCCACAAGGCCTGGGGCGTGGACGAATTCGAGGTCTTCCCGAACTTCGGCATCCTGATCTGGGCGCCGGGCTGGTACCTGACCTACCACTACTGGCCGACCGCGGTGAACAAGCACATCTTCGAGGCGAACCTGTACTTCGTGCCGCCGAAGAACGCCCGGGAGCGGCTGCGTCAGGAACTGGCCGGGGTGACCTTCAAGGAGTACGCGCTGCAGGACGCCAACACTCTCGAGGCGACCCAGACCATGCTCGAAACCGGTGCGATCACCGAATTCCCGCTGAACGACCAGGAGGTGCTGCTGCGCCACCTGCACATCACCGTCCAGAACATCGTCAAGGAGTACCGCAATGCCCGCGCAGCCAGCTGAGACCAAGACCCTGCCCGCCGAATTCGCCGACCTGCAACGGTTTTCGGACTGGATTCTGGCGACCGAGCCCGAGCGCTACGCCAAACGCCTGGCCTCCTCCATGCAGGAGATGCAGGACGTCTACGAGACCGTCTTCCCGCGGTTGCAGGAGGCGCTGGACCACATCGAGAAATTCGATTGGAACGACCTGCCCGACGAGCAGCGTCACCTGTTCCACCTGCTGCAATCGCTGGTGATGGTGTCCTTCCCGGTCGAGGTGTGGAAGCAGCCTCGCGTGCCGGATTCCGGCGCGGCCTATCTCGATGTGATCGCCGAGCCGGTGGTGTAGGCCATGCTCACACTCCAAGCGGCCGGTCTGCTCGACATCGACACCGGCGAGATCATCCGGCCCGGCGTCGTGCACGTCGACGGCGATCGCATCGTCGGGCTGGGCGGCCCGGCGCGTGGCGAGGTCCTGGACCTCGGCGATGTCGTGCTGCTGCCCGGGCTGATGGACATGGAGGTCAATCTGCTGATGGGCGGTCGCGGGGAGACCGGCCTGTCCTCGAGTGTGACAGACGATCCCGCACTGCGGATGCTGCGTGCGGTGGGCAACGCCCGCCGCACGCTGCGCGCGGGGTTCACCACCGTGCGCAACCTGGGCCTGTTCGTCAAGACCGGCGGTTATCTGCTCGACGTCGCACTGGGTAAGGCGATCGACCGCGGCTGGATCGATGGGCCCCGCATCGTGCCGGCCGGACATGCCATCACCCCGCTGGGCGGACATCTGGACCCGACCATGTTCTCCGCCTTCGCCCCCGACGTGCTGAAGCTGACCCTCGAGGAGGGCATCGCCAACGGCGTGGACGAGGTGCGCAAGGCGGTGCGGTACCAGATCAAGTACGGCGCGCAGCTGATCAAGATCTGCGTCTCCGGCGGCGTCATGTCGCTCACCGGAGCGCCTGGCGCACAACACTATTCGGATGAGGAACTGCGCGCCATCGTGGACGAGGCGCATCGGCGCGGGCTCAAGGTCGCCGCGCACACGCACGGCGCGGAGGCGGTCCGGCACGCGGTCGACTGCGGAATCGACTGCATCGAACACGGATTCCTCATCGACGACGAGACCATCGACATGATGGTCGAGCACAACACCTGGCTGGTGCCCACCACCCGCCTGGCCGACGCGATGGACCTCTCGCGCGCCGACGACGCGCTCAAAGCCAAAGCGGCCGAGATGTTTCCGAAGGCGCGCAGTTCGGTTCTGGCCGCCTACAAGGCGGGCGTGGGGGGTGTGGGCGGGAACAACAAAGCCCCCAGTCCCCCCCTACCAAAAAACGCAAAAACCGTCGCGCCGGTTTCCCGCAGGTGCCACTC
>CBJNFW010000226.1:0-14439 GCA_966435935.1 uncultured Nocardia sp.
TCGCTGACGTCCTGTCCGCAACTGGGTACCGCCGCGACGCTGTCCGGCGTTGCGTCGGCCTACGCGGCCCGGCTGCTGGTGTGCGCAAACCCGCTGCCATCGGGCCGGTACCGAATCGACCCGGACCTCGCGCTGTGCGGCGAGGCCGCGCGGACGGCGACCGGGTGGAACGAGATGGACGCCGAGGACTTCCTCGCCGTTATGAATCCGGCAGAGCCCACACAGGAGTGATCACATGATTGCGCACACGCCACCCTTCGACGGTGCGGACCGCTCGCAGCTGGTAGCGGCTCGCGGCGAATCGCGGCACATTGTCCGCCCCCACCAGCGCCGCGACGACGTTCGCGTGCACCCGCGCGGCGTCCGGTTCCGGCCGGATCGCCGTGACGGCGACGAAATGCTGTGTCCGGTCGAACATTTCGTGACCGCTCCGGGCGGCATCGATGATCCCGGCGATGCCGGCGCACGTCGCGCCGGGCATCGTGAGTTCGGCGTCCGGGGTGTAGATATCGGCCAGGCCGGTGAAGTCCCCGGCGTCCAGGCGCTGCCCGATGGCGGTGGCCAGATCGGTGAGTTCGGCGCGGTCGAGCAGCGCCTGGATTCGGTGTTCGGACGAGGTCATTCGCACAAGGTAGTGCGGCGGACGCGATCGTGCCGGGGAGATCGGCGATGAACCGGCGCACCCGTGTGCTCGCGACCCTCTGCGCGCTCACCGGAACGACCGGGCCGGTGGTCCGGCGCGCCGGCGCGCGCGCCGTCTTGCCGGAGGTCTTCGTGCCGCGGTGGGCGCGCCTGGCCGCCGTCCCGCCGGAACGCCTCGCCGCACAGCTCGACGGTGTTCGCTCGTTCGCCGATGCGCAGTGGTGCGAGTACTGGTCCGAAATCGCCGAACGGTGTGTGGCACAAGCCAATACGCTGCTTCGGGAGTTGTGCGCCGCGTCCGGGGCGCGTCCGGTGGCGGTGGTGCCGTCGTCCGGCGAACGGTCGGTGTCCGCCGCACTCGGCGATCTGCTCGCCCCGGCTGCGGAGGTCCTCGCCGATCGCGAAACAGCGGAAGCCGGAGCGGAAATCGAGCGGTTCGTGCGTTCCCGGACCGCCGGTGGCGCCCTGGACGAGCGGTTGCTGTTGGCGGCGCGTGCCGTCGTGGCCTTGCGATCGGCGGTCGGATATTACCTGATCGCCGCGTGGCCGGGCCGTTCCCCGGCCCGTCTGCGGGCATACTCGCGGGCGCAGAACCTGTTTCGCGTCCTGACCGAAGCGCTCGCCTGGGCGCTGGGAGTCGCCATGGGGGTCACCGACCTGGTCGTTGACGGGGAGCGGATCCGGCTGTGGACGATGTTTCCGGTCGGAAGCGACTGCCGGGCAACGGTTCTGGTCACCAACGGACTCGATGGCCCGGCCTTGGAGCTGCTGCTGCCACTGCTGCGGCACCGGAACTCCGGACCAGGATTCGTGGTGATGGATCTGCCCGGCACCCATACCGCGCGCCGACCCATGTCGATCGAATCCGGACGGGTCTTCGCGGCCGTGCTGGACCATCTCGCGGCGCATTCGCGAGTGGACGCCGGCCGGATCGCCATGCTGGGCACCAGCTTCGGCGGATACTGGGCGGCGCGCACGGCAGCGGTCGGGTCCCGGTTGCGGTGCGCGGTGGCATGCGGCGCGCCGACGCACCGCGGCTTCGGGCCGGCGGCGGCCATCGGTGCCCCGGCGATCATGGTGCGCACACTGTGCGACATCGTCGGGGCGCGGGGACCGCTGGGGCCGAGCCGCGCTCTGTCGGCACTGTCGCTGCGAAAGCTGTACCAGCACATCGCGATACCGCTGCTCGTGGTGAACGGCGACGCCGACAGCATCGTCGACGTGCGGGATTCGGTGGAACTGGCGGCAGCCGCCCGGTTCGGCGTACTGCGCCTGTATCCCGGCGACGACCACTGCGCGATGGGCCATTTCGAGCAGTGGCTCGCGATGGCCGTCGCCTGGCTGCGAGAGGAGTTGGGGCAGAGGTAATCCGGTCACTCCTTACGGAGTCCGTTGATCGCGAGCCCGGAGACGAAGGACGCATTCTGCTCCGGGCTCGCGTTCCTGCGGGTGAAGCACCGCAGCAGGAGGGTGTTGGTGAGCAGCGCGGCCAGATCGCCGGCGGGCTGGTCATCGGTGAAGATCCCGTTCCGCTGTCCCTGGGCGATGACCGGGGCCAGCAGAGTGGGAAATCCCAGCTCCCGCTTGATCGAGATCAATCCCTCGGGCTCGGCGTAGGTGTCGTGCGCGACCACGGCCATGAGTGCGTCCATCAGGGCGCGTTCCTGTACCACGAGCCGCGCGCAGCGCAGGAAATGCTGTTCGATGACGGTGATCTCGTCGCGGCCCAGGGCGAGATCGTCGTCGATGCCCTGGCGCAACTGCTCGTACGCGGGCTTGAGCGCGCCGACGATGACGTGCGCCTTGGTGGGGAAGATGCGGAACGCGGCGTCGGCCGGGACGCCGGCCTCCGCGGCGATGGTCTCCACCGAGGTCATGAAGTAGCCGCGCTTGGTGAATTCCCGGCGCGCCGCGTCCAGCAGCGCCGCGCGCGGCTCGGCCGGTAGGGTCCGGGTCCGGCTGCGCGAATGGGTGATCGCGGCCAGCGCGTCGTCGATGTGCGTATGCCGCTGGGCGTTGCCCACCGAGGAATTCAGCACCGTCAGAATCGCATCGGTGACCAGTTGCGGGGTGACCGTGCGCGGATCGGCGCGATGGCGGAGCACCAGACCGTCGATCAGTGCGGTCAGCATGACACCGAAACTCTTGGCGGTCACCGGTTTTCGGAAGGTCGCCCCGCGCTGGGCGAACAGCAGATCGAAGATCTCGAGGAGGATGGCGTCGCTGCGGTGGTGTGCGGCGAGCATCGCCGCGGCGGTACGCGGCATGGCCGGCCCGCAGGCGGCCGCGATCAGCCGGTGCGCGCCGGTCGTATCGTCGAAGACGCGGTCGAAGTGCCGCTGTACCACCATGTCCAGCGCCCGCCGTCGATCGCCGTCCGCGGCCGCGAGTGCCGCTCGCACCGGCTCGCGGACGTCGACCGGCAACGGCGGTGCGGTCTCGAGCAGGCGGATGAGTACTGCCTCGACGTACCGTGAGCGGGTGCCGAACTTGCGATAGAACGTCGCATGCGCGGAGTTCGCCAGATTGATCACCTCTTCGGTGCGTAGCCCGCCGTCGAGCAGACGGTCGGGGTGCTCGATCGCGAGTGTCAGGCCCGTGTGCACCAGAAGGTCGGCGATGACTCGATCGTCGGCGGACATGCTGGTCCTTCCCCAAGAGTCGACGCGGGGTAGGGTCACCCGCTCTGGGAAGTGATTCGGTCCGGTAGCCAGGGTGTTACGCGTCGCGTGAGACCGAATGCTCTCACGCGAGTCGCGTCGGTCCGGCGAGCGGAGTGATCTGACGGCCTGCCTGCGATTTCATGATGGATGCCTGCCGAATGGCATTGTCCGAGTGCGGTACTCGGTAGCAGAAGGGATCCGGCCATGAATCTCGCAGCCGACTGCCTGGGCGCGTCGCTCAGTCGTTCCGTTCAGCCGTCGTTGAGCCAACGGGAGATCGAGGTGCTACTGGCCTGGATCGCCAGCGACTCGAAACTGGAGGTCGGTCGGCGACTGTACATTTCGCTCGGTACGGTCAACACCCATCTGTCCCGCATTCGCGACAAATACGCCGCCGTGGCACGGCCTGCCTCGACCAAGGCAGCGCTCGTGGCGCGGGCCCTGCAGGACGGGCTCGTCAGCATCGAGGAGTTGTGAGCCGAACCTCCTCCGGGATGCGAACTCTCGACAGCGGGTACCGAAGATGACAGATCTGATTCAGGAATTCCGGGAGCGTCGCGCGCTGGCACTGGAGCAGTTGTGGGAGGCCTGCCGGGAGGAGCGGCGCGACCCGGGCCGGGAGATCGACGCCATCGTCACCGGGGCGCGCGAGTTGTTCCATTTCGCCTCGGACGGCAGGACTCTGGTCGAGCACCTGAAGCAACTCGCGACCGATTACGCGATCTACGACTGGGCGAACTCCTCGGTGGCGCTGCAGGAGCAGCCGTGGCACCGGGTCGCCGAACGGCTCGGACTCCTGCTCGACGAGGAGCCGCCGTACGTCCGGGACTGGTCGCGCGGCCCGATCGAACCACAGTTCGCCGAGGCGGTCGGCAAGTGGATCGATCTGGCCGAATGCGCCCGTGCGGCAAGGGATGCCGCTGCCCGGCCGGATCTGATCGATCCCGCGAAGCTGCTGTCCGGGACGGTCGTGCTGTTCCGGGAAGCATCTCGGCAGCGGCTCGAGCAGTTCGGCGCGGGCGGCGCGGACCGTCTGGCCGGGATCTTCGACGCGATCCTCGCCCGGGAAGATCTGGATCTGTCCATGTTCCCGATCGCGCTGACCTATTTCGGTGACGCCGGAGTGCGAACCGGGAACCTGCTCGCCGTCGAATCCGAAAGTCTCACCGCGGAATTGCGCGTCCGCGCCGATCGTGGCGTCTTCGATTCCGGACCCGACGGCGACGCCGAGACCTCGGAGCCGGTCCCGGACGCTGCCGAAACAGCACCAGCGCGAACGGTTTCGGCGTCGGCGCAACCGGCTCGTGCCTGTGACCCGGACGAGCGGGAGCCGGCATCGCGACGCACCGAACGCGGTCTCGGGCAGGACATCGTCCTGGGCATACTCGCGATCGTCGTACTGGTCACACTGACCGGCGTAGTGCTGACCATGACCCGCGGCCCGAGACATGTCGGCGCCACGAGTCGGGTGACCGCCTCCGCTCCGATGTCGCAGTATGCCGCCGCCGCGCCGGTCACCTCGACACCGCCGACCGATCCCGACGTGGCCGCCGCCGACGAGTTGCGCCGGCTCGCGAACTCGGATCGGCCGGACGTCGCCGCTCAGCTCGCCGACCGCTGGATTCCGCAACTCAGCACGAAGCAACCCGGACTCTTCGCCGACGGGGTCACCTGGAACAACGTCACGATTCTGCGCGAGCACCGGAACCTGCGAGCGAAATATCCTGGCGTGCGGTTGCTGTGGTCGGGTGAGTGGAGCACGTTCAGTCGTCACGATTACTGGATCACCGTGGCCGGGGTGACTTTTCCCGACCCGTCCGGCGCCAATGCCTGGTGTGACAGCAACGGTTTCGACGCGGACCACTGCTTCGCCAAACTGGTCAGCAGCATCCATCCGATCGAGGACAGCACCGTGTACCGGGGCGGCTGAGTGCCGCTAGCCGAACAGTACGGGCAGGGCGGTGGGGGAGCGGAAGACCTGGCCGCGGATGTGCGGATCGTTCGCTTCGGGGTCCAGCCGCAGATTCGGCAGTTCGTCCAGCAGTTTCTCCAGGGCCAGCCGCATTTCGGTGCGAGCCAGGTGGATGCCGAGGCAGTTGTGCGGGCCCTGCCCGAAGGACATGTGCGGACGCGGCGTGCGGAAGATGTCGAAGTCGTCCGGGTCGTTCCAGCGGCTCTCGTCGCGGTTGGCCGCGGCCAGCATGAGCATCACCGTCGAACCCTTCGGAATGGGCACATCGTGCAGGACCGTACTCGTGGTCGCCAGACGGGTGATGTTCAGCAGCGGTGTCTCGTACCGGACCGCCTCCTCGACCGCGCGCGGGATCAGCGCCCGATTGTCCCGTAGGGCATGCAGCTGATCCGGACGAGACAGCAAGGTGTACAACATATTTCCGGTCGAACGATAGGTCGTCTCGATCCCGGCGGGCAGCAGCAGCCGCAGGAAGGAGAAGATCTCCTCGTCGCTCAGCCGTTCGCCGTCCAGTTCGGCGCGGGACAGATCGCTGATGAGATCCTCGCGCGGTTCGCGGCGACGTTCGGCCAGGATGTCCGCGAGATACTCCTTGACCTCCCGCGAGGCGGCGATGGCGCGGTCGCGGTTCGAATGGAAGCCGAGAATGGCGATCGACCAGCGCTGGAACTGCCGCAGATCCTCCCGTGGCAGCCCCAGCATCCCGGCGGTCACATGGGTGGGGAACGGAAATGTGAACTCCGCGACCAGATCTGCGTGGCCGCGGTCGGCGAACCTGCCGATCAACTCGTCCGCGACCGGGGCGATGAGCCGTTCCTCCCAGTTCGCCAGGGCCTTCTGCCGGAACGCGGTGGACACCAGCGCACGGTAGCGGCGGTGTTCGGGATCGTCCATTCCCAGAATGATGTGCTTGCCCATGATGTCGCCCATGAGCATGTCGATGATGTGCGCCGAGGAATAGGTCGCACCGTCGCGCAGCACCGTGAGGATGTCGTCGTACCCGTAGACGAAGAACACCGCCGCGTCGTCGGCGTGCGGCATGTTCGAGGTGTCCAGACGCTGTACCGGATGTGCTCGACGGGCAGCGGCCAGTTCCGGATACGGGTCGCGGACATCGCCCGCGACGTCGTCGTCGAATACCTCGAAGGCGGTGTCGTCACCGGCCTCGCGCTCCCGCTCGGCCGAGGTCTCGACCTGGTCTGCGGCGGTCTCGGCGTGTGTGTCCACGAACCCTCCTCGGGAAGACCAAATATTCGTTCCGAAGCGTACGGAGCCTCTCGCGGTGCGTCAATACCCATGAGTACCGGTTCGTGTCGACCGTTGACGACAGCCGTGCGCACTCCGTAACATTTGGAACGAATTTTAGGTTCGCTGCTCGAGCGGCCTGGCAGACGGAGATGTACGTGGCCTATGAAAGCACTGCCGAGCCCGTCAAACTCGGCTATCTGTTCGACTTCCGCCTTCCCGACGGCTATCCGCCGGATATGCGGGACGATCTGACCCGCCCGTTCCATCTGGTGTTCGCCGAGGGCCGGCGGCTCGGCCTGATCGATCGCCCGGTGCAGATCGTCTTCCGCGAAGTGGAAGGGCTGCCCAAGGGCTCGGTGAAGGCGGTGATCGATGCGTACGGAGAGCTGGTGGAGGAGGGGTGTCTGGCCGTATTCGGCCCGCACATCACCGATAACGCCGTTCCGGTGCGCGAGGAGATCGAACGCCGCTTCCGCGTTCCGGCGATCAACGTCTCGGGCGCCGAGGACTGGCTCGGCGAATGGACCTTCGCACTGCCGCAGGGGTCGATGACCGACGAGCCGGTGTTCTGGGCGCAATTATTGGCCAACGGCGGGCATACCGAAGTCGGCGCGCTGGTGGAACGCTCCCTGGTCGGCGAGAGCTACATCCGGAACTTCCGGAAAGCCTGTCGCGAGCAGGGCATTCGCATCGTCGCCGAGGTGGCGATCCCGCAGACCGCGCAGGACATCGGCGACGAGGTACGCGCGTTGCACGAGGCGAAGGCGCAGGCGATCGTGCACTGCGGCTTCGGATTCGGCGTCGCGATGGTGAACCCCGCACTCGCGGCGTTGCATTGGGATCCGCCCCGATTCATGGGAACCGCGTTCCAGAACGCCTGGATCAACGCACTGCTGTGGAACGCCTTCCTCGGCTGGACCGGCGTGGACCAGTACGACGAGGGAAACCTTGTGGGACAACGGTTCCTGGACAGCTACGAGGCCGATTGCGGCCGTCGCCCGCAGTACTGCGTCCCGGTGGTCAACCACGACGTCGCGACCGTACTGCTGCACGCGTTCGCCGATGCGCATCCGCTGTCTCCGCGCGGTGTCGCCGAGGCGCTCGAACGGGTCAAGATGCTGCCCGCCGCCGCCGGCGCCCCGGGCACCCGGCTCTCGTTCGGCAAGTGGACCCGGCGCGGGTGGGTGGGCGCCGGGTATCTGGTTGCGCGGCAACTGGATCCGGATGGCGTGACATCGCATCTGGTCGCACGATTCGGCGAGGAGTAGGCCGTGAGCGCCCCGGAGGAACTCCGGACCGGCACTCGGCCGGATACCGCGCCGGTCGGTGGCTCGCGTCGCCTGATCACCGTGGGGATCACGGCGCTGGCCGTGGTGGTTCTGGCCGCGATCGCCGCCTACGCGAGCCGCGGTGCGGACGATCCGCGCATCGCGAATCCCGCGGTGAGCGGCGCGCCGCGCCCGGTGCCGCCGCTGTTCGGGTGGAATCACTGGATCGCGGTGCACGAGATCGGAACCGTCGTGATGATGGTGGTTCTGGTCGGCGCGGTCGTCGTGGCCTGGCGTCGTTATCCCGCCCATCCGGTCCTGCTGATGACGTTGGTGACCACCGCGATCGTCTGGCAGGACCCGATCATGAACTGGGCGCCCTACGCCGCATACAACCCGCAGCTGTGGCACTGGCCGGTGCACTGGCCGCTGGTGTCGCTCTCGCCCACGGTCGAACCGTTCATCGTGATCGGTTATGCCACTTTCTATCTCGGGCCCTACTTTCCCGCGATCCGGGTGCTGCGCCGGCTGCAGGCCCGCCGTCCGCACGACTCGTTCGTCACGCGGCATCCACTGTGGAGTCTGGCCGGGCTCACCCTGGTGATCGGATTCGTGTTCGACGCCATCCTGGAATGCGTTCTGGTGCGCAGTCAGCTGTACATCTACACGCAGGTGATCCCGTTCGGCTCGCTGTTCGCCGGTAAGCCCTACCAGTTCCCGTTGATCTGGGAATCGGCGCTGGTCACGGTCGTGATGATCCCGGCCGCGGTACTGCTGTACCGCGACGACACCGGCCGCACGGTCGCGGAGCGGCTCTCACACCGGGCGCGGATCTTCCGCAATCATCCCGCGCTGGGGGCATTCACGGTGATGTTCGTTCTGATCAATTTCGCCTACTTCTGTTACGGCGGTGGTTTCGCCCTCATCCGGGACAGCCGCGCGGCCACCTCGGTCGCCTGCCCGTGGCCGTTCCCGGAGGCGAAAGTCTATGACCCGCAAGGGTTCTACGAGAAGAACGGCCAGGCCGGGCCGTACTCGGCCGGGATCTGGTCGCGCTGGGAGAGTGCGCAATCGGGCCGCCCGGCGACAGCGATGCCCGTCGACGGCGGGCGGTGCGGGAGCACTTCGTGAGCGAGCCGGAAAGATTGGGTCTGCTGGCGGCCGGGATAGCTCGTCGCGCAGTGCGAGTGGCCGCGGCGGGCGCGGACGAGGCGCCGTGGACCGATGGGCGGGTGGTTTTCGTCGATCCCGCGGCGCCGGCGCACGATCAGGTCGTCACGCTCACGGTGCAGGCCTCGATGATCGCCGCGGGCAGTTACGAATCCGATGTCGTGCGACGGCTCGCGCGCCGCCCCGCCGCCGTGCTCGAGCGGTACCTGATGGTGGAGGGGCATCGCGCCCTGGCCGCCAACGCCGAGATCCTGCCCGATTCGGTCGCCGCGCTGATCGACCCGGATATCGCCGAACTGTCCGATTGCGCCGGGGCGTCATTGGCCCTCGCGACGAGCAGGGCCGCGCCGGCCGCCCCGCCCCCGGAGTTCGGTGCGATCCATCCGAAGCGTCTGCTGACCGAGCGGGAGAAGTTCGCCGAGCGCGGTTCGCAAGACACCCGCGTGCCCGGACCCGCCGACTCCGATGACGATTCGCCGGCAGACGACGATTCCGCCGGCCAGCTCCCTGCCCTGTTCGACAATGTCGTCGGCGGACAGGGACCGCTGGCCCGATTGTTCCAGCGCATGCTGAGCCTCGGCCGGGAGTCCGAGGGCGGCATCACCGGCGCCGGGGTGCCGAGATCGGCGCGGGCACTGGTGAAACCGGGCCGTAGCTACACGGGCGGTACCGGGACGCCGGCGGTGGCGGAGGCCGCCACCGAACCGCGGCGCGACGGACCGCGCTATCCGGAGTGGGACGTGCACCACCGCCGCTATCGCCGGAACTGGTGCACGATCGCCGAATCCGATCCTCGCGCAGGGGCTCACGCGATCCCGGTCACACCGGTGGACAATTCGCTGCTGCGCGCGCTGGCCCGGTTGCGCTCGAGTCTCGAACACCGGCATCGCCGGATGCAGGGCGACGACATCGATCTGGACGCGGTGGTGGACGAGCGCGTTCGATTACTCTCCGGCGCTTCGCCGGACGGTGCGGTGTACATCGAAAGCCTGAGGTGCACACCGGATCTTGCGGTGGTCGTCCTTCTGGACATCTCCGGTTCGGCCGCCCTGCCCAGCGCCCGCGGCGGCACGGTGCACGATCAGCAGCGCACCGCCGCACTCATGCTGACCTCGGCGCTGCACACACTGGGCAATCGAGTGGCGCTCTACGCGTTCTACTCCCAGGGACGCGCCGCGGTCCGGATGCTGCGGGTCAAGCGATTCGGCGATCCGCTGGACGCCGCGGCGCTGCGCAGGCTCGCCGCGCTCGAGCCCGCGGCGTACACGCGGATGGGTGCGGCCGTTCGGCACGGCACGACGATCGCGAGTGAATACCGTTGCGCCGCGCGAACTCTGCTCGTCGTGCTGTCCGACGGGTTCGCCTACGACCACGGTTACGAAGGTTCCTACGCCGAGGCCGATGCCCGGCGCGCGCTGTCCGAGGCACGTCGCCAGGGCATCGGCTGCGTCTGCCTGAGCGTCGGGGCGGAGACCGAGATCGCCGCGCTGCGAGGGGTTTTCGGCACTGCCGCCTATGCCGCCGTGGCGTCACCGCGGGAGATGCCCGGGGTGGCCGCGCCGTTGTTCCGGGATGCCCTGCGCTCCGCGGACCTGCGCCGCCGGACGGCGCGGGCGCGAGCCTCCTGAAGGACCGATAGTCCGGTCGTGCGAGCGCATCGGCGGAGATCACCGAGAAAGGCGAGGTCGATATGGAAAATTCCGTTCGCCCCTACTACGTCCCGGTCGGCAACGAGGAGCGGGTGTTCCTCGCGGCGTTCCGCCAGGGATTGCCGATCATGCTCAAGGGGCCGACCGGCTGCGGCAAGACCAGGTTCGTGGAGGCGATGGCGCATCACGCGGGGCGGCCGCTGATCACCGTGGCCTGCCACGACGACCTGTCCACCGCGGACCTGGTCGGCCGATACCTGTTGCAGGGCGGCGAGACTCGCTGGGTGGACGGTCCGCTGACCCGTGCCGTGCGCGAGGGCGCGATCTGCTACCTCGACGAGGTGGTCGAGGCGCGCCAGGACACCACCGTGGTGCTGCATCCGCTGGCCGACCACCGTCGTCAACTGCCCATCGACCGGCTCGGGACGACCCTGGACGCCGCCGCGGGCTTCTGCCTGGTGGTCTCCTACAACCCCGGGTATCAGAGTGTGCTGAAGGATCTCAAGGACTCCACCCGTCAGCGCATGGTCGCCATCGAATTGGGTTACCCCCCAGCGGAAATCGAGGAGAAGATCATCGCCGTGGAGTCCGGCGCGGACCCCCGCCTGGTGACCCAGTTGGTGCGGATCGGCCGTGCGGTCCGGCAGGCCGATGCGCCCGGTCTGCGCGAGGTGGCCTCGACCCGGGTCCTGGTCAGCGCGGCCCGGCTGATCGCCGAGGGACTCGCGCCCCGGGAGGCCGCACTCGCCGCCGTGGCCGGACCGCTCACCGACGACCCGCTCGCCGCCGCCGATCTGGCCGCGGTGATCGATGCCTACGTACCGAACTGACCGGGGCGCGACGACGCCCGCATCTGGTAGAGAAAGCAGAGACTCATGTCCGACACGGCGGCAATCGATTTCGAATCCCGCATGCTCATCGACGGTCGCCTCACCGACGGCGGGGCCGGTCGTTTCCCCGTCGTCGACCCGGCAACCGAGCACGTGCTGGGCGAGGTGGCGGACGCGTCGGCGGCCGATATGCGCCGTGCGATAGCGGCCGCGCGGCGGGCGTTCGACCGGACCGACTGGGCGACCGACCGCGCGCTGCGCCGTCGCTGCCTCGAGCAACTCCAGGAAGCGCTGGAGAATGATCGAGAAGCGTTGCGGGAGGAGCTGATCGCCGAAGCGGGCTGCCCCCGGTCGATCACCTTCGGGCCGCAGCTGGACGCTCCGCTGGCCGACGCGGTGAAGGTTCCCGCCGCGCTGATCGACGAGTATCCGTGGGAAACAGATCTCGGCGATATGTTCGTGGCGGTGACCGGACGCCGGACCAAGCGTTTGGTGTGGCGTGAGCCGGTCGGCGTCGTCGGTGCGATCGTGCCGTGGAACTTCCCGTTCGAGGTGAGCATTCACAAGCTCGCGCAGGCGCTGGCCGCCGGAAACACGGTGGTCCTCAAGCCCGCGCCCGATACGCCGTTCAACGCGACCCGAATCGGGCGTCTGATCGCCGAAAACACCGATTTCCCAGCGGGAGTGGTCAATATCGTCACCGCCTCGGATCACCTCGTGGGGGAGGAACTCACGCTCTCGCCGGACGTCGACCTGATCTCGTTCACCGGATCCACGGCGGTCGGTCAGCGCATCATGGAAAAGGGTGCGGCGACCATGAAACGCCTGTTCCTGGAGTTGGGCGGCAAATCGGCGAGCATCGTGCTCGACGATGCCAACTTCGGCGAGGCGCTCCTGCTGGGGATCGCGCCGTGCCTGCACGCCGGTCAGGGCTGTGCGAATCCGACCCGGCTGTTGCTGCCGCGCACCCGGTACGCGGAGGGGGTGGAGTTCCTGGAGGCGATGTACCGGGGCATCGAACCGGGCGATCCGCAGGATCCGGCGACGCTGTGCGGTCCGGTCATCTCCGCGCGGCAGCGTGACCGGATTCGCGGATACATCGATGCGGGCGTCGCGGAGGGTGCCCGGCTCGTCGTCGGCGGCAATGCCGCACCGAACCCGTCCGACCGTGGATTCTGGGTCAGGCCAACGCTTTTCGCCGACGTGGACAACGGTATGACGATCGCCCAGGAGGAGATCTTCGGCCCGGTGCTCACGGTGATCGCGTTCGACGACGATGACGACGCGGTCCGGATCGCCAACGACAGCCGCTATGGGCTGGCGGGCAACGTCATGTCCGCGTCCTTCGAACGTTCCATGGCGGTGGCCCGCCGGGTGCGCGCCGGATTCATCGGCGTGAACGGCGGCGCGGCGTACGGCGCCGACGTGCCGTTCGGCGGGTACAAGTTCAGCGGCGTCGGCCGCCAGAACGGCGTGGCCGGATTCGACCAGTACACCGAGATCAAGTCGATCGGCTATCCCGTCGACTGAGCGGGGAGATCGCTACCGCAGCGGATTCACGCCGAGACGCGCGCAGATCTCGTAGACCGCCTCGAAGGCTCACCACGCTACATCGGAGCGAATATTTGGTCACCGCGTCGGCGGTTCGCGCCGGACGGCGTGTGCTGCCCGATTGCCCGCTCGAGTCTCCGCAGGTATGCCGCGCCGCCTGCGGAAATGCAATTCTCAACTACTGCGAATGGCGTTGTACTTCGGGTCGTGATCCGTTATCGTTGCCGGACGTGGCCGAAGGGCGGCCGCGGGACGGTGCCACCCAGTGCCACCGCCGGGCGTCGGTGCTACGCCGCGTCCCACGGCAAGGCGAAAGCCTTTCTACAGCAAGCGATGTCAATGTCGACCAAAGCTGTATCCGCCGGTAGCGCGGCCGAGCGAGCGGTATCGGGCGCCTTCCGCGAACTGATCGACTGTATGCGCGGCGGTCACGGCATATCCGGCGCGATCCGGCGGCTCGAGGCCGCTGCCACCGGCTGGGCGGCCACCGGGGTCACCTTGCGCGCGTTCAACGCCGAGCTGCAGGCCTGCCTGACCGAGGCCGTCCGCACGGTCGTGCGGTCGGCCGCACTCACCGGCGACGTCGAATCCGTGGTGGAGATCGTCATCTCCGCCATCGCGCTGGTCGCGGATATCCATCACCGGATCTGGTGCGACGGCCGGCTCGGGGAGATCCAATCGCTCGCGGGGGCGTTGCTGTCCGGTGAGAGTCCGCTGCGGCTGTCCCAGGAGAGCGGGATCGCCGTCGCCACATCCTATTGGGTGGTGGCCCTGTCGGTGCCGCCCGGTGCGGCGCCGGCCGCCGAGCCGGTGCTGCGGCGGATCCGGGTCGAGCTGACCGAGCGCTACGGTGACCGGGTGCTGCCCAGGCTGTCCGCGGCCGGTGGCACGGTCCTCGTTCCGGCCGTCGACGCCGAGGAGCCGCCGGCATCGCTGGTCTCCGAATTGTCCGTGGCGGCACAGGTTCCGGTCACCGCCGCCGGGGTGTGGGCCGCGCGGGCCGATATCCCCGGCGCGGCGCGGCAGGCGCACGAACTGCTCGAACTCGCACTGGCCTTCGGGCGCAGCGGCCGCTGGCACACCTTCGCGGACCTGGCCCTGGAATATCAGCTCACCCGGCCCGGCAGCAGCCGCGAACGCCTTGCCGCACTGCTGGATCCGCTGGAGGGCCACCCGCATCTCGAGGAGACGCTACGCCTGCACCTGCGCGGCGATCTCTCTCGCCGTCGCATCTCCCAGATGCTGACCATCCACACCAACACCCTCGACTATCGCCTCAAGCGCATCGGCCGGCTCACCGGCGTGGATCCGTTCAGCCCGGATGGACAGTGGCACTTGCGATCCGCACTCGTCGCGCGCACAGCGTTGTCGAATCCGATTGCCGCACCGAAGCTCTCGGAATCGGCCGGTGATCACTCCGGGCGCGCGACGACACCGCGAAGCGTG
>CBJNFW010000227.1:0-14414 GCA_966435935.1 uncultured Nocardia sp.
ACCGTGACGTCCCGGCCGCGCAGCTCCCGGGCCAGGATCAGCGTCATCGCCTCGACCGCCCCCTTGGTCGCCGCATAGGCGGCGTAGGCAGGCGGTTGCAGCCGCGTGATCGAGGTGGAGAAATTGATCAGCGCACCGCCGGACCGCAGCCTGCGCGCCGCCAGCTGGGAGACCACGAAGGCGCCGCGCACGTTGACCCGGTGCATCCGGTCGAACGCGTCCAGATCCATCTCGGCCACCGGTGCGAGCAGCATGATTCCGGCGGTATTGACCACCACGTCCACCCCGCCGAACCGCTGCTGGACTGGATCGAACAGACGCGCCATCCCCCTGGCGTCGGCGACGTCGCCGGCCAGCGCGATCGCGACACCCCCTGCCGCGGTGATCGATTCGACGACCTCCCGCGCGCGGGCGGCACTGCCGGCGTAGTGCACCACGACCGTCGTTCCGTCCGCCGCCAGCCGCCGCGCGACCGCACCGCCGATTCCACCCGACCCGCCGGTCACGATCGCGACCCGTGCCGGTGCCTGCCCTGTGGTCATATCCATCTCCCTCGAATATGTGAACAACTTGTACATTAGTGCAATATGAACAATCTGTCCATATACTTCGGTGCGTCGGATACGCCCGCCGGACACGCGGGGAGAGTGAAGTCGGAGAACCCATGACACGACAGGATCCACCGCGACTGCCCCCGGGCCGCGGCCGCCGCCCCGCGCGGGACGTACGCCGCGCGACTCTGGCCGCGGCCTCGGAACTGCTGTTCTCCCAAGGCATTCGGAGCGTCACTTTCGACAAGGTCGCCGCCCGCGCCGGAGCCAGCAAGGTGACCCTCTACAAATGGTGGCCCTCACCGGGCGCGCTGGCGTTCGAGGCGTATTTCGACGCCGTCCAGGACACCCTGGCCTTCCCCGACACCGGCGACATCCGACGCGACCTGACCACCCAGTTGCACGCCTTCATCGGCCTGCTGCGCCGCAACGGCTCGGTCGTCGCCGAGATCATCGGCGCGGCGCAGAGCGATCCGGGCCTGGCGTCGGCCCTGTCCGAGCAGTACACCCGCCCCCGCCGCGACCTGGCCGTGCAGCGCCTCACCGCCGCACGCGAAGCGGGCCAGATCCGTGCGGACACCGACCTCGAGACCGTCGTCGACCAGCTCTGGGGCGCGTGCTACCACCGCCTGCTACTCCCCGCCGAACCCCTGACCACCGATTTCGCCGATGCGTTGATCGCCAACCTGTTTCCCGGCATCGCGTGCCCGGATCGCCGGTCACGGTAGCCTCGCGGGATGAGCATGGTGGACGCCCCGATCGTGGCGGTGACCGTCTATCCCGGACAGGCGCGGATCACCCGGCGCACGACCGTCATCGTGGAGACCGGCGAGCAGGTGGTGGAGGTCGGCGGGCTGCCGCTGGGACTGGTGCCGGATTCGGTACGGGTGAGCGGGCGAGGCGCGGCCGCGGTCCTCGGCGTCGATGTGGCGACGCGGCGCAATCCGCGCTCGCCCGATGCCGTTGTGCGGGAACTCGAACAGCGCGCCGAGCAGCTCCGGTCCGGGCTCGCGGAACTGGCCGACGCCCGCACCGTCGAGGACAGCCGGACCGAACTGCTCACCGGCCTGCGCCGCCGCTGCGGCGGCACATTCGCCAAGGCGCTCGCGGCGGGCGAGCTCGATCCGGATCGGGTTGCGGCACTGAGTGATTCACTTGCACAGCAGCTCGGCGCGACGCTCGGCCGGCAGCGCGAGCTGCACCGGCAGCACGAACGCCGGGAGGAGGAGTTGCGTGCGGTGGAACGCGATCTCGCCGAACACCATCAGCAGCGCACCCCGGATCGCCGGCAGGTCGCGGTCACCCTCGATGTGCACGAGGCCGGGGAGCTGGAACTCGAACTGTCCTACGTGGTCGACGACGCGCGCTGGAGCTCGAGCTACGACATCCGGTTGCGCGAGGAACGACTCACGCTCGGCTGGTACGCGGAGATCACCCAGAACACCGGCGAGGACTGGCCCGCGTGCGAACTCGCCCTGTCCACCGCCCGCCCGGCGATCTCGGCGCGACTGCCCGAACCGGAGCCGTGGTACCTCGACCGCGTGCGACCGCCCCAACCGGTGGCGGCGTACGGCGCTCCACCCGAACCGGGAACGATGCCCCGCGCCAAGGCTTTACACGCATCGATGGCCGACTCGGCCTCGCCCGCAATCGAACACGGTGCGGCGGCGACCACTTACAGCCCGCGCCAACGGATCACCGTCCCGAGCGATGCGACCGCGCATCGCACCACAGTGGCCACGCTGGACCTGGACGCCACCCTCGATCACATCACCGCACCGGCGCAGGGCCAGGAGGTGTATCTGCGGGCCACCGCGGTCAACACCTCCGAGCACACGCTGCGGCCGGGCCGGGCCTCGGTGTTCCACGACGCGGAGTTCGTCGGCACCACGACCCTGGACATCTGGGCCCCCGGCGAGGAGATCGAATTGAACCTCGGTGTGGACGAACGGATCCGGGCCGAACGCGAGCTGGTGCGCCGCACCGCCGGAAAGGCGGTGATCGGCAGCGCGACCCGGCGCGAGGTCCGCTACCGCATCACCGTGGGCAACTTCGGCCGCCGCGCCACCACCGTGACCGTCCTGGACCGGATCCCCGTCTCGCGCGACGAGGGCATCGTGGTCCGGGACATCAGCTGCCGCCCCGATCCGCAGCACCGCACCGACCTGGGCGAGCTGACCTGGCGGCTACCGCTGGAACCCGAAGCGACAGCGGAGATCTCACTGGGCTTCCGGGTCGATACCGCCAAGGGCGTCGAACTCCGGGGCTGGCGCGAATAGTCCGGGCGCACCTCACCACCGCGTCCGGCCCGCCGCCACCGAAGGCACGGCGAGGCCGGATTCGGGCGGGACGCGGTCGAACCACGGCTGGGCCGTTTCGATTTCGGCGGCGAGTTGCAGGAGCAGGTACTCACTGCCGGGGCGGCCGACGAATTGCGTGCCCAGTGGCAGGCCGTCCGCGGTCCAGTGGGTCGGCACGCTCATCGCGGGGCGGCCGGTGACGTTCGCCAGCTGGGTGAACGGGACGGCCGACAGATTGGCGGCGACCGTATCGCGGTAGGCCCCGGTGCGGGACAGGATCCGCCCCGCACCCAGGCGAAGCAAGGGCGGCACCACCGTATCGGCGATCGCGGGCGTGCGGTTCTGACCGATGCGCAACGGTGGCCCGGCCACGGTGGGGGTGAGCAACAGGTCGTACGTCTCGTGGAAATCGCCCAGGGCACGGGTGTATTCGGTCCAGCGCACGTGCGCGAGCAGCAGTTCCGGGGACGGCACCGCCCGGCCGGCCGCCGCGAGCATCTGTGTGTCGATGTCGAAAGCTGTTGTCGAAGCGCCTGTCTCGCGACACGCCTCGACGAGTTCCGCGGCGCACCAGGCGGTCCAGACGGTCATGAAGTCCATGCCCAGACGTTGTCCGTCGATATCCGGTGCGGCGGGTTCCACGATGTGCCCCGACGACTCCAGCAACGCCGCGGCCTGCTCGACCGCGCGGACCGCCTCGGGATCGACCGCTGTGCCCTGCGGGGACGCGTGCGTGAATCCGATCCGCAGGCGGCGCACGGGATCGGTGACCGCATCGAGGTACGGGCGTTCGGACCGCGGAACGAGGTAGGACGCACCGGGATCGGGCGGAGTGAGTACGTCGAACATGGCCGCGGTATCCCGGACGCTGCGGGACAGCACGCCCTCGCTGACGGCCCCGAACAGCGGATCGCCGGACACCGGGCCGCCGGGAATCAACCCGCGCCCGGGTTTGAGCCCGAACAGCCCGCTGCAGGCCGCGGGAATGCGAATCGAACCGCCGCCATCGCTGGCGCCCGCCACCGGCACGATGCCCGCGGCGACCGCCGCGGCCGACCCGCCCGATGATCCGCCCGGCGTGCGTTCGGTATCCCACGGATTGCGGGTCGCGCCGAATGTCCTGGTCTCGGTGATGCCCTTGCTGCCGAATTCCGGCGTGGTGGTCTTGCCGAAGATCACCAGGCCCGCGTCCAGCCAGCGCCGCACCACGAGGCTGTGCTCGCGAGCGGGCACCGACCGTAGCGGCCCGGTGCCCGCGGAGGTCGGATACCCGGCGTAATCCTGTGCCAGGTCCTTGATCAGGAACGGCACCCCGGCGAACGGTCCCGAAAGCTCCTGCGCGGCCAGCCGCCGGCCGTTCTCCCGCATCAGCAGACTGATCGCGTTGATCGCCGGATCGACCTGTGCGCAGCGATCCAATGCCAGCTCGAGCAATTCGGCCGCACTCACCTCGCCACGAGCGACCAGCTCGGCGAGCCCGACCGCATCGTGAGCCCGGTATTCCTCGTACCGCATCGCCATCTCCTCACCAGCGGGGTTTCGTCCCGAAGATGTCGACGATAGTCCGCATGCGCTTCGCCGACGCCGCGTCCGGACGCGTCGCCGTGGCGGCCTGGCCGCGGCTTGCGACGTGTCCGGGGGCAGCCGTAATGCCGATTTTCTCGGGCGGGAATTTTCGTGTTCACGAACCGATTCGAGTACCTACAAATATATTGCGCGGCAGCCCGTGACACCATCACCCCGATCGAACAGTCGACGTGAACATAAATGGCGAAGGATGGCAAGATGTGAAAGTCACCGAAACGTCACTCGATTTAATCGACCGCAGTCGCCGCAACGCCGGGATCAGGCGAAACAGCACGTCAAGCCACATCCCCTCGACCAACCGAGTTGATCGTCCAAGCATAGGATTCGCCCCGCCGGGCCGCCCGCGCGGTCGTATACTCCAGCTATGGCGGATAATCAGTCTTCCACCGAATTCGCCGAGTCACCGGTACTTGTGGTGCAGACGAGAGAACGCGTCTATCGACTCAGAGCCGGAGGCGCATATAACGTCGGCCGCGGTCCGTCGGCCGATATCGTTCTGAACGATCCGCGCGTGTCTTCTCTGCATGCCGTCCTGGAACGGGGCTCGGAGGGTTGGGAGATCGAGGACGCGCGCAGTCTCAACGGCACCTTCTTCGACGGGCACCGGGTCGAGCGGATGCTCATCGACCACGACGAGACGTTCCAGCTCGGCCACGCCGTGGACGGCGAGAAACTGGCCTGTTCGGTGGAAGCGCCGCAAACGCGCCCCGTTCCCGATGCCGGGGGCGATATCGGCGAAGCCACCATGATCGTCCCGGACCCCGGCTACGACCTCGACGACGAGGCGACGTTCACGTTGCTTCCGTCCGAGCGCCGGATTTCGCGATCCTCGGCTCCGGCCGCCCACCCGGGCGCGGTCGTCCGGATAACGGGCACGCTGCGGGTCGGCCGCGCCGCCGACAACGACATCGTCGTGCCCGATCTGATGGTCTCGCGCCATCACGCCGAGGTGCGCCAGATCGGCGAGGGCAAGTACCGGGTCGTCGACCTCGACAGCCACAACGGCACCTACGTCAACGGCTCCCGCGTCGACATCGCGGATCTGTCCGAATCCGACGCGATCGGCATGGGACACACCACCTACCGGCTGGTCGGCGACGAACTGCGCGAGTCGGTCGACACCGGCGACGTCTCGGTCTCGGTGCAGAACCTCATCGTGCGCACACCGGAGGGCAAGGTGCTGCTCGACCAGGTGAGCTTCCCCATTCCGCAGCGTTCGCTCGTCGGCGTCATCGGGCCCAGTGGCGCGGGCAAATCGACGTTGCTCGGCGCGGTCACCGGTTTGCGGCCCGCCACCGAGGGGACGGTCCGCTACGACGGCCGCGACCTGTACGCCGATTACGACGAGCTCAGGCACCGGATCGGGCTGGTTCCCCAGGAGGACATCCTGCACAACCAGCTGCCGACGCGACGTGCCCTGCTCTACGCGGCGGAACTGCGGTTCCCCGGTGACACCCGCGCCGAGGAGCGGGAGCAGCGGGTCGACGAGGTCCTCGAGGAACTCGGCCTGACGCGGCACGCGGACACCCGCATCGAAAGGCTCTCGGGCGGTCAGCGCAAACGCGTGAGCGTCGCACTGGAGTTGCTGACCAAACCGTCGCTGCTGTTCCTCGACGAGCCGACCTCCGGCCTCGATCCGGGCCTGGACAAGACGGTCATGGAGATGCTGTCCGAGCTGGCGCACGACGGGCGGACGGTCATCGTCGTCACGCACAGCGTCGCGAATCTCGATTCCTGTGACCGTCTGCTGGTCCTGGTGCCCGGCGGCAAGCTGGCCTACTACGGACCGCCCGCGGAGGGTTTGCAGCAGTTCGGGCAGCCGTCCTGGGCAGAGGTGTTCCAGGCGTTCGACCTCGAGGAGAATCGCGACTGGGCCGGAGAGTTCCGGGATACGCCGCGCTTCGGGCACTACGTGGCGGGCGGGCTCACCGACGGTGCCGGTCCGGCCGAGGTGCAGTCGCCGCCGGCGCCGCCGCCCCCGTCGCAGTCCAAGTTCAGCCAGCTCAGCACACTGTGCCGACGCTATCTGGCGGTCATCGCCTCGGACCGAAGCTATCTGGTGCTGCTGGGTGTGATGCCGCTGCTGCTCGGTGGCCTGATCGCCGCCGTGCCGGGCGGGGCGGGTTTCGCCGGCGCCCCGGGCAGCAATACCGACGCACCGACCAAGCTGATGATCCTGGCGTTCGGCGCGTGCTTCATCGGTACCGGCAACTCGATACGCGAGATCGTCAAAGAGCAGACCATCTATCGCAGAGAACGCGCGGCAGGACTGTCGGCGGGGGTCTACCTGATGTCGAAACTCCTTGTGCTGGGCGTGATCACGATCCTGCAGACGGTGGTGTTGTACTTGATCGGCACCATCGGTCAGAAGATGCCGCCGACAGGGATATTCCTGCCGGTCGATCTGGAACTGATTCTGGCGATGGCGGTGCTGGGCATCGCGTCGCTGGCGCTGGGCCTGCTCGTATCGGTGTCCGTCAGCACCTCGGAGAAGACGCTGCCGCTGCTGATCGTCCTGTCGATGGCGCAACTGGTGCTCACCGGCGGGATGGTGCGCCTGCCCGGCACCCCGGTCCTGGAACAGCTGGCCTATCTGTCGCCGTCCCGCTGGGGTTTCGGCGCGGGCGCCGCCACGATCGACCTCGACACCCTCACCCCCCACAAGGGCGCAGCCGACCCGTTGTGGAACCACAGCCTCGGCACCTGGCTGATGGACATCGGATTCGTCATCCTTCTCGCGGTGATCTTCCTGTCCCTGGCCTGGTACCGCCTGTACCAGATGCGCCCACGCCGGCGCGGCGCGCGCCCCGCCAGAATTTGACGAAATACCCACTCCCGCAACCCCTACACCGGCCTTGCCGCAATCCCGGCGCGCCGATGAATCGGCTGGGAGTTCGCCACAGTCCAACGCCGTTCCTCCGCGGTGACCACGCTCCGCTGTTCTGCCTACACCTACAAGCCACGCTGGCTGGATTGGAGTTCACCGACTCGCCAGACGGTGCTGGCGATGTGGTTGGCGAAGTCGTCGTTGGTCATGGGAGTTGCGGTGTAGCTGTGGGCGTCTTCGCGGACGTAGTAGCGGCCGTCGCGGTGGAAGTCCATCCAGAGGAAGCCCTGGACTCCGTCGGTTCGGTTGTCGAGGAAAGGGCCTGGGTAGCAGAGCAATTCGCCCCAGCCGGCGCGGGGGCGGGAGAAGAAGCGTTCGACGCGTTCGCCGGGGGTCGGTGGGCGGTTCCAGCCGCCGTTCCAGTCGGGTTCGATGTCGAGGTCGGATTTGAGCACGGCGAGCTGGTGGCGGCCGGGCTGGTCCGAGGGCAGCACGCGAGCGAGAAGCAGTTGCGCTTGCCGGTGGCTGCACAGGCTGACGGTGACGTCGCCGCTGCGCCCGGGCTCCGGGTCGGGCTCCTGAATCGCCACTGCCGCAAGCGAATCCCCGAACCCGGCGTACCCGCGAAGTTGCGTGTGCGGGTTGTACGTGTCACCGCCGACGCGACCGTGCATGTGGACACGAATCCGCGGTTCGGCCAGGGTGTGGAACAGTCGCGCCAGGTCGTCGTCCACGCGGGGCAGCAGGGTGTCGATCGCCTCGCGGCGCTGACGAGCGAGGTCGGCCTCGTCCTGCGCGCACAGCGCATTCCAGGTCGGGTAGGGCAGACGGTCGCGTCGCATGGCGAAGAACGCGGCCTCGTATTGCCGGCTGGTCAACTGCCAGTGGATCACCGGTACTCTCCCTGAACCCTGCCCGACGGCGGCGGCCCAGGCGGTCTCCGATGTGCTGGCTCATCTTCCGGCGACTGGGCCGACGGCGCCTGCGCGCCGATGGCGCCGAAGGCGGGAAGCACCTGCTGTCCGTCCCCGATCCACTCATCGAGGTGCTGACCGCGCAGCAGGTCGGACGACTTGTGCTCCTTGTCGTCCTCGGAGTTGCCGCCCTTGCCCTGCCCCAGCATTCCCGGCGACATACCCGACGAATTCGTCGTGCCGGCCCGGCTCGCGCCGACCGCCGCGCCGGCCGACGTGGCCGAGGCGGACTTACCGGGCACGCTCGACCCGGGACCATTCGGACGCGAGCTTTCGCCGTCGGATCCACCCAGCCCGCCCCCGGCGCCCGAACCCGAATACGACAGTCCCCCACCGCTTCCCGCGCCACCGCCCAGCCCCGCCGTGGTGGTGGAATTCGGATTGATCGACGACGCGGAATCCGCGGCCCCCGCGGTGCCGGCGGGCGTGGTCGCCTGACTGCCGGAGTTCTGGGCGGGATCGGTGGAGGTCGGTTGGGTGTTGTCGGCCGGGTTGGGCTGCTGCTGGTCCGCGGTCGTGTCGGAATGCTGTGTCGTCGCGCTCGGCGCGGTCGCCGTGGACGGTGTCGCCGAGCCGGGTGCGATCGAGGTCGGGGCGAGCGGTCCGGTCGGGTTCGTGGACTGCTGCACCGACGGCAGCACCGGCACTCCCTGATCACCGCCGTGCATGGCGGGCGCGTACACGTTGCGCAGCACCTGGAGGGATGCCTGCCGCGCCTCTTCCTTCTGCGACTCGGCGGACTGCACACCGGCCATGGTCGGGACCAGCGCGGCCAGCGAACCCGGAATCGGCGTCTGCACCGCTGAGGTTCCGGGAATCTGGACGGCCGGGGCGGTCGGCACCGCCGCCGCGAGCACCGGTCCCAACATCCGCGAGGTTTCATCGCTACCGCGTTGTGCGAATGCGACTTTCATCCCGACCATCGACGCGGCCGTACCCACGTTCGTGGAGGTGTCGACGAAGTGCGCTATCGCCTGGGATGCCCGCCCGGCGGCCTGGCCCTGCCAGTTCTCGGCGATCGTCGCCTTCAGACCGTCACTGAGGGTCTTGGTGGCCTCGCCCAGACTTTGACCGATCTTCGTCCACGCCTCCGAAACCGCCTGCACCACAGTTGGTTTGATCTGATCGGTGAGATCGCGGATCTGTTCCAGCGTCAGATGTTCGAATTCATCCGCACCGGTGAGGCTTTCGGGATCGACACCCGAATTCGACTCCTTGGCAAGGTCATTGATCTTACGCTGCAATGCCAGCTGATCGGCGTCCCACACCTGCGTCTGGTCCGCCGACACCATGTGCGCGTAGATCCCGTTGTTCTGCATCGACTGCAACTGCGCCCGCAGATACGCGCCACTGCCCTGATCCAGATAATTCGCCGGTTGCTGTGGAGTCACGACGGGGTGCTCGCTTTCAACACGTCCGCGAACTGCTGATCGGTTTCGGCGTAGGCCTTGGCGGCTTTGCGGAGGGTGTCCTGGATGGCCTTGGCCTCGGCGGAAAGTTCCTTGAGACGTTGCTTGATCGACTCGCTGCCACTGCCCTTGTCGGTGAACTTCTGCGCCAGTTGGACGCCAATCTGAAAGCCACCGAATCCGGAAACGGTGGCTACGGCTTCGGCGTCACGGTAGGCCTTGTCAATATGCTCGATGTAGGTTTGGAGATGTTTTACCGCAGCGTCCAGCCCTTCGCGGTGCACCTTCAACTTCAGGTTGCCCTGCGAGACCTCATCGGCAAGCTGTTTCCAGGCATCCAGTTCCGACATGATCAGTTCCCCGTTCCTCGCACCCCTACTTCGCTGCGGGGAGATCCTTCAACAACACACCGGCGATCCGCGCGGCCTCAGCACACGGGTCCCCGGCTGAATCTGCGCTGGGTTTGGTGCTCACCGCGACTTGGACGGGGTTCTTCGCATCGAGGGCAACCGTGCAAGCGTCCGATTCGTTGGCGTGCGGTAAGACCATTCCGGCGCGGCCTCCCACCGTCACCGGTCGAGGATTCTTGAACAGTGTTGTGTTGTGAACTACTTCGTCGTACGTATGAGAACTCGTCGAATACAACTCCAGCGCGTACCACTCACCGCTGTTACTGTCCCAAGTGCAAATATCCCAGCCTGGAAATGTGACTCCGGCCGACCCGACCTCTTTCGTGGACGGGTTCAGTCCAGCCGCCGCGATGTCCGCATCAGGTATCGAACACGGATTCCAAGCCGTATTGGACGCCGGCGTCGCCGCAGTCGGTGCCACACTCACGGACGCGGCAGTACCGCTACCGACGGCCGTACCGGAATGCGACCCCCCGGAACACCCGGTCGCCCCGACCACCGCCCCCACAGCGAACACCGCCCCGACAACCCGAACAGACCGCAACGCCCGAGACCGCCGCGAACCCGCCCGCGCGCACGAGCCCTGCGCCGCAGGCACATCCGACCCGATCCCGGCCGACGAGCCACCCGAAACCACCCGCACCGCGCCCGCCGCGACAGAGCCTCGGATCGTCTTCCCCCAGCTGCTCATCTCGTCCCTTCCACCACCGGCGTTTGGGCGTCCCGCTCCCGGGGTGGTCCGGCTCCCCTCCCCCGTGTAACTCGCGCTCGACCCTACCGTTCCAAAGTAGGGGCTGCAATCCAGCGTATGCCGATTGGAACGCCCCCATAAAGCAGGAACCTCCTACTGTCCCAGTACAGATATTCGCAGGTCGGTCGAGAAATCGCGATCGCGCATCCGCTCGAGGCATTCGCCTACCGGCCGCCGCGATGTCGGTAGCAGGAATCGAATGCGGATTTCATGTCGTGTCCGACCCCGGTGTCGATGCGGCAGGTTCCGCGCTCGTCGATACGGCCGCAGCGACACACCCCCGGCGGCGTTACGCGGTCGCCCAGCACAGCTGGTCAGCGCAGCTGCGCCCACCGCACCACGGCGATAGCCCGGACGGCCGCGCAACCATGGTAGGCAGCGTGTCAGCTTGTGCGCGCGGGTTGTCATCCGTTCTCGGTTCTGCTGCCGCCGTTCGAGATGACCAGATGGTGGGGCGGTCCGCCTCCACGCTCGACTCGCATTCCTCGGTAGCGGTACACGGGGCGAATGTGATTCGCCGATGCCGGGTGCGGCGTCTACGACCGGCCGATTGTCCGATTCGGCAATGTCGGGAAATGACAACGGCTCTGATCCACGTTGGGATCAGAGCCGTTGTCGGAGAATGCGACTCGCGGCTACGGGCGGTTGAAGTCGCCGGTGTGGGTGGCCGCGATGAAGGCGTCCCACTCGCTCGGGGTGAAGGTCAGGGCTGGGCCGTTCGGGTTCTTGGAGTCGCGGACGCCGACTGTGCCCCGCTCGAGCCAGGCCACCTCGACGCAGTTTGCACCGCTCTCGCTGCGAGTACTCTTGAACCACTTGGCTCCGGACAGATCATCGTTCATTGCGCTCATACTCCTTCGCCACCTGCCGCAACAGGTTTCTGCTCTGTACCTCATCCAGGCAGGTATCCCGGATGGCCGCGACAAGCTCACGATACCGTCGGACCTCGTCCGGCTTCTCGAGATACACATCCGGTGCCGGACCACCCTCGATGAAAACCACTGGGGGCTCGACAGTTTCACCTTTGGCGTTGCGTTCGAAGTCCATGATGACGAACGAACTATGGGGTATTCCCCAGGTCAAACCGGCACTGTAGGGCTGGATACGGATTGTGATGTTGGGACGCGTGGACAGATCGGCGAGTTGGCGCAACGCCCTCGCCATCGTGCGAGCCCCACCGGTCGCCCGGTACAGCACCGATATGTGCAGCACAGCGTCCAACTCGACCGGAGTCGTCCTGCGGGTGATGAGCGCCTGGCGCTTGATGCGAAGCTCCACGCGCCGTTCGATATCTTCACGACTCGTGAATTGCGGAGATGCGCTGATGATCGCCCGCGCGTAGTCCGCAGTCTGCAACAGCCCGGGAATGCACTGGTCCTGGCAAGTGGTCAACCGCCGCGCCGCCGACTCCGACCCGATGTACATATTGAACGCATTGCTGAACATCCCGCCGTAGAGGTGATGCCAGCTCTTCGCCCGCGCCTGCACCGCGAGATCGACTGCCGCAGCGGTGTCTTCCTGACTCACGTCGTACATGGCGCACAACGCTTGGACAAGCGCCCGGCTTACTTTCTGAACCTGTCCGGTTTCGATACGTTGCAGGGCTGCGCTGGAAAGATCGACCTCTTTCGCCGCGCGAGCAATGCTGAATCCGATGGCATCGCGACTCTCCCGCAGGAACTTTCCGAGTTGACGGCGCGGCAGAGTCGACGAGGGGCCGTCGTCTTCGGTGATGCGCTTGCCGCCGGCCGCACTGTGGCCGCTCATCGCCTCTTCGCCGCTGGTCATGTCCTGCGCGCTGGTCACGGAATCCTCCTGGAAAATTCGGGTAGTGCCGGATGGGGAATGGAGTCGAATCGCCCGCGAAAGCGAGTCCCTTCCTGGGAGTCGTCGGCGATCGCGGTCGATTTCTCGTTTCGACCGGATCCGATCGGGAGCCGGTGGTGTGCTGTGGCAGCACTCACCCGACAGCACCAGGAAACGAGAGGAATGAATCAGACGATCTGCACCGGCACCCCGCTTTCGCGGCTGCGAACTCCCGGCAGATCAGCGGCCTGCCCGCCGCTGCGGTACCCGAGCATAACCGGAACATGTTGCGGGTGGCGATAATTGAAGCACAGTGGAAGCGTTCCACTGTGCACGGCGAGAACCAACGCCCCCGCGAGCAATGATCAGAACCTGTGGTGACCGGGAACGAGTACCTTCCCGGATGATCAAGTAATCCAAGGGTTTTGATTGTTTCGGCGCGCCAACGCCGGGGCGCGAAGATACGTCCCGGATGTTCAAGGTGATCGGCACCGATTATGTCTATCTGTGGGTGGACGGCATCCACACCAAAGTACGTCTCGAACAGCAGAAACTGTGCCTGCTGGTGCTGATCGGCGGGCGCGCCGACGGCCGCAAAGAACTCGTCGCGCAGTCCGACGGCTACCGCGAACCCACCGAATCGTGGGCCGATCTGCTGCGTGACCGCCGCCCGAATGTCCTTTCGGCACTGCCGAAATCAGCGCGTCCAGGCGCGCTCGCGACGATGAAGGACATCTACATGGCCGAGGACATCGACAAGGGTCACCCGATCCGCAGGACGCGACACCGTCCCGGCAACCCATTGCGCTCGACTCCTGCTCGAACTCACACTCCTTCTCCAGGTGGCTATCAGATGATTACCAGTGAGAGACAGCATCATTGGCGAACACAAGCGACACCCTCAGGACTTGGAGTCGATGCGAATGAATCAGCGAACGGCCGGTATCGCCGGCATCGCAGCGGTAAGCCTCGCGGCCATCGGGCTGCTCGCACCGCCTGCCGCCGCCGGCCCCGTGGTGAACCTCGCGCCCGGCGTCGAGTGCGGCGACGCCTTTCTCGAATGCAACAACGACACCAACCAGACCTATCGCATCGACTGGACCGCAACCTGCGTATACACCGAGGCAGTCATCGACCCGATCACGGTTCCGGAGCAGACCTGGATAGCACCACATGAACTGATCAGGCTGAAGGAAGGCATAAACAGCGCGTACTGCCCGCCGGAAACCTCGGGACAGCCGGATACCGTCGGTCAGTTGGACCCTGGCTCTGTCGCCTCGGCACAGTACATCCGTGCGGTAGTGGACAGCTCTCACCCGCCGGCCCCGCCCTGGCCAGAGTCGGCCTCAGCCATCTGACCCGCTGCACAAACCCAACCACACCCCTGCTCGAACAAGGCGCAACCACGGAACAACAACGCCCACAACCGGCAGTGGCCGTACTGGTCGGCTTGCTTCTCAAGCGGTATCGCCGGATGGTGGTGGGCAGAGCCCGTTGCTGGTTGCGTCCTGGTCTTCTACGCACTGCCGGAGGACCGGGAGATCTTCTCCGTCGAGCCCTCGTCGACGCGATAACGAATCCCATTCTCCCGCAATGCCTCCAGGAATTGCGCCGGGTCCACCAGCTGCGCCGCGGCGAGCGGGCCGGAGGCGGTGAAGCCGGTCTCGGTCGTGCGGGCGGCGATGCGTGCGGCGATCGGGCCGGTGATATCGAAGATGCCCGCCCCCGACATCGTGGCCGTGCGGTGCACAGCGCCGCCGGAGAGCCGGACGGCGATGTGAAAAACCGTGGGGTCGTTG
>CBJNFW010000228.1:0-14343 GCA_966435935.1 uncultured Nocardia sp.
AAAGCTCTCGACCCGCGGGTCCGCGACGGCGGCCCGGCAGATCTCGCCGAGGGTCAGGTCGAGCTCGTTGCCGGTCGACACCAGTGCCGCGAACCCGACGCCCATCTCACTGCCGCGAGTCACCAGCGCGCCGATCGCACTGCCGGACTGCGAGGCCACGAAGACTCCGCCCGCGCGCACCTGCGGATCGGCGAATGCGGCGTTGGCGGTGAGGAACAGATCCGCACCGATCGTCGCGACGCCGAGGCTGCTCGGTCCGAGCAGGCGAGTGTTCGAGCCGCGCACGAGTTCTCGCAGCACACGCCGCCGATCCGCTCCCCCGGCGGCGGAATCGATGAAACCGTCCGCCATCACCGTCACCACCGGTACACCGCGAGCCACACACTGCTCGACAGCCGTTATCGCGGCATCGGTGGCCGTCATGACGAATACGTGGTCGGGAACCTCGGGCAAGTCCTTGATATTCGGCCAGGCTCGTTCGCCCGCAACGGTTTCGCGGACCGGGTTGACCGGATAGACCGCACCCGCCCAGCCGCGCTGGCGCAGATACGTCAGCGGCCGCGCGGTCGCCTTGCCCGCGGTATCGGAGGCGCCCACCAGGGCCACCGACCTGGGCCTGAACAGGGCTTCGTAGAACGTATCGCTCACCGAGCCGCGCCTCGCTGATCGAAACGACGATCGAACACCGATTCGGCGATGCGATTCTTGAGGATCTCGGTGGAGCCACCGGCGATCTTCCATCCGCGGGTTCGCCGGAAACAGTATTCGACCAGCGACTCCTTACTGAATCCGGTGGCTCCCATCGCCTGCACCGCGACATCGGCGGCGCCGAACCCCGCTTCGTTGGCCGCGAATTTCGCGACGGCGGTGTCGAAGGCGGACGGAAGGCCGTTCGCGTCGCCGTTGGCGGCCGCTCGATGCAGCAGCAATTGCGCCGACTCCAGTTTGACCGCCGCCTCGGCGAACATCCATTGCAGGCCTTGGAATTCCGCCAGCGGACGGCCGAACTGATGCCTGGTCTTGACATGTTCGACGGCCTGATCGAAGGCGTACCGGCCGACCGCGATCGAACGCGCGGCGTTGCCGAGTCGTTCGACGTTGAACCCGCCGATCTGCCGTTTGAACCCGCCCGGCCCCAGCAGCACCTGATCACTGGAAACGACACAGTCGTCGAAATACAGCTGGCACCATTTCTCGCCGTTGGTGAACTCCGACGGCGTGCCGATGGTCAGCCCGGGAGTATCGCGATCGACCAGCACCGACCCGATTCCCCCGGTTCCCGGGCCGTACCTTACGTACACCAGGAACACGGTGGCCTCGGCACTGTTCGTCGAGAAGACCTTGGTCCCGGTGATCGAATACCCGTCGCCGCGCGGTGTCGCCGTCGTCTTCAGATCGGTGACGGCCGAACCGGCTTCCGGCTCGGTCATGCCCAGGCCGATGAGTGTCTCGCCCGCGAGCAGCGGGCGCAGATAGCGGTCGCGCTGATCGGGCGTGGCGTACTCGGCGAACGTGCGGATAGCGCCGAAGTTGCCCGCCTGCACGACATCTGCGCTGCGCGGGCACCCGGTGGCGACCGCCTGGATGGCGGTGACCGCGGCCAGCAGCGAACCGCCCTGTCCCCCTTTCTCTTCGGGGATGGTCAGCCCCAGCAGGCCCTGCGCCGCCATCTCCTTGGCGACGTCCCAGGGGTAATCCGCCGCGTGCGCGCGAGCCAGCGCGCCGGGCGCCAGCCGCTCGCGCGCGAACGCCTCGACGGAACGACGCAGGTCATCGAGTTCTTCGGGAAGGTGAAAATCCACGTATGTCTCCAGATCAGCCGGGTCGGGGGGAATGATGCAGCGCGACAACAGCATCCGTATGGGGTGCCTCGTCGCCGCGGTACCGGGCGAAGACCTGCGGGTCGTGTCCGGGCACGATGTGGTCGGCGCTGTCGGCCAACTCGGCCAGGCGGTCGTAACCGTCGAGCATCCGGCCGAGGTCGAGGATCGCCGGGAAGGGATTGCGCTCGTCGAAGTTGTCGTAGTAGTGCAGCGCGTCCGACGCCAGCACCACCCAGCCCCGCGCGGTGCGAACCCGGACCGCCTGCAGCCCCTCGGTATGCCCGCCGATCAGGTACAGCTCGAGCCCCTCCGCGAGCACGGCATCACCATCGAGCATCCGCACCTCCCCGCGATGGATCCGACGCACGACGTCGGCGATATCGTCGGTTTCGAAGAAGTGGTTCAGTCGGGCGTGACGCATTCGCGGGCCTGTCACGTACGCCATCTCCTGTTGCTGCACAACGACTTCGGCATTGGGGAACGCGCCCACGTTGCCGGCGTGGTCGTAGTGCAGATGGGTGAGCACCACGGTGGTGACATCCTCGGGCTCGATGCCGAGCAGACGTACCGCCGCGGCGGGAGAGATGTCGAGCACCCGTCCCCGGCGCGCACCGGCCGATTCCTCGAAACCGGTATCAATCACGACGATCTCGTCGCCGCGTCGGGCGACCCACATCGTGAAGTCGAGCCGCATCGTGCCGCTGCGCTCGCCAGGGACGAGAAAGTTGTCCCGGGCCAGGCGATCGGCGGAGCCGAGACGAATCGCCCACAGGTCCCAGCCCGGCTTGCTCCGCTCGTCAGGCGCGGCCATCGATCACCTTGATCAGAGCGGGGTAGTAGGCCTCGCCGAGACCGGCGTCGCGGGCACGCTCGAGAATATCCATCGTCTGGCGTGCGGAGCCCGGGACGATCTGCTCCGCGTCGGCGAGCGTGAGCGCCAGTGCGAGATCCTTGATGGCGTACTTCGTCGGAAAAGCACGCTCGGGGAACGCATCCGGGACCAGGGTGGCCATACCGGTCTTGCGCAGCGCCGCACTGTCGGCCGAACCGAGCGCCAGCGTCTCGAACAGAAGTTTCCCGTCGACACCGGCCCGGCGGCCGATGGTCATCGCCTCGGCCAGGGAGTTCATGGTCGCGAAGAGCACCATGTTGTTCAGGATCTTGATCACCTGCCCGTTACCGACCCCACCGGCCTCCACCACGTCGGTACCCATACAGGACAGCAGCGGCTCCAATTCCGCGAACTGCGGACCGGACGCACCGACCATGATCAGCAGAGTGCCATCGCGAGCCGCCTGTCGCATCCGCGCGACCGGTGCGTCGAAGAAGGCGATGTGCTGCACCGCCAATGCGGAAGCGAGCTGCCGGGTGCGGGTGACATCGCTGGTGCTCATGTCGACGATCCGCCAGGTGCGGCGCTCGTCCGTGGCGGTCAGCTCCCCGCATACTGACTGTACTTCCGCGATGCTGGGCAGTGACAGGAACACGGTGTCCGCCCGCCGAGCCACGTCCGCGATATCGGTCGCGCGCAGCGCGCCCGCCGCGACGGCCTCGTCCAGGCAGGCCTCGACCGGGTCGTACGCCACCACAGACAGTCCCGACTTGCGCACCAGATTCGCGCACATTCCCGAGCCCATCACCCCGAGACCGATGAATCCCAGTACTTTCGGTTCGTTCACAGTTCCTCCTCGCTGCGCTCCGGTCACGAGATCGCCATGATCACGCTCTTGAGCTGGGTGTAGTGGTGCAAGGCGGCCAAGCCCTTCTCCCTGCCCAACCCGCTGTTCTTGTATCCCCCGAACGGGACCTCCACCCCCGCACCGGCGTAGCGGTTGATCTGAACCTGCCCGGCCTGCAGCGCCGCCGCCACGGTGTGCGCACGGCCGACGTCACGGGTGAAAATTGCTGCGGACAAGCCGTATTCGGTATCGTTGGCGATCTCCACCGCCTCCTCGAGAGAGTCGAACGCGAGCACCGACTGCACCGGGCCGAAGATCTCCTGACGCGCGATCGGCATCTCGTTGCCGACGTCGCACAGCAGAGTGGGCTGCACGAAGTGCCCCGGCTCCCCGGTCTCCGCAGTGCTCCCGCCGATCACGACCCGCGCGCCGTCGGACACCGCGTCGCCGATCATCGTGAGCACCTTCGACTTCTGCCGGGCCGAGATCAGCGGACCCAGATCGGGGTCCTCCAATCCGTGCCCCACCGAAAGCCCCGCGATTCGCTGCGCCACCAGCTCGACGAAGCGATCGTGCACCCTACGCTCCACGATCAATCGCGTTGTCGCGAAGCAGGATTGGCCGGAGTTGCGGATGACCGCCGAGGCGCCGGCCCGCGCCGCGGCCTCGAGGTCCGCGTCGGCGCACACGATGGTCGGCGACTTGCCGCCGAGTTCGAGATTGACCCCGACAATGCGCTCGGCCGCGACGGCGGCGACCCGCCGACCGCTCGCGACCGACCCGGTGAAGGTGATGTGCCGCACGAGCGGGTGCCGGGTGAGCGCCTCGCCGGTGTTAGCCCCCACACCGAGCACCACGTTGCACAGTCCCTCGGGAAGACCTGCCTCGACGAAGATGCGCGCCGCCAGCAGCGCGGTGATCGGGGTCAGCTCGGAAGGCTTGACCACCACGGCATTTCCGACCGCCAGGCACGGCGCGACCCCGCGAGTCAGCTGGCTCAGCGGCGCGTTCCACGGGGTGATGTGGGCCACGACGCCGAGAGGTTCATGCGCGGTGTAGGTGAACACGCCCGCCGGTTGCGGAATCGTCTCACCACCGAACTTGTCGACCGCGCCCGCGTAATACTCGAAGTACCGTGCGCTCACGGCGATGTCGGCCGCGGACTGGCTCAGCGGCTTGCCGCAGTCCAGGGTCTCCAGCCGGGCCAGCGTGTCGGCGTTGCGTCGCAGCGCATCGGCTATCCGCGACATCACCCGGCCCCGATCCGCCGGATCGCGGCGCGCCCAGTGCCGCTGTGCCTCATGGGCATTGCGGACCGCGGCATCGACGTCTGCCGCGGAATCGGAGGCGAACCGGGTGATCACCTTCCCGGTGGCCGGATCCTCCACATCGAAGAGTTCCTCGTCCGGGTGGCCCTTCGACCATGTTCCCGCGACGAAACCATGGAGCTCGCCGGGCAGTAGTTCGGCGAGCAGATCGTAGCCGGCAGTAACCAACTCCGTCATCGTGGCACCTCAGATCGCAACCTGTATATAGATAGATGATTGTAGTATATGCCGCCCCGGTCGCGGAACCGGAACCCACAACAAGCGGATGAGACCCGAGCGAGGGGCTACTCGCCACAACGCCAGCCTCACAAGCAATCATAATAATCTAACTGATTCATCTGGCTATGTCTGCAGGCTGCAGGACCGGCAAGCAACAGAATCACGTCACACTAGGCACTTATAGTCCGAAACTCCCGCCCCAGACCCCGCGACCTGCAGATTTGCACCCTAACGCTCTCCAGAACCCCCGAATTCTGCGGAACGCCGAGCGGTGTGATCGCCGAGGGCATCGCGCGGTCCATGGAGCTGATGCCGGATCTGCCGCCGAGCGGGCCGCAGAGGCCACGCCCGAATTCATTGCCGCGGGCAGCGGAGGCTGCGCGCGCTGAAGGGATAAGTGAGCTTTCGGTTGCTACATGAGCTGGTTGCCTGCGCTGATCTTCAGTTCGGTGCCGGTGGTGAATCGTGCGTCGTCGCTGGCGAGGTATGCCACGGTGGCGGCGACGTCTTCGGGTTCCTGTATTCCCTGCGGCAGTGCGGTGGCGGTGACTTGGCCGGACATCCAGAGCTCGTGTTCATCGATACCTCGCGCTCGCATTCGTTCAGGATCGGGTGCTTTGCCCATCTCGGTACGGACGCCGTTCGGGTGGATTGTGTTGACTCGAATGTTGTGGCGGGCAACCTCTACCGCCAGCGTTCGGCACAGTCCGACCAGGCCGTGCTTGGCCGCGCCGTAGCCGCCCGACTGTGGGTAACCGCGGTAGCCCGCGGCGGAGCTGGTGATGATGATCGATCCGCCGTTTCCCGCGTCGATCATGTGCGGGACGGTGGCCTTGACGGTTTTCCATACCCCGGTGAGGTTGACGTCGATGCAGATATTCCACTGTTCTTCGGTGAGTTCCCACATGCGGCCGTTGGACATGGTGCCTGCATTGGCGACCACGACATCGAGCCGGCCGAACCGGCCGACACCGTCGTCGACAACTGCTTGGAGCGTGGGAAAGTCGCGGACATCGGCTCGGCCGAGGACGATACGACGACCTGTCGCTGCGACCAGGCGCCCGGTTTCCTCGAGCTGTTCGGGAGTGGCCGGCCGGGGATAGCCTCCCGGCATCGCGCCGGCGATGTCGACAGCGACGATGTCCGCGCCCTCCTGGGCCAGCCGGATACAGTGCGCGCGGCCCTGCCCCCGCGCTGCCCCGGTCACCACGGCGACCTTGCCTTCCAAACGTCCCACGATCTGCACCGCTCTCCGTCCTCCGGGACCGAGGGCAACACCATCGGCCAAAAGTAGTGTAATCATCAAACTACTTATTGGCTACATGATGATCGGAAGTCAGGTGCGGTCATTCGAATGCGGTGGGGGTTGCGCGGCGCAGGCAGAACTCGACCCGTTCGAGGTAGTTGTCGAAGGACTCGCCGGCCGGCCAGGTCTGGTAGGCGGTGTTGCTCGCGGTCAGGGCGAGATTCATCTGGAGGATTGCATCGAGGTTGTCGCCGCCCGCTCGGGCGGATACCCAAGCGTGTAGGTCGGAGCGAAACAGTTCACCCAGGTTCCGGTTCGACTGGATGAGCGTCGGCGACTGTGTGGAGAGTCGGCGTTGGAGCAGCATGCGCTCACGGAGAGTTCCGTTGAACTCGATCAAGATCCCGGTGAGTGAGCTCCACAGAGCCTCGTCCGCGGCGCGAGAGTGCATCAGGTTCTGCCAGTTGGCGCGATCTTCGGGGTCTGGATCGAAGATCGCCGCCTCCTTGCTGGAGAAGTAATTGAAGAAGGTTGCGGGCGAGATGTTCGCTTCGGCGGCGATCTTCTCGACTGTCGTTGCCGCATAGCCATTTTCGTCAAACAGTTGGAGTGCCGCGGCTCGAATGGAGCGCCAGGTCGCCAGCTTCTTTCGTTCGCGCAAGCCCATCGTTGTCTCCACGTCATGCATCTTACATTTTAGATTTCTCTAAAGTTAGAGTACTCTAACAATGTCGGTCGGAGCTCGGCCCCGCGGAGGCCGAATCGCTACCTCCTCGAAGGAAGGATCGAATCATGCATGACACGGTCACTACGGCGACCCCGCGTGATGAAAGGAGCCGGAGTGGTGCGCCGGATGTTCGGTCACGGTTTTCTCGAAGACAACATGGGAGCTGCCTACCAGGGCGAGAGCCCAGAGGCGGCGATGGCCGAATGGGCTCTCGCGCATTGCTACGGAGACGTATGGACCAAGTCTGAGCTGACCCTGCGCGATCGCAGCCTGGTCACTCCCGGACTGTTGATTGCCCTTGGCAGCTACGGCGAACTGGCAAACCACGTTCAGGGTGAGCTGAGCAACGGGGTGAGTCCGAACGAGTTGATCGAGGTCGCGCCGTACGTCGGACTTCCGTGTGCCGGGCAGGCGCTGCGGGTGGTCGAAGGGGTTTTGCAAGCCCGCGAGGAAGCATCGTCCGGTTCTGATGTGAAAGGTGCAGTCGCATGAATGTGAGCAATCCGGACCTGGACTTCACCGGTCAAGTCGCCGTAGTCACCGGCGGCGGGGGTGGTCTGGGGAGTGCGTTCTCACGAGAGCTGGCCCGGCGCGGTGCTGCGGTCGTGGTCAACGATCTCGGTGGCGGCACGACTGGCGAGGGCGGGCCCACCGGCTTCGCGGATGAGGTGGTGCGGACGATTCGCGCCGACGGTGGGACCGCGATCGCGAACTACGACACGGTGAGCACCGAAGCGGGCGGGAAGGCCATCATCGACGCCGCGCTTGCCGAGTTCGGGCGCGTCGACATTGTCATCAGCAATGCCGGCAACCAGCGCAACGGCAGCTTCGGACATCTCACTGCCGAGGACATCGAGGCCGTGCTCGCCGTTCATCTCAAAGGGGCGTTCTTTGTCTGCCAGCCCGCCTATCGGCAGATGATCGAACAAGGATATGGGCGGTTGGTACTGGTCAGTTCACAGTCGGGGATCTTTGGAAACCCGTTCCGCAGCAACTACGGATCGGCGAAGACCGCGCTGATCGGCCTGATGAACGTCATTGCGCAGGAGGCGCCGGCAGGGATTGCGGTGAATTGCTTGTTCCCGAATGCTGTCGGTGGTCGTCTTGGTGGCACGCCACTTGATGAGCGGCCGGATGCTCAGTGGCTGGTCGAGGCAGGCAAACGAGGGCAGCAACTCGGCGACGGAATGGGGCCGGAATTTGTTACGCCGCTGGCGTGCTACCTCGCCAGTCGAGCATGCGCGACGTCGCAGAACATGTATTCGGCGTTGGGGGGCAAGTACTCGCGCTTGTTCGTCGGACTGACCGAAGGTTGGTATACGCCCGGCAATGAGCCGCCGACCTGCGAGGATATCGTGGAACATCTAACACGGATCGACAATCGCGAACGGTATGACGTGCCGCTGAGCGGCCTCCAGGAAATGGACGCGGTAATTGCCGCCAAGCGTAGGTTCGGTCAAGGATTGTCGAGCTGATACCGGGGTTCCGCAGAATTCGGAGTGTCTGGAGTCGCGATTTATGGCCTGAGCGGCCATGTGCGGAGCGTCACAGAAGTCGAGCACTTCCGGTCGCTGAGAGGTTGCCCTTGGAGGTGTGTCCGGATCGCTCCGCTAGGAGGTCAACCGGGTCGAGGGAATGACCAGATTGCCCGGCCAGATTCCGGTTTCGATGCTGCCGATCCGCTGAAACGTATGCGTGTCCACGACCAGAACCCGGCCGGGCGATGGGTTCGGATACAAACCCTGCGATCCGAGAAGATCCTCGCTGATAAATCCCGGGACGTTCTTCATCGAGGGGTCGGTCTCTTCGGAGATGAATGCCTCGGTCCCGTCAGGACTGAAGTTGACCGTCGTGGCCGTGCTGTCGGTGGGCACGGTCGCGATGATCCGGTTGGTGGCAGGCGAAATCACGGTCGCGCTTCCGTTTGCGTTGCTGGTCCAGACCTGCGTGCCGTCCGGAGTGACATTGTCGTATTGCGGCGCGGTATTCATCGGCAGATCGATGGTTCCGCGCACCGATCCGGTCACCGCATCGATGGCGTAGACGGCATCCACCGGGACGTTCGCCGTATAAACAGTTCGGTCGTCCGGGGTAATAGTCAGCCATGCGGGCACCAGACCTGCCGGAGTCCGCCACAGCTCCCGCCCGGTGGAAGTATCGTACGCGACGACCACTCCTTGCATCATTCCCACATACAACGTCCTGCCGTCACCGCTTTGGACCGCCGCTATCGGGCTCATCGCCCCGGTCGTTATCGTGGAAATATGCTGGCGATCGGCTGTGGCGAGTTGTTCTATCGCGTTGCCGGAGACTTCGAGCTCCCAGATGGATCGCCCGTCGCGAGACATGGCGGCGAAGGAGATCTTGCCGGGGACCGGCACATGCTGGACCCACTGCCACGCACAGGTGTCGAAGACGCCGACCGTTCCGGACGTCCACTCGTTGGTGAACACGAATCTGCCGTCGGGCGTGACCTGTAACAACGCCGGCTTACCTGGATCCGGCACCGTGGCGACGACCTTCCGGGAGTGCCAGTCGATCGCCTGGAACCGGGCCGAACCACTGTTGGGCAGATAGGCCAGATCCGTTCCGGGCCGCGCCGGACAGTGCCGCTCCGGAGCAGCCTGCGCCGGACCGGCGGAAGAACCCATCGAGATCTGGACGGCGGACGCGGACAACACGATGGCCAATGCGGCCGCGATTCGTTTCGGAATGTGCATTTATCGCCTCCATGCGACCTTGTCGCACGACTCGTCGATGCCTGCGCGCTTCGCCTCATACCCACGGCGACCGCCGGAGCAGTTCCACTCGGGCCGGCTCCTGACACCGATATTTAAAGAAACTCAATTATTTATTGATTCAAGCCGTTCCGTTCCACGACGTCAACCCCGGATCGCGCCGCCGCGGTCGTTGCCCGCAACATCCACAGGAGTCAGGACAATGCTTGCCTGCATATCGATCAACTCGGCCAACCACTCCTCGTCGGAACAGACCCCGCCGCCATCGGCGCCCAGCAACTCACGCGTCGCCAGCATATGCACCGTCAGGATGGAAACCGCAGTTATCCGGTTTTCGAGGGACCGGCCCGGGAGCTCTGGGTATTCGTGCCGGACAAAACCGAAAATCTCACCCAACGGCACCAGCCATTGCGGATCTACATACTGGTCCGCACGCCCCCGATCGGTTTGCAGCCTGGCGATGAGGCCGAGGAAATGCCCGGTCCGGATCTACTCGGCCATGGGCACCGTGAATGCCTCCAGCAAACGCCGCAGGCGCTCGCGTCCGGTTATCTGTGGAGTCGACTGCACCTCGTCGAGCATTTCACGTTGCCGAGCTACGATCGGAGGCAACCGGTAGTCGAAGATCGCTCGCACTACTCCATCACGGTCACCGAAGTAGTAATTGGTTGCCGCGACATTTCGTTGCTGCGCGGCCTGCGCGATCTCCGATAACGGCACCGCATCGATTCCCCGTTCGGCGAACAACCGCTCGGCTGCGACGATGAGGCGTTGACGTGTCAATTTACCCGCTGTATTCGCCACCGCTCGATGGTATCGAATTAGACCATCGAGTCTGCAATCCGCTGGTACCGTCGTCCGGTCGGGCGATCAGTGTCCCGCACAGGCCGGAACACCCTGGGCCGCAATGTCCTTGCCGCCGATCGACGACGCCTTCGCTCGCTCCAACAGATCGATGGCATCGTCACAGACCATGAATCGTTTGCGAACCGCGGCATCGGTCGCCGTCCGCAGCGCCGTGACATAAGCATGGTGCGAGGGATACAACTGGGCCAGACGCTGCGGCGTGAATGTCTGGGACACGCCGAACAAGGCACAGACGGGTCCGGTGTAGCTCGCCACCGGGACATCCAGCGGAGGTAGCCGCAACCCGCCCCGGGCGTTGCCGTCGGCGTCGCGGACCAGGCTGAGCGTCGGCCCGACGACGAAGTCTCCGGTCACCGGCGTGACCGGGGCGAAGGTGGCCGCGGGCGCCTCCGGCGCGGGCATGCCCCGGGTGATCCATGCCTGCAGGGCCGCCAGCGCGGCATCGACGTTGTACCGGACCGGGTATTCGTCGCCGCCCGGCCCGCCCGAGGACGTGCAACTCTGCGACACGCCCTCCTGGCCGTAGCCTCCAGCGGTGCGGTCCAGCACATCCGTAGAGGTGAGCTCGGACTGCGCCTGGGTGTGGCTCATCGTCGCGTTGACATACGCATAGGCGTACGCGCTGGTGTGCGCGCCGCCCACGGCCTGCCACACGCGATGATTCGGCTCCGACATCGTCGGCGCCGGGACGATGCTGTCCTCGGTCCACAGTTGAATCACCGGCACCCGGAACGGCCCTCGCAGAATCTTTCCGGTGTCGCTGTGGCTCAGTACCGCATCGATCACTCGCCGGCCGGCGTCGGCCCCGTTACTCAGGTAGGTGTCCAACTCCGTAGCCGACTGCGACTGACCGGCCGCAATCACATGCTTGACCGCGAGGCCACCCGTGAGCGAGGGCTTGCCGTGTGGATTGCGCAGCGCGGTGACCGCCTGGGAGAACATGTCGAAGGCATATGTGTCACCGGGGTGGTGCAGACTCGAATAACGGATGGGATCGAACCCCTTGGCGCTGGTCGGAAGACAGGCCGGCCAATCGGGTAACGGGTTGTCCAGCTCCGGCGGGTAGGGACCGCAGATTCCGGCGCGCTGAGCGTCGATCCCGACGTAGATATACCCCTGTTTGAACGCCCAGGCATGTGCCTCGGCGAAGGTGTCCATGACATCGGTCTGCCCCGAGACGTTGACCCATTCGGCTATCGCGGTGCCATTGAATTTACGCGCATCGGCCGGCCGCCAGACCACCATCCGGCTGGTATAGGGAGCCGGCGGCGCCGGAGTCCCGTATGCCCGAGCCGTCCCGGAGAAAAAGTATTCGTCCTGCTCGTAGCCATATTGCGCCAATGAGAAGGAAGTTCCGAGGAATGCTGGGATCCCCTTGCCACCGGATATCGGTCCGGTGACAACCGCCGACTCGCCGGAATCGGCTCGAGCCATGGCGGAAATGGGAGCCGTGATCGCCGTGAAGATACACAGCACAGCGATCAGGGGCGGCATGAGGTCGAGTAACCGTTTGCGAATGATGCTGCCCTCCTGGATGATACGAGGCCCCGGAATTCGCCGGACGGTAACCGTCCCCCACCTCGCAAGAGATAACTTATCAAACTATTAAAGCAGAATCATTATGTCTGGATCGGCGGCCGATAGGAAGGGGGTAACTCGAACAGCTCCGCAGTGGTCGACCAGCCACGGAGAGGCCACCGTCGTCGACGATCCGGCCGAAGCCCTCGCGGTCATCGGTGACCTCTCCTTCGGTTGTTGTCGGGTCATCGTTGTCAGTCGGTGTCGAGTTCGACGTCCCGGCCCAGGTAATTGCGCAGCAGGCTGTCCTGATCGACCTCGGCGGCCGGTCCGGTGAAGGTGATCGCACCGCGGTCGATCAGGACCGCCAAATCGGCCATCCCCAGCGCCTTCTCGACGTACTGCTCGACCAGAAGCAGCGAAACCCCGGTCTCGGCAAGGGCTTTGAGCGCGCCGAAGATCTGATCGACCGCGATGGGCGACAAGCCCATCGATGCCTCGTCGATCATGACGACGTCCGGCTCGGACAGGAACGCGCGGGCGAGCGCGAGCATCTGCTGCTCACCGCCGGACATGGATCCGGCGGTCTGGCGCAGCCGGCGACCGAGCACCGGGAACTGCTGCAGCACCACATCGGTACGATCGGTCCGCACCCACGGGGGCCGCAGCAGCCGCAGGTTCTCCTGCACCGTCAACTCCCGGAAGATGCCGCGCCCCTCGGGAATCAGGCAGAGCCCCGCACGGGTGCGACGGTTCGGAGCCAGACCCGAAACCTCGGTACCGCCGAGAATCACCTGCCCGTGCGTCGGCTCGAGTAAGCCCGCCACGGTGCGCAGCAGCGTGGTCTTGCCCGCGCCGTTGGCTCCCAGCAGAGCCACTACCGATCCAGCGGGAACCGCGAACGATATCTCACGCAGGACCGTCGAACGACCGTAACCGGCTGTCAGAGAACGAACCTCGAAGGCAGCTGCGTCGGTGGCCGGCGGGCGAGCGGGCGTCGTCGGCGCTGTCATGACATCACCGCCTCTCCGGCCGCGCTCTCGATCTCACCGTCGGCGTCCGTGCCCAGATATGCGGCCTGCACCAGCGGCGAATCGATCACCTCCCGCGGCGTGCCCTCGAAGATCAACTTGCCGAAGTCGAGGACGTATATGTAATCGCAGACCTCGGTGACCAGGTGCATATCGTGCTCTACCAGCAGGACCCCGATCCCCCGGTCGGCGACGACCGCCTGGAGTATCCGGCCGAATTCGTCGGTCTCGTGCCGATCCAGTCCGGACGACGGTTCGTCAAGCAACAACAGCTGATACGAACCCGCCAGGCAGCGCGCCAGCTCGACCAGTCGTCGCTGTCCGGTCGACAATGCCGCGACCTGTCTGTCCGCCAGTTCGACGACGCCGCACCGCTGCAACGCATTTCGGGCGGCGGCCTCGATCTGCGCTCGCTGAGCCGGTGTGGCGATGAGGTGGCCCAGCACGTTCATCGTCGCGAACCGCGCTTCGGCCCCGAGTTCGACGTTCTGGCGAACCGTCATCGATTCGTACAACTCCATCTGCTGGAAACTTCGCCCGAGGCCGCGTCGGGCCCGCACGGCGGGTCCGGAACGGGTCAAATCACGATCACCCAGCACGATGCGGCCGGCCGAGGGCCGGTTCAACCCCGAGCAGGCATTGAACGTCGTCGTCTTTCCTGCCCCGTTGGGACCGATCAACGCGGTGATCCGACCGGATCGGGCGCGCAGGTTCACCCCGTCGACCGCCACCAGACCGCCGAACGCGACCCGCAGATCGCGCACGCCCAACTCGGTGGCGGGCACCATCGCGGGAGCCGGTGTGGCCGCGGTGTCCGCATGCCCTCGGCGCCGCCACCGCAGCCGGTCCAGCGCCTGGGTGACGGGAGCCGGTATCTGTCGCAACCGGTCGGGGGTGAGCGCGTAACCCACCGCCGACACACCGAACAGCAATTGCAGCCACAACGTCGTATTCGCCGAGGTGAGATATGACGGAATCAGGAACATTCCGGCGGCGGCGAGAACGGCGTACCACGGCGCGTTGCCGACGACGATGATCACCAGCGCGAAATAGGTCAGCGACATCAGCGGCTGATAGCTGTCCGAGTTCACATTGGTCAGTGCTCCCGCGCCCAGCGCGCCTGCCACCGCCGCCGCACGCATGAACGTCCGGCGCCTCATGCGATCG
>CBJNFW010000229.1:0-14239 GCA_966435935.1 uncultured Nocardia sp.
ATCAGCATGTCGCGTCCTCTTCCCGGTCTCGGGCCGAATCTTGTGATCAGCCCATTGAACTCGGGCGCGGTGTTGGTGGCGGTTCCGGATCGAGGGCAGGTCGCGGAGATCGATATCGGGAAGCTCACCGTGTCGGGCTTTTTCGGTGCCGGGCCGGCACCGTGGTATCTCGGACTCGATTCCGGGGCCAGGGTGGTGTTGGCCGTGTCGCGGGACGGATCGGTCGTGACGCCGGTGGATTTGCATCAGAACACTCGGCTACCCGCCACCGTCATCGGTGCGGGGCCCGGCGCCACGGTGCTCGGCGCCAATCGCGGGCGGCAACTCGAGTTCCATGTGATCGGCCGTAACCACCTCGCCCACTACAAGGGACAGGACCCGCCCGCGACGCAGCAAGGCGCGCTCGATATCAGCGCCGCGGCAGCCGCGGGAGACGGGACCAAGGTGACTCGCGTCTATGTCGCCGAGCGCGGCACCGACAGGGTGGTGGCGGTGGACGCCCACCAGGATGGACACGGTCTGCAGGTGGTGGGGGCTGCAGCGGTGGGCGAGCAGGTCCGGTGTCTGGCCACGGACGACACCCGGATCTACGCGGTGACCGATCACCGCGTGGTGGTACTGGAATCCCGCAGCGTGGAGGGGTATTCCGGCGGGGTGATTCCGATCGTTCGGACGGTCGAGTTCCGGGGTGCGGTCCCGGACGGGCCGGCCAAGTCCGCTCCCGTGTCCGGGATTGCCACCGGCAACGACCGAGTGTTCGTCACAGTGGCCGGCCAGCCGTACCTCATCAGCGTGGCGAAGCCGCGCCCATAGAACGGGAGGACGCGTGAACGATTCGACGCCACCCGCCGTGGGTGCGGGCCGAGACCTGGATTTGCTGTTCGCGCAGCTCGACCGTTTGCATGAGTTGGCGCGTGATCCGGGTCTGCCGCCGGACGGTAGTGAGGTGTACGACTTCAGTATCGGCTGGGGGGCGATGGTCGCCGGACGGTGGCCGCGTCTGGTGTACTACAGCGGCATGGGCGCGTTGCGCCCGTGTGAGCAGGCCCGCTTCGATGCCTTACAGGCCCAGTTGCGCGACGCTGCGCCGGTAATCGAACGATTATCGCTGGCGAAACCGACTACAGCAGCGGACTGATCCGCAGCGGACAGTACAGTGCACGCAGCGGGCGGTCAGGCGTTCGGATGCGGAGCGCGAGAACTACCTGGCCGCCACTGCCTGGCAACCCTGGGGGGTCGCCGCGGCACTGGCCGACCTCGGGTACGACACGCTCCGGTTATGTCCGGTGCTGTGGATGGCCGGTGGGGTGGTCGTGGCCGAGTGTGCGGGCGATGCCGGGTTTGGGTTGTCGGTGATCGAGCCAGTGCAGGGTCGCTTCGGTGGCGCGGTTGATCAGGTCGGCGGTTTGCGTGAAGTCGATGGGGAGGACCTCTACCGGGCACAGTGCGGGTAGGACGTGTAATCGGGCGCGGGGCTGGTTGTGTGTGATCGAGGCGTTCATTCGCTGTTCGTTCAACAGGTTGTAGCCGTGCAATGCCATGGAGATGACTGTCGACGGCGCTGCGGGCAGGTGGCAGGAAAAGCCGGGAGCCAGCAGATACACCTCCTGGGCTCCGGCTTGGACCGCGCAGTCCAGGGTGGTGTGGTCGGCCACGCCGCCGTCCATGAGCAGTTGGTCATCGAGGTTCACGGTGGGGTAGATCGCGGGGATGGCGGTGCTGGCCAGCAAACTGGGCAGCGCGCGCCCACGCGAGAGGAGCACCGCGCGACCGCTGCGCACGTCGGTGGCCAGCACCGAGACCGGCAGCACCGTGTCTTGCAGGTTCTCGATCGGGAGCATGCGCTGCAGAAATTGTGCCAGCGAGTGGTTGTCGAACAGATAGTTGCGGCGGCCCAGTAACCCGTCGATGAAGGTCCACGGCTCGAATGCGAAGGTGTAATTCAGCATCCCCAGCGCCTGCAACGCGCCTCGTAGCGGGTGGAACGGCAGGTTGGTCAGCAGAGTTCGTGCCGATTCGGCCGTGCTCAGCGGATACACATCGTGGCGGCCCACCTCGAGCCACAGCCGGGCGAGGTCCTCGACACCATCGCCGTCGGGCCGGGCAGCGTAATAGACGCCGTTGAGCGCGCCCACCGAGGCACCGATCACCATGTCCGCCCGCACACCGCGTGCTGTCAACGCCCGCAACATACCGACCTGGGCGGCGCCGAGACTGCCACCACCCCACAACACGAACGCTGTGCTCATCGACACTCCCACCTACCGCACCGCGTCTGTCCGCACCTGCTCGACACGTTAGGCACCGGCTTGCCGGCCTGGCCGGGGCGTGGCCTCGGCCAGGAATTGGGTCCGGTGCAGTCGGATCCCGGTGTGCGGCACCGGGCAGGCGGGGTTGGTGCAGGTCAACGCCACCATGTAGGCGTCGGGATCCTCGCTGCGGAACAGGAATCCCAGATACAGTGCATCACCCACGGTGAACTCGGCGTTGCCGCAACAGGGGCAGGTGGCGTGCCGGGCCCGGGCCTGCTCGAGGACCCGTGCTTGCTCCTCGGGGGCGAGCGCGATGTTTTCCGGGCGGCGTGGTAATCCGTTGGTGTGCATCAGATCTCGACGTCTTTGTCGAAATAGACGTTGTCTTCGCGCCATCCGCCCATACCGTGACCGATACCCGCATAGTCGGCGATGAACTCGATGCGCTCGATCCATTTGGCCATCTTGAATCCGACCTGGTTTTCCACCCGCAGCCGCAACGGTGCGCCGTGTTTGATCGGCAACGGTTCCCCGTTCATCTCATACGCCAGCAGCGTCTGGGGATGCTCGGCCAGCTCCAGGTCGATCACCTCGTAGAAGTGGCCGGTGCCTTTCGCGTTGGGTTCATCACGTCCGGTGTCCTGCATGGTGAGCAAGCAGATATACCGAGCCTGCGGCAGTGGCCGCACCATCGACACCAGATCACGCAGCGGCAGCCCGCCCCATTCGCCGATACTCGACCACCCCTGGATACAGTTGTGCAATACCCGCTGACGCTGCGGGTCGCGCAGTTCTCGCAGCTGTGTCAGGTCCAGTACGAGTGGGTTCTCGACCAACCCCCCGACATCCAGGCGCCAGTCGGCGAAATGATGGACCGCCATCAGCTTGTACTGGCTGCTGTCGGGTGGCTTGCCGTTGACCCGATGCTCGACCGACAGCCTCGCGGGCGGGTAGTTCTGTCTGGACTTCAACGGCCGCAGCAGCCACAGCCGCAACCGGGTGATCGGAGCGCCCAGCACCCGCTGCACCGAGCGGGGGTGGCGCAGGCTCCACACGGTGGCCGCGATATGGATCGCGATGATCGCCGCGATGATCACGAACGAGCACGCGACCGCCCAGCCGGTGTCGTGGACGTGCCCGAAGATCATCAGCGCGTTGAGCCGCCCCCAGTTCCAGAAGACCACCATCGCCAAATGCACGACGATGAACAACACGAAAGCGACCAGGCCCACAAAGTGCAGGCTCCGTGCCCATTGGCGCCCGCCCCACATCCGCACATACCACGGAAACCGTGCCTCGATCGCGGGCGATTGCGCCGCGCCGGTGAGGATCTGGAACGGCGCGAGAATGAATACCACCCCCGCGTAGGCGAGTTTCTGCAGCGCGTCCAACGGCTGGCCCGGCAGCAACGACGGGAGGTTGAAACTCAGATACGTGACCAGGTCGTCCCACGCCTGCGGGACGATCGACCACGAGGTCGGAATGTAGCGATGCCACTGCCCGGTGGCGAACAGCAGCACATAATAAGCCGCGCCCACGGCGATCCAGCCGATCACACTCACGAAATGCCAATGCCGGCCCATCCCGAGTTGCATGTGACCGGGCAGTGCGACCAGCGACGAATAGCTCTCCTCCTCATCGAGCGTGTCGTACAACTTGTCCGTAGGCATCGTCTTGCGGGTGAATCGGGCCCATTCGGTGCCCGGCTTGCTGTCCTCACGCCAATACAACTTCGGATGAGTAGCCAGAATTTCGATACCGCTGCGGATCAGCAACGTCAGGAACAGCACATTGAGCCAATGCTCGACACGCAGCCACGCAGGATAATCCAGATCAGTCATGCCACACCCGCTTCCGTGGATGAGCAACATTGATCCCCAACAGCACCGAAATGTGCACGGCCACGAACAACACCGCGCAACCGATCGCGACGGTGCCCGGCGCGAAATCCCACCAGCGGTTCACCTCGGGCGCCATCGGCACCCCGGCGAACCGCGTGACGATATACACCACCAGGAACACCACCGACACCACAGACCCCAGCAACCACCCTCGCCGCGCGAAACGACCGGCCAGCATCATCCCCGCACCGAGAATGCTCACCAGCGCGAGGACGACGAAGTACCCGGCCACATAGGCTGGAAGGCTTCCCGTCACCCCGAGCAGGTAGATGTGCACCGCCGCCATACCCAGCAGCAACCCGACACCGATCCCAGTCGTGAGCTTCGGCAGATCGAACGCTACATACCGGTATACCGTCACCAACCGGTACAGCCAGGTCTCGCGAAGCAGATACATGCCACTGTTTCCCCTCGGTTGGCGGATATGGGCATTACCCGGAAACTCGGCCCGACCCATCGCCGGGAAGAGCGCCTTGGCCACCGGCGACAGGTCCACCACGAATCTTGTTGTGACGGCATCCGTATCGGCCCCGACGGCAGGCCGGGCCTGTGTGCTCTCCGTGGACGCGTCCGAATATCACGTTGCTGATCGGTGCTGGTTTTCGCGCCTACCCGACGAAAGTGCCCAAGCCTGGCCCGGCTTCCGGTCGAGCTGCTGTAAGGCGATCGGTATGCCGGTTCGGCTGCCCGCCGATTCCCGGTGCTCATTATCCGACCAGGATCATTCCTCGCGCCAGGCGTTAACCATGACGAGCTAGAATTGTTACTACGCAACGATAGCGCCGACTGCGACTTCCGGACCGTCGGCCGCGATGTCGAGGCACCATTCACCGCACCGCCGTCACCGGGGTCCCCGGGGTAATGCCATCGCTGTGCGAGCGAAATACACGACCGAACGAATCGACGGGGAGGTATCGGGTTCGTTCGCCATGGTCCGGAAGGCACACGAGATGACCAAGGAGACTCACCACACCACCACACGCCGACGACTCGCCACGGCCATGCTGGCAGCGATAGCCGCAGCAGTTCCCGCGACCGCGATAGCCCCAGCCTCGGCCACGCCGGGCATCGGGCCACTCGACCGAGCGGGCGGATCGATCGTCGAACTCAACTCCCCCTCGCCCCCACCGCCGAATTTGTGGACACCCAACGGTTGCTCAAACCGCAACTGCCGTCACTGGGGCCAGGACAACCACGGCTGCAACGGCAACGCCAACCACACCGGCACCAACAGACCCGGATGCGGCAACACACCCTCCAACGGCGGCACCGGCAACCGCCCCAGCACCACCCACGCCATGACCGCCATCTGAATCCCGTCGTGCTGCGCGCTGGATCGAATTATCCCGCAACAGCGTGATCGGCACCGTGCACCGATCGGCTGTTGTGGCGCGCCGCTGACGCCGAACCTGTCCCGGAGGGTATCTGAGAACTCGGAAGCTTGGCGGCGTGTGATGCCTGATTAAGCGCTTGCCGGGGTGAGCGGGTCGGCTCGTCATTCAACACGTGAGCGGTGTGGATTATGTTCGCTTCATCGATTCGCCGGCTGCGCGGCGGATCAGCCTGCTCGTCTGGGTCGGCGGCTCGGTCGCCTTGCTGGCTGCCGGTGTTCTCTACGCACTCACTCTGGTGCGCTCGATGGCACCGCCGCACAATGTTTATGTACCGATTCTGATACTGGTGTTCCCGCTGTTCTTCTGGTCGTTTGTCGTGACGACCAGGTACACCGGGCTCGGACGGCGGCCACTCGGCGAGCTTCCGATGGCCTGGCGAGCCCTCACCGCTGCGGTTCCACGCCCGGCAATCAGGGTTTATCTCTCGCACAGGTGAGCGAATCGGCGCATACTGGAATTATTAGCCACTGCAACGATAACGCGGAGTATACCGTCCGGATCGTCGACTGCCGATGCCGATACACCGCCAGCCGCCCCCCGGGCGGATCGAATCGAACACTAGCACTGTCGTCGCCGTGCAAGACAAATCAGGTGACGACCGGAGAAGGGAGGATCGGTCGTTCACCGTTCCGGAAGGCAACGAGATGAGCAAGGAGAACGATCGAACTACCACCACACGTCAGCGGTTCGCCACTCTCGCGGTGGCGACGATAGCGACAGCAATTCCGGTGATGGCGATGGTTCCGGCTGCGGCAATGCCTACCCCGGCGCTGGGCACAGTGCAGGCTGGCCGAGCCGAGGGATCGGTTACCGAGATCAGCGCCCCGCCACCGGTGAATTTGTGGACACCCAATGGCTGCTCCAACCGCAACTGCCGTCACTGGGGTCAGGACAATCGCGGCTGCAACGCCAACGCCAACCATGCCGGTACTAGCAGGTACTGGTGCCCACCCCGTCCAATGGAGGCGCCGGCGGCCGTCCATCGACTGCCCACCGTCATGTGGGTCCCACTCCAGTGGCACGCTGGATCGAATCTCGGGCATATGCGTAACCATCCCTGGGACCTGGTAGCCCGGTGGTGAGTGGCAGACCCTGATTCTGTATCGGTCCTGTGGCCACGGGACGAGGGTCGTGCGGCTGAAGTTGTATTACCTTGCTGCAGTCAGGTATTCGCCGTCGCTGAATCGGCTGTCGGCTCGGTCGCGGTGTGCCGGAAACGGGGCGGGCGACGATGTGAGGTAGGACGCTGATCCCGCAGCGTCAGCACCCGCTCGCGGTGATGTTCCTCGTGCAGATCCCGGCGACGCGCGTGCAGCAGCTGTTCGAATGCGATCACCCCGAGCAGACGGGTCGGCGAACCGCGATCCACCACCGGTGCGTAGGTGACGTTCGCGGCCGCCAGTTTGTTGGCCACCTCGCGCAGGGTGTCGTCGGGATGCGCGACCACGCGGGCGGTCACCGCGGCCGCGCCGATGTTCCCGCCCGCACTGAGCGCCAGGCGGTTGCGGGTGGTGACGCCGACCAGTTGCCCGGAGGGGTCCAGCACCGGATACAACGTCGCGAAACGGGTGCGCGGCAACGCTTCCTCGACCGGATCGTCGGCCGCGAACACCACCGGATCGGTGTGCATCACCTCGGCGGCGAAGAACGCCTCCAGTGGGTCGGTGGTGTATTCGCGGGTCAGGTGCAGGCGCCGGCGCGCGATCTTCTCGGTCAGCACCGAACGTTTGAGCAGCAGCACCGACACCGCGTAGGCCGAGACCGACGCCACCACCAGCGGCATCAGATCGTTCCAGGCCTGGGTCAGCTCGCAGGTGAATACGATGCCGGTCAGCGGCGAACGCATCACGCCGCCGACCACCGCGGCCAGGCCGCACATCGCCCAGAGCCCGGCCGTCGCGTGCGGCAGCAACCCGCCCTCGGCCGCGCCCAGCGCCGCACCGATCATGAACACCGGCGCGAGCACGCCGCCGGATGTGCCCGACCCCAGGGAAATCGACCAGATCAGCGTCTTGACCACCAGAATCCCGATGATCAGCGAGACCGTGCCGCGCCCGGTGAGCAACTGATCGATGACGTCGTATCCCACGCCGAGCGCACGCGGTTCGATCAGCCCGCCCACGCCGATGATCGCGCCGCCGATGGCGGGCCACCACATCCAGTGCACCGGCAGCCGCCCGAACCCGTCCTCGGCGAGGTAGACCAGGGCGGTCGCGGCGATCGCGAGCAGACCGCCGGTGACACCGGGAATCAGGGCCAGCCCGTCGGTGAGCGCGCCGGGCGTGCCGGCCGAGGCGGGCACGGCGAACACCGGACTGTTGCCCAGCAGCAGCCACCGGCACATGGTGGCGATCACGACCGCCGTGGCGACGGGGATGAAGCTGCGCGGCCGCCATTCGAACAGCAGCAGTTCCACCGCGAGCAGGATCGAGGCCAGCGGCGCGTTGAATGTGGCGGCCATACCGCCCGCGGCGCCGGCCACCAGCAGGGCCTTGCGTTCGTCGGCGGTGAGTTCGAGCAGCTGCGCCAGGATCGAGCCGATCGCGCCGCCGGTCATGATGATCGGGCCTTCGGCGCCGAAGGGGCCGCCCGAGCCGATGCTGATCGCCGAGGACACCGGTTTGAGGATCGCCACGCGCGGGGCCACCCGGCTGCCGCCGGTGAGGATGGCCTCGATCGCCTCGGGCATGCCGTGGCCGCGGATCTTCTCCGAGCCGTAGCGGGCCATGCACCCGATGATCAGACCGCCGACGATGGGCGCGGTCAGGACCAGCCACCACGGGTGATGCTGCGCGCCGGGCGCGACCATCGCGGTGCTGATGCGTTGGTAGAACACGAGATTCGTGATCAGCCCGATGAGCTTCAGCAGTGCGTAGGCCGCCAGGGCCGCGGCCGCGCCGACCGGGATCGCCAGGCCGGCGATCGCCAGCATCCGCGGCCTGACGTTGAAGTCGCCCAGATGCGCCGCGTGTTCGCGGGTCGCGCGACGTGTCGAACCGTGCCGGAAATTCATAACGCACCCACCAGACTCCCCGAGGTCTCGGCGGCGGCACGCACCAGATCGTGTGCGACCGCCGAGAACGACTGCCGTTTCTCTTCCGGCAGTTGATCGAGGATGGTGCGGAATGCGGTGTGCCGGGCGTCGAGCACCTCGTTCACGACCCGCTGTCCGGCCTCGGTCACCTCGACTGTGACCACGCTGCGGTTGTGCGCGTCGGTGCCGCGGCTGAGGTAGCCGTGGCCCTCGAGCTTGTCCGCCAGCCGGGTGACCGACGAGGCGTTGACGCCCAGCGCCGTTGCCAGGCGTGAGCACGGCACCCGGCCCAGGGTTTGCAGGACCAGCAGCATCCGCATCTGCGGGAAGGTGACTCCGGGCGGGGCGGCGTGTGCGCTGTCCCAGGCGATGGCGACCAGTGTCCGCGTCAGGATCTCCAACACCGCGACGTCCGGGCGAAGCTCGCCGCCCGGTTCCTCATCAACTTGCACTTATCAAGAGTTGCCAATTGCAAATGTTCGGTCAATGAAAGTCGCGGGATTGTGCCTGGCGTCACAGGCGTGCGGGACCCCGGCGACCCGACGAGGGAGCCACCGGCCGCGCCGGATGCTGACCATCGGAATGGCTGGTTCCTCCGGCGAGCAGGACGCCGGCGAGAACGGCCCCGCCGAGAGCCAGGAACCCCAGCGGGGAGCCTGACCGGCCCGGGGATCGGCGGCTGTGCGCCCGCACGGGGTGCCCGTTGCGCAGATGCGCGCGTACACGGTGAACAGTCATAGCCACGGAGTATGGCAATGAGCACCGACAGGTTTTCTGTTCGTTCTTGTTGCGGCCCAAGCTATCCCGCACTGTCGGTGCCTGTGCTCACACTGGGCTTCCAGGTCTTATCGCACCGAAGGAGGATCCAAAGTGACTGAGACAGCAGCGATTCAGGCGGATCGGGCGGAACTTCTTCTCCAGCGGAGACGAGAAGACCAGCAGCAGATGATCGCCAACTTCCGTGCGCGCCTGCCCGTGACGGTGGTTTTGGTCTTGGCCGGCGCTGCGGAGGATCATCTCGCAGCCCTCGCAGCTCATCACGTTCGTCGATATCCAGCGCGCCGGCACGAGCCGGATTTCCGGACCCGGGTCAGGCGAGGTTCTTTGCGGCGAGCTCGGTGAGGAATCGGGGCATGCGCCCGGAGCCGAAATCGTAGAAGCGTACCCACGTGGGGGTGATCGCGATCCGGGCCATGCGGTCGTACATCTTTCGGCAATTCCGTTCGAATTCGACCACGGCTTCGGCGTCCATGGTTTTGCGCGCCGCGGCGAGGTATTCCTCGACCACGCCATCGACGATGGTGATGGTCGCCGTGCCGCGCACGGACAGCGACCGGGCGTCTCCGGGCGTGTCACCGCGGTCGAGGGCGAGTGCGACGTGCGGGCGCGCCGACAGCGCCGCGACCTTCGGCGCGGTCTCGGCGGTGGAGATCACGAATTCTGCTCCGGTCCAGAAGAATCCGACCGGGACGACCCGCGGTGTGCCGTCGCCGGCGGTGTAGGCGAGATGGGCCGCGGAGGTGGCCGCCAGCAGGTCTTGGGCGCCGGGCAGCGCCAGTTCCGCAGCGATATCGTGTTGCTTCACGAATTGTCCTTTCACAGTGCAGTTTTCGGTTCCGGTGCGGAGTGCGTCGGTGCCCCTTCGTAGTTCGTTGCATCCGGTAGGACTGGCCGGAGCAGCCGAACTCATCGGTGCCGGGCTGACTCTCTCGGTCACCTGCCGCCGCGTCATCCTGAATGGTCCCATAACTGGCAAAACCGCTAGTCAGGTGGTCCCATCAGTGGCAAACAGGGTGGTCCCATCCCCCGGTTCTGGCGCAGGAACCGTGATCATTTCATCGGCGGGTGCTGATCGACGGTTGCGTGGCTGAGTAGTAGGCGTTTGCGCAGCAGATCCAGTTTGGCCCGACCAAAGCACTGGCGCTTGTGGTGCTTCAGTTTATTAACGGTGCCCTCAACAGGACCGTTGCTCCACGGAAGCGTCAGCCCGGCGGTGACCGCGGCGAAGTCGTGTTCGAGACCGGTGACGAACGAGTGCAGCGCTGGCAGGTTATCGGCACGGACCTGCGCCATCCACTCAGGAAGACGATCACCGCGCAGGTCGCGCATCATGACAGCGAACGCACCGACGTGGCCGCGGGTGGCCTCCAGTTCCGGGCAGCCGGCCAGAATCCCGGCGAGCTGCTGAGCGTCATCGCTGGCGAGAGTGTCCGGATCCCGCATGATCCACGCGGTCACGGCGCGGACCTTCGGCGCCGCCGCCGGGACAGCGGCTACCCGGGTCTTCTTCCGGCCAGCGCGGTAAGGCTGCAAGTAGCGGTAGACGGTGCGCTGGCTGCCCCGGTAACCGAGTTGGCGAAGCTCCTGGGTGAGGACTGCGACATCGGTGCATCCCGCGTTCCAGCTCGTGAGCAGGTGTGGAACGAAGTCGTCCAGCAGCGTGGCCTGGGAGGTGGCAGCGGCGATCACGTCTTCTGGATCGGACGCGATAGCGAACCGCCGAGCTGTTTTCCGGTCGATGCCAAGCTCTTTCGCGATCGTGCGCAGGCCCATGCCTTGACCGCGCAACCGTTGCACCGCGTCGTACCGCTCGATGGTGCGGGCCCGCAACTGGACGAACCGATCCCGGGCCTCGCAGACATCTACCTTTGCTATAGAGTCAGCGGCATCGGCATTGTCCGATCGGTCAGGTTGGCGGCGGGAACGTGTTGTTGCAGTGAATGATTCGCGCACACAATCGCGGTGCGCGATGACGGTCTTCTCCACCGCCTGGCCGAGGTTCTGCCAGATATGCCAGCGATCGGCACATTGAATGGCCTGCGGCGCACCGCGTCTGGCTCCCTCGGCATAGGCTCCAGCACGGTCTCGAGTAATGATCTCGATCCCTGGATGCGCCGACAGCCACGCCGCCAAGGTGTCGGCCTCCCGATCGTCGAGGACATCGATCGGGCGATGCGTGGCCATATCCAGCAGCACCGTGCCGTACCTGCGGCCGCGTCTGACAGCGAAATCGTCGACACCCAGGACTTTCACCACGCCGACCGGCGGATCGGGGAGCCCCCGGACCAGCCGCAGCAGAGTGTCGCGGCTGGCCGACAACCCGAGCCGCCGCGCCAAGCGTGCACCAGCGCGTCCGGCCAGGGCCAGCCCGATCGCGGTCAGCATCGAGGTCAGCTGGTTGGTCCGGCGTGACCGCTTGGTGGTGAGCCCGTCGACCTGTTCAGCGAAAGTTCTTGCCGCGCAATCGGTATTACCGCAGAAGAAACGGCGCACGACCAGCGACAGCACCATCGTCCGCCCAGCAACCGCTGCATCGGCCAACCGGCGTCCGTAGCGGGAATGCACACGCTCAGACGCTGTTCCACACCCGGGACACTGGGCCATCGGCGTGGCAACAACAGCCTCTACGACCACCCGATCGCCGTCGCTCCGGATATCACTGATCACCACAGAAGTCAAGTGCGGCAACAACTTTCGGACAAGATCACCAGCGCACCCGTGCAATTAGTACCAGCAGCATGGCTGAACGGCAACACTCCAACCAGCGCCATCGCTGAGTAGGCCCGGGGCGCGGTGGCCGGATTGCTCCGGCTCCGTCTCCCCGAGCCTCTCGCCGAACCCGCCGTGCGCCTCTCGACGCAACGGGCTCTCCACGGTTTCTGTCGTCAGGCTGGTTGAAGGGCCGTCCATCGGTTCGGGATCTTGTTGCCCCGCCAGCGATAACGGCTCACCGTCACACTGTTGAGATCGAACAACTCGGTCCCGTCCGCCGCAGTGATCGGCTGCCACCGCCCTGTGGCGGTGACGAACCGGCGGCGGATGTCCTTCCAACCCCAATGGTGCCGGGTTTGCAGCATCACGATCATCCGTCTCCAGACGAACTTCTCGAGCACGGCGAACCGATGCTTCGCCACGGCATGCTTGAAGTAGTTGGACCAGCCGCGCAGAATCTGGTTGAGCCGCATAATCACATAGCTCAGACTCTGCTGCGATAACCGATGGGTCAGGGCACGAACTTTCGCCTTCAGTGACCGGATGGGCCGGTCACCGATGAAGGTGTAGACGAACCACTTGTCCGAGCCACGCTTGCGACGCCACTGGATGTGGAATCCCAGGAAATCGACCCCGTCCGACAGGTGCCGTACCACCGTTTTCTCCGGCGAAAGCCGAAGTCCCAGTGGCGAAAGCACCTTCTCGACCTGTTCACGCATCACCTCGGTATCGTGTTCGGTCCCATGGACCAGCACGACGAAGTCGTCCGCGTAGCGGACCAGCCGCCACGTCGGCGCTCCTTTTCGGCGACGGTAGGCCCGCTTGGCCTCGCTGGCCATCGTCCCGCCCGGCTTCCACGGCGCCATCACCTGCTCATCGAGCACGCTCAACGCGATGTTGGCCAGCAGTGGCGAGAGGATGCCTCCTTGGGGCGTGCCGGTCATGGTGTCCTGATGGTCGCCGAGTTCGGTGAGGAGCCCGGCCTTCAGGAACGCCTTGATCAGCGCCAGGACCCGTTTGTCCTTGACCCGCAAACGAACCCGGTCCATCAAGGCAACGTGGTCGATCCGGTCGAAACACGCCTCGATATCCGCATCCAGCACCCAGCGGTAACCGCGGGTGCCGTAATAGTGGATCTCGGCGATCGCATCCTGCGCCCGCCGGTGGGGCCGGAACCCGTAGGAGACCGGCTCGAAATCGGCCTCGAAGATCGGTTCCAGCACCAGCTTCAGCGCGGCCTGAACGACCCGGTCGGTCACCGTCGGAATCCCGAGACGGCGCACCTTCCCCGACCCACCCGGCTTGGGGATCTTGCGTTCCCGCACCGGCAACGGCCGAAAGGACCCGTCTTTCAACGAAGTCCGCAGATCGTCCAGGAACCCCGGAACCCCGATGCGCTCGTCGACGTCGGTGACGGTCATGCCGTCGACGCCCGGAGTGCGGGCTCCGTGGTTGCCCGCGACCCGGTCGAACGCCACGATCAGCGTTGCCGGGTCGTGCACGAAGTTGAACAGGTCGTCGAACCGGCGGCCGGGATCGGCCGCCGCCCAACGTTGAAGCTTGGCCTGCATCTCCGATACCCGCCAGCTCGGCTCCGCAGGAGCATCCGGCGTGGCGTCACCGTTCAGTGGCGCGTCTTTCGGCATTGCAGTATCCGTCCTTTCTCGAAAACCGCTGCCGCCCTTCGCCATGTGACCGGCTTTCCCGGCCTCGGACTACTATGGCGGCTCCGCCCCACCCGGCCCGTTCGACGGTCGGTGCGTCTATCCCCGACTGGCACAACCGGATTGCTGTGCCACCGAGGAGCCTGACCGGGCGGTTCCCGTGTTCACTGTGTTTCGCTCGACGAAGGAGGAGCCCAACTGTGTCCCTGCGGCCTCGCCACGAGTACGCCGTAGACCTTCCTCGTGGCCTCCCGACCAGCTAACGTAAACCGGCCCAGGAGTTCCCCGCCGCAACCGTAAACAGCAGGGACGCACCGCATCCTGCCCTTATCCGCCAGGTTGGAGCAGGTGGCGCATGGAGGGACGTAACAACGCTGGTTCCTCGCGTACTCCTCTTCATCCCGTTCGCCGGACCCGCACCATCTGGCAGTACTGGCTACGTCCCGGCTTTGTCAGGGCTGCTCCCACCCTCCCCGGCACCACCCGGATCAGGCTGCCCTCA
>CBJNFW010000230.1:0-14219 GCA_966435935.1 uncultured Nocardia sp.
GGCAGATGCCTGACCTGCATCGAGTCTGCTCAGGCTAATCACTTGGCGGTTATCAGCACCCGATCGAAAGTCTCTGGGGCGACGTACCAAAAGGGGGTGGAGAGCCGTGTCGAACATCGACGAGCGTATCCGGATGGCTGTGGAATGGCTGCGCGGCAGCCAGATACCGCATCTCAGCGGGGGCGCGGGCTGGGGCTGGATACCCGATGTGCCACCCAATCCCCAGAACACGGCCGAGGTCGTCTGCGTGCTGCACCGCGCCGGCTGCGAAATCCCGCGTGCGGCAAAGGTTGCCATGCTGGTTCGGGCAACGGTCGTGCAACGGCCGAACGGCGACGAATGGTACTTCCGTACCCCGATCGACGTCGCGTGGCGCATCCGGGCGCTGCGCTGCCTGGCGATCGAGGAGTCCGATCCCGATCTGGCCGCGGCCGTGCGATCCCTACTGGACCAACAGGATTCGGAAACCGGCGGATGGCGCATATCGGGTTTCCTCGGGCCGGTATCGATCACCGCGACCGCCGCCGCGGTCGAGGCGCTCATCGTTGACGGCGGCTTCGATGGCGAACGGCACCAGGCCATCTCGCGCGGCATCGACTATCTGGTCTCGGCGATGTATCAGGATCCGCGTTCCCTGCCGATCTACGCGGCCGCGCACATCGCCACCGTGCTCGCCCGCCCGGAGATCATCCGGATCGGTGACAAGCGTGCCGAGCGCGCCTGCGCGATGGCGGTCAAACGGCTGCTGACCGGCTTGCGCCGCGGCGAGTGCGAGATCGAGACCGAGATCTTCCGCCGTGACGATCTGGTCGACACCTGGCGCCATCTCACGCTGCATCTGGCGGTCGGCGCGGTGATATCGGCCGACAGCCGCACCATCTTCGATCCCGCGGTGCGTGCGGCGATCGTCGCGCTGCTGGACCTGCAGGAGATGGATGCGCTGGCCATCTACCGGGGCGGCTTCCGCATCTCCGACGAGGGACCGGTCACCTCCTACGCGACCACGCAGGCGCTGGAGGCCCTGTTGCAGGTGCGGCCGGCGATCAACGAGCGGGTGAATCCGGCGAAGGTATACGACGAGATCTGCCGGGTCGACGGCGCCCATCGCACCGACCCGCAGGCGATCGCCTCGGTGCGCGGTCACCGCATGCTGATGAATTCCACTGCGGGAGAAGCGTTGCTGGTGCTCGGCACGGCGGCCGGTACCACGGTCTTCGCGTTGGCGGTAGGCTTCGACACCGTATACGGCACGATCGCCAGCCGGGCACTGGTGGTATGGGGCACGGCGCTCATCGCCTTCGGCGCGTACTGCGGCCTGGCCACGCACTTCCCGCGATTACCGAAGCGGCGGGTGGCCAGCGCGGTGTTCGCCGCGTTCACCGCGCTCGTCCTGCCCGTGGTCACCTACCTGCTGACCTAGCCTATGGGCGCTCCGATCGCTCTGATGATCGCGGTGACCTGCCTGTGGGGTACCTCCAGCGCGCTGCTGGCGGCGCTGGGGGCACCGACCACGGCCGGTCTGGTCGCCCTCGGCGGTGCGGTGCCGCTGCTGGTGTCGGCGCGGTTGCGCGGCCAGCGCCCGTGGGCGACGCTCACCGCGAACCCGGCGTTGTACGTCCAGTTGGGCGTGCTGGAGGCGGCGAATCTGGCGTTGTACGTCGCGGCGCTGCGAATCGGCCCGCTGCCGGTGGTGGTCGCTCTGCACCTGACGGCGCCGGTGCTGATCATCGCCGCGTCGCTGCTGCGCGGACGTCGCGCGCCGACGCTTCCGGTACTGGTCGAGCTGCTGCTGGTCGCGGGGGCGATCTGGCTGGTGGCCGGACGCCACCCGGGCGGCACGGCGGTGGGGGCGGCCGTGCTCGGATGCGGACTGGCGCTCGGCAGTGCGGCGTGCGTCGCGCTGCTGGTCAGTGTGATAGCGCGGCAGCCGGGGCCGAACCACACGATCACCGCCGCGGCACTGCAATTGCTGCTGGGTGGGATCGCGAGCAGTCCGCTGCTCGCGCTGGATCCACCGCCGGCGCGCAATGCGGCCGAGCTGGCAGCGGTCGGCGCACTGCTGCTCGGACCCGGATTCGCCCTCTACTGGCAGGCACTGCGATGGCTGGACGCGGCGACGGCCAGCGTCGTCGGACTCAACGAGGCGGTGGTGGCCACCCTGGTGGGCGCGGTGTGCACACGGACCGTGCCGACCTCCGCGACCGCCGGGGCGGGCGTACTCATCTTGCTCGCAGTCGGGCTGGAGCAACGGTCGGCGACGCGAAGGCGTGTGCGGCCCTGACGAATTCGCTGCAATTGTCCGGATCCTTGTCGCCGCGCGCGTCGTCGACGCCGGAGTTGACATCGACCCAGGCCGGTCGCACCGCATCGATGGCCGCGGTGAGGTTGCGCGGGTTCAGGCCCCCGGCCAGCATGACCGGGAATTCCGATGCGGAGAGCAGATCGACGATGTGTGCGCTGATCGACCAGTCGTGCGTGCGCCCGGTTCCGCCGAGCCGGTCCGCGGACCGCGAATCCAGCACGATCCCATCGCAATTCGGCGCCGCGCGCACGGCCGCGCCGATCGCCTCGGGCCCGGTGACGTGGACCGCGCGGATCACCCGCCGGCCGGCCGCGTCCCGCCGGACCGCACGCACGGTGTCCAGCGTAATCAGCCCGTGCAACTGGATGCAGTCCACATCGATCCGGTCCGCAAGGCGCAGGACGTCTTTCGCATCGGTGAGATGGGTGACCAGCACGCGCTCCATCGACGCGGGCACCATCCGCGACAAGCGCCGAGCCTGTTCGACGCCGAGTTCGTCCTCACTGAAGTGCGTGGTGCCCGAAATGAACCCGGCCGCATCCGCATCGGCCGCGACGACGGCCCGGAGATCCGATTCACTCCGGATGCCGCAGATTTTCGCTCGGACATTGATCATCGGCACACGATACTGCCCAGACTGTGCCAATCCGGCGGGCCACGTCGTTATTGGTTGCACACTCAGTATGAACCTTCGGGCTATGCCTGGTGGCCGGGTCGCAGATCGTCGACCATCCGATAACGCAGAGCGGCGACGTCGGTGCCCGGAGGCGAGCCGCTGTCCGGGGCGATCAGCATTCCCGTGTGGTCGCCGTAGTCGTGGCGGTCGACGATGGGGCCGCTGAACCAGCTCGTCGCGGCGGTCAGGATCGGAACGCCGCCGGGGCCCGGCTGCCATTGGCAGTGCGCGAATTTGTCGATCTCCTCGCCGGTCTCGCCGCCGAAAAGCGCGGCCAGCGAGGTCTGCTCCGATGTGAGGAAGTGAACGGCGAGGCGCTGTGCGCGTTCGGCGACACCGAAGGTGTGGTTGGTTTTCGACAGCCCGACCAGAAAGCGCAGTGGCTGAATGCTGATCTGGGTGCTGAATCCGACCAGGCAGCCGCTCAACTCTTCGTCGTCGCGGGTGGTCACCACGAAGACCGGATAGTCCGCCGCCGCGACCACCGCTTCGCAGCTGGTGTCCGCCCCTTCGTTTGCGTCCGACATGAGTTTCCCCAATGGGTTGCTGGTTTCGGCGATCGTTGTCGCGGGCGGAAATCGGCCGCGACCGAGGTATCAGGCGAGGGGCGTGTCGTCCAACGAGGCCGCGAGGTCACCGGGGGTGTCGTAGATGGCAATGGCGCCGGCGTCGCGGAGCTCGTCGTCCCCGAAGCCGCCCGAGCGCACGGCGATCGCGGGCATCCCGGCACTTTTCGCCGCCTCGATATCCCACACCGAGTCACCGACCATCACACTCGACGCGCTCTGCGGCGCGCCCAGCTTCGTCAACGCGACTTGCAGCAGGTCCGGGGCGGGCTTGGATGCTTCGACGTCGGCGCTGCTGGTCCAGGCGTCGGCGATATCGCGCGCCCCGAGCTTGTCCAGGAACGCCTCCACGTGGCGAGACTGGGCGGAGCTTGCCAACACCAGCCGATGACCGCGCTGCTTGATGGCCACCAGCAGTTCGCGGGCGCCGGGCAGCGGGGCCATCTCCTCGAGCAGGGCGTCGGCTTGCCTGCCCTGCTCCTGCCTGGCGCGCTCGCCCACCCGGCGCTCGAGAGTGTCACCGCCCACAGCCGTGACCAGCTGATCGCCGCCCATGCCGATCAGCCGGTGCAGCCGCCATATCGGATAGATGTGGCCCACCGAGCGCAACGCCCGGTACCAGGCGAGGGCATGGTGGTAATTCGAGTCGATGAGTGTGCCATCGATGTCGAGAACGGCGATGGTGGAATCGGTCACGTGGCCGTCAGTCGTCCTGATGCGTGCGCTGGCGCTGTTCGTGCAGATCGGCCGCCGCCCGCTCCTTTTCCGCGCGCGCCTCGTTCTTGGCGGCTTCCTTCTGGGCGTCGGCCTTGTCCTGCTGGGCGCTGCCCTCATCCGCCAGGTTCCGGTCGCCGATCAGCGCCCCGGCGGCCTCCTTCGCCCGGCCCTTGATTCCCTCGACGGCAGCCTCGACACCTTCTTCGACACCGTTGCGTGCGTGATTGGACACAGGAACCCTCCATGAGTCGATCAATATCGGTCGGACAGGGCGATACCCGGCTCCGGCGTCATGAAACGGTCCACCGGAGACTCGACGAGATGCCGGTGATGCCGAGGAGGAGCCGTTCGGCCGGCAACTGGTCTCCCTTCGTCTTCTCGTTGCTCAGCGTGGCGCCGGCTGTCGGCACGGTCGATCGTGGCCGGACGGTCTGCTGGGTGCCGCTGGGAGGTGGTGATTCGTCGAGGGCGTCGACACCGTGCTGTTGATCGGTCACTCGGGATACGCAGCCCCGAGCGACTGGTGGACAAGGTCGGCCGACTCCGAGTGGCGCGCAAGCGTGCCGCCGGACCGTCGACCGGCAGGCGAAGACCGGAGGCCTCCGGCCGAGACCGTCGATATTCACACCGGCTCCGGCGACGCCTACGGGTCGCCCGAAGTGCATGTTATCTTGCGGCGCAGGAGAATTCGCGTCGAGGAACCTCACGCTGGTGATGGTCGGCGAATCCGCGGTGTGCCGGTCGCGCCGTAAAATGCGGTGCGGCAACGGTTGCGCCGAACCTAGGATCATCGATGTGGTCGGGGTAGTGATAATCGTTCTCGCGTTTTTGGCGCCCGCATTGGTTTTGGTGACATTCCGCGCCATCCGTCACGCCGGGCCGACCGCCAGACGGCAACGGTTCGTAGCGGATCTATTGTCGGCCGCGGCGACCGACGACATGGAAGTGCTCAGGGTTTCCATGCACCGGGGAGCGGTCAATTACGCTACCGCACAAGGAGATACCGCGCTGCACTACGCCTATTACACGGGCGAGCAGAACGCGATCGACAACCTGCGTGCTTATGGCGCCGACGAGAACCTGCGAAACAACGAGGGGCTCACGCCGCGAGACATGGCTGACCTCGCGGCGACGGAAGATCAACTGCGACAGGGTGTTCGATGTCTGAACTCCGACGGCGTCTGGCTGGTGCCCGACGACGGATTCCACATCTACCGTCGGCTACGAGACAGTCCGCCCCTGATCTACAACCCGGCGGTGGTGCGGCAGGTGCTCGAGCCCGACCGCCGTCGGGAACTGCTGATACTCGCGATCAAAGTCGGTAAGGCCGGTTCTCAGGAGAAACTGGCCGAAGCGCTCGATGCTTTCGGCGACAAGACCATGGCCGAGGACTACCTCAACGCCGGCTCTCCATACCTCCAGCAAGCGGCCGAGCGCTGGGCCCGAGTGCACAACTACAAAATCTACCGGGCTCCCGGCGCGGTCAGCATCGTGTGGGGACAGTTCTAGCGCTCGAAAGGGGTTCACCGGTGTCCGGCTACAAGCTGATCGAACAAGGGCGCTCCAGCAGGTCGAGGTGCTCGCGGCGGAGGATGACGGATTGCTGGCCAGGCGGGGTCGCGCCGAGTTCGGGTGTGCCGGCGCGACGAGTCGACTGCGCCGAGGACGTCCGGCTCGACACGCCGCCGGCCGCGCGGTGTGCGCCGCGAGATCGGTTGCGGCACTGAAAGTCCGGTATCGCCGATTGCAGGATGTTGCGAGTCGACTGCCCGGCACTGTTGTCCGCTCCGGCAACGCATGGTGCGGGCTCACCGCAGCGAGTTCCCTGGGATACGTTGTTTCCCAACAGTTTTGAGCCCTCGGACTCCTGGGCGAACATTCGGGTGAGCAGGCGCGTGGAAGAGTGGGTGTGCGTGGCACTTCGGTACACAACTCCGGCCGAACGTGAGCGGTGTGCCCGGGGATCTCTGTGCGAGTGATCACAAATCCTTCCCATCAGCGAGACGCTGCGACCATGACACCGTGTTCTGGACAACCACGGCGAAGGTCGCCGCCGTCCGACGTTGCGGCGTGATGCGGATTCGTCACTGGATGGTGGCGGTCTGCGCGGTGATCGCTGTGCTCGGCGTGGCTGCGGTACCGACCGCGACCGCCGAACCCGTGAGTTCGGGCCCGCCGATGGGATGGAACTCATGGAACTCCGGAATCCCGTTGACCGAGAACGCTATCCGAACCACGATCGACGCCCTGGTGAGTTCGGGAATGCGGGATGCGGGCTACCGCTATGTGAATCTCGACGCCGGATGGGCGGCGAACGCTCGCGATGCGGCCGGAAATCTTGTGGCCGACCCGCAGAAATTCCCCAGCGGAATCGCCGCACTGGCGCGATACGCGCACGATCGTGGGATGTTGCTGGGACTGTACTCCAGCCCATACAACGAAACCTGCGGCCAAGCACTGCAGAACGCAAGCGCCGGGCACGAGACGCAGGACGCGCGAACATTCGCGGCCTGGGGCGTGGACTTCCTGAAATACGACTGGTGCCGTAACAACGACGACCTGAGGGCTCAGGTACGCGTCTTCACCGCGATGCGAGATGCCTTGCGCGCCACCGGCCGCCACATCGTCTACAGCATCAACCCGAACAGCTCCGCCGGACTGCGCGCAGCGCAGGACTACGACTGGTCCCGCATAGCGGACCTGACTCGCAACGCCCACGATCTGTACCCGTTCTGGCGCAACCGGACTCCAGTCGTCGCAGTGAACGAATTCTCGTCCGAACAATTCTTGGGCATCACCGATCAGCTGGCCGCAGCGACACCAGTCGCGGCGCGCAGCCGTCCCGGCTACTGGAACGATCCCGACATGTTGGTCGTCGGCACCCAGTTGGCCGAATTCCTCGCCATGCACCCAGGTACGGTGCCCAGCGCAGTACTGAAAGCGCTGCCGCTGACTCTGCAACAACGAATCGCCGCCCGCGCGACCGTCAAACAGACGACATCGCTACTGACACTGACTCCGGAACAGATTGCGGCCCTGCGCGATCCGCAGTACAGCCTGACCACCGAGGAACAACGCACGCATTTCTCGCTGTGGGCCATGCTGGCCGCGCCCCTGATCGCAGGCAACGACGTCCGTGCCATGACCGAGCAGACCCGCACGATACTCACCAACCGTGAAGTCATCGCCGTCGACCAGGACCCGGCATCGGTACAGGGAACCTTCCTGCCCACCGGCAACCATGTCATGGTCAAACCGCTCTCCGACGGCTCGGTCGCGGTCGCGCTGTACAACCCGGACAACAGCCCTGCTGACATCAGCACCACGACCGCCGCAGCCGGATTGCCCAGCGCACAATGCTATAAGGTGCGCGACCTGTGGACCCACACATCAACGACGACAACCCGCGCGATCAGCCATGTCGGCGTCGCACCCCACGGCGTGGTGCTCCTGCGCCTGACTCCGAGATGTGATTGATCCCGAACAGGGACCGGCGAAGGAACCGCCCGACATTCTCCAGCGCCCAGGCGGCTTCCGGCAATGCTCGAGATCGAGGACGAGGACCACGTGCTCATCCGGTCCGTCGAAGTGGCTCCCCCGGTGTTGTGTATCGGGCGGCGGAACGCCACACCATCCCGCGCCTGATCCGCACGGATACCTGAGCGCTGGCTTCGACTCCGAAACGGGCCCGTCAGACAGGCCTGGGTGAGACGAATCAGCAGGTGGGGCGGATAGCCCGGTAGAAGGCGATGGTGCCCATGATGCGGTGACGGAGAGTTGGGAGAGTAGCGACCTCGAAGCCGGCGGCGGTGAGGAGTTCGGGGATGGCGTCGTCGCGGTTGTCCTGGAGGTGGCCGGATTTCATCATCCGCTGCGCCATGAACCCGTGGACGCCGCGTGCCAGGTCACCAGCGAAATCGGCCAGGATCAGCCTGCCGCCCGGACGGAGCACACGCCGGATTTCGGCGGCGGTCGCGGTCTTGGCCTCGGGGTCGAGGTGGTGCCACATCAGTGAGGACAGCACGCGGTCGAAGGAGGCATCGGTGTAGGGCAATGCCTGGGAGTAGCCCTGGTCGAAACGGATCCCGTGGAGTTTCTTCGCCTTTCGCTGTGCGCGTGCCAGTGCCAGCGGATCGGGATCCATTCCGACCACCTCGACCGTCGGCCAGGTTCTTTTGGCCAGGATCGACAGCTTCCCTGTGCCACAGCCGATTTCGAGGATCCACTGGCCGTCGCCCAACTCGGCATGCGCCACCAGCGCGCCGTGCAACCTTGTGGCGCCGAGAGCGGTGGTCATGACGTCGTAGAACGGCAACAACGCGTCGCGCCCAGCAGCCGGGAGATAGTCGTGCTCACGGCCGGAGCTATCCGTAATAGGAGAATTCTTGGTCATGACAACGATGATGAACGCCGAAACGAACTCGCAATTGATGCAGGCGCGGCAAAACTAGGATTATATTCGGGCATATGCGGGACATCACCACCACCGTGCGCTGGAGCGGCGGGGTGCCGGTGTACCGGTATCGCGCCACGCCCGAGACGCCTCCGGTGTCACTGCTGCGGCTGCGGGGGAGTCCGCATGCCGAACAGGCACATCGCCACATTCACGAGTTTCCGGTGCTTTTCTACGTGGCCGAGACACGGCCCGCCGGTGCGGACGGAGCGCCGATCGCGGAAGGGGATGTGTATGTGATCGCGGCAGGCGAGATCATCGATCCCGCGGTGCTCGACACGGTCAGCAGCTGTTTCGGGGTGTTTTTCGATCCGTCGGCGCTCGGCGGAGACGAGCACGGGCCGTGGTCGTCGTGGCGCGCGCATCCGCTGTTGTTCCCGTTCCTGCACGGCACTCCCGGCGGGCTGCTGCGCCTGTCGATCCCGCCGGGGCGGCGTCCGGTGTGGCTGTCGGCGCTGGCCTCGATCGAGGCGGAGCTGGACAGCCGTCAGGACGGTTATCGCCAAGCGGTCCTGGCACATCTGACCGTGCTGCTCGTCGACATCGCGCGCCTGGCCGCCGACGTGGTCGACGATCTGCGCCGAGGCAACGAGCCGCTGCTGGCCGCGGTGTTCGAGGTGATCGAACGCCGCTTCGCGGAACCGATCTCCTTGCGCGACATCGGCACCGACGTCGGCCTCACCTCGGGCCACCTCACCACGCTCGTCCGCCGGCGCACAGGCCGCACGGTCCTCGACTGGCTCACCGAACGCCGGATGTCGGCCGCTCGGCGTCTGCTCACCGAAACCACCTTGCCGATCAACGAGATCGCCCGCCGCGTCGGCCTTCCCGACCCCGCCTATTTCGCCCGGGTCTTTCGCCGCTACAACAACCTCACCCCCCGGGCCTGGCGCGACAGCGCCACCGCACGGTGAATTGGATGCCCGGTGGTCGGACTCTCTCCACGATCGTGCAGTACGTCACGGTGTAGCCCGATTGTCGGTGAACGACCCTGTCAGCCAGCGGTTTGCGGTTGATCCGACAATCCCGGGCGCAGGTGTTCGATGTGGTAGGCGGCTTGGTCGAGCAACTGGTGAGGTCCCTCGCCCAGTACGCTCGCCCGTCCGCAGCGGCGCTGATCCGGTGGCAACGCGCCAACAATGCCGTACCACTGACGCATCTCGACCCCAACGAACCGCTCGATGACCTGGAACCGCTGCGCAAGGTCATCGACGGGGCCCGCATCGTCGCCATCGGCGAGAACTCCCCCTTCATCACCGAGTTCGCGTAAATGCGGCAGCGCATCCTGCGCTTCCTGGTCGAGCGCTGCGGCTTCACCGTCCTGGCCTTCGATACGGCTTCAGCGAGGGCTTCCCCCTCGATGCCTGGGCACAGGGAGTGGGCGCCGACGACGAACTGGCGACTCACCTGGCCGGGAGGATCCCGGTCTATACCGCCTGTGCAGGCACCGCTTTCTCCAGGTCGTCGATGGTACCGGATATGATCGTGCGGACACTCGCATCGATGTGCTCGATCGGCCAGTCCCACCAGGCCAGGGCCAGCAGACGCTCGATGTCGTCCGCGCTGAAGCGGTACCGGATGAGGGCGGCCGGATTGCCGCCGACGATGCCATAGTCCGGGACGTCGGAAGTCACCACCGAGCCGGCGCCGACGATCGCGCCGTGCCCGATCCGTACTCCGGGCATCACCGTGACGCCGTATCCGATCCAGACGTCGTTGCCGACTACGGTGTCACCGCGATTGGGAAGGTCCATGAGCAGATCGACATGCCGCGACCACGCGCCGCCCATGGTCGGGAACGGGAAGGTCGACGGTCCGTCCATACGGTGGTTGGCGCCGTTCATGATGAACCGCACGCCGGTGGCCAAGGCGCAGAACTTGCCGATGATCAGCTTCTCCGGACCGTAGTGGTACAGCACATTGCGGGTTTCGAAGGTGGTGGGATCGTCCGGGTCGTCGTAGTAGGAGTACTCGCCGACCTCGATCAACGGCGAGGCGACCAAGGGTTTCAGCAGTACCACGCGCGGCTGTCCGGGCATCGGATGCAGCACGGTGGGTGCGGTGACCGACGGCTGTTCGGGCATGCGGAATCCGTTCTGTGAGTGAATGATCGAACGTTGTGGTCGATGACCGAATCGAGGCTGGTGCGGGCATCTCGCGATCGGTCGATGATCTGCTGGACGCTCGAGTGCGCGGGGAGTTGCTCGTCCTGAGCTGGATAGCCGACGCCGCCCTCGGCGTCCGCGACGATCTCACCATGATCGGGCTGCTCGCATCCGGCGAACAGGCGCGGCAGCGTGCTCTTACCGGACCCGTTCTCCCCGATGATCCCGGTGCGTTCACCCGCGTGAAGCGAGCAGGTGACCGCACCGAGGACCGTGCGCCCGTTGAAGGACTTGCTGACCGCTAGCGCGATGATCCGAGTGGGCACGAACTACCTCCGAAGTATTCGAAGACGACACGATCAGGGGCGACCGCTGAGCCTGGTGAACACTTCGAATGAGCATTGCTACCCCACTAGTGCGACGAATGTTGCGTTAAGATGGTTGCATATGTTGTCCCGCCGAGCAACCGGATAGGTCCCATGACCCGTGCCACAGAGAGCGCCTCGCCCCCGCAGTCGCGCCCCGGCGGCCGCACGGCCCGCATTCGCGCCCAGGTCCTCGCAGCCGTTGAGGCAGAACTGACCGAAAACGGTTACGACGCATTGACCGTCGACTCGGTCGCCGCCCGCGCGGGCGTGCACCGCACCACCGTGTATCGCCGCTGGCGCGGTGTAGGCGGCCTGATCGCCGATGTGTTCGCCGCCGCGAGCGATCTGGATTGGCATCCGCCCAGCACCGGTTCACTGTGCGGCGATCTCACGGAATTGAACCGCGAGATCCAGGATTCGTTCACCGAGGAATCGTCGATCGCGATGGCGCTGATCGCGGTATCTTTCCGCTCGGCGGACGCGGCGCGAGCACTGCGGCAACTGTGGGAGGACCGCTACACGCAGTGCGAGATCGTCGTGGAACGTGCGATCGGACGCGGTGAGATCCCCGCCGAAACCGATACGCGCGCACTGCTTGTCGCGGCCACGGCGCCGGTGTATCACCAGTTGGTGCTGTTGCGCACTCCGGCCGACGCCGGTTTCCCGGAGCGTGCGGCCGTGGCGGCGACGCTGGCCGCGCAGGCGGGTGCTTTCTGAAGCGCACCACGCAACGTGCCGTTCCTGCCGGGTATCCACCGAGAAAACGGCACGATGCTGACTGGACCACTCAGGCATGCAGCCAGTGCGGAGTTGACATTATTCAACCCGCTACCGGCCGACCAAGGACCACATGCTCGGATGCCTGTCGAGCCCGAGCATCACGTCGGCGTCGTCAACGGTCAGCCCCCGTGGCACCAATCTCTCGAGATGGAGCAACTGGACGAAGGTCCGGACGTTGGTGACAGGCATACCGAAGGCGTGAGACTGACGGCTGACCAGCAACTCCGATGTGGGTGGTAGCTGTAGTGGCTATTCACATCGCAATTCCGGCTGATCGGGTCCGATCGTACGATGTTGGCAGCGTCGGAGCGGTGCACTCCGGTGCGCGGCACTCATGCACTTGCCTTGGGGGCTCGAATTGCGTCGATGGTGCGGGTCCAGCCGTCGGTGCCGTGTCCGTCGTCGATGGCACGGCGGTAGAGCGTTTGCACCGCCCGAGGGAGTGCGGTGTCGATGCCGGCCGACTCGGTGGTGGCGAGGATGTGATCGGCGGTGGCGCCCATCATGATGTTGTTGCTGCCCGCGCCGGGGTGCTCGTCGGCGTCGATTCGAGCGCCGAGAGCCGCGGCGCCGCCGGGGGCGATCATGTCGGGGATCGCGGCGACCAGTTGCATGACCCCAGGCAGGAGCATCTCGGCTGGGATGCCCGCAGAGCCCGCCAGCGCGGTGGCGTGTGCGAATCCGGCGAGCGTGGTCAGAAAGACGTCGAGGTTCGCCTGGTATATCAGCTGGGCAAGGCCCGGGTCATCGCCCAGGAATCGTGGATCTCCGAGGTGGGTGAGGGCGTGGCGATGCGCGTCGAAGCCGCGCTGTTCGCCGCTGTAGTAGATGTAGGCGAGATCTGTACCGACCATCGGGGCGGGCACCATGACGCTGCCGGTGACGAACGACGCGCCGTGTGAAGATGCCCAGTTTGCCGCCTCGCGGGTCTTGTCCGGTGTGTCCGAGCTGAGGTTGGCGAGCGTGCGGCCGGCCAGCGAGGTGCCGACGTCGGCGAGGACGTCCCACATCGCTTGGTAATCGGTCAAGCTGAGGATGACGAGTTCACTGGCCGCCACTGCCTCGGCAGGTGATGCCGCCAGTTGTGCTCCGGCCGCCACAAGGTCGTTGGCGCGGCTCGGCGTGCGGTTCCACACGGTGACCGGGTGCCCGGCTCGCAGCAGGGTCCTGGACATCGCCTGGCCCATCGGGCCGAGGCCGATCACGGTGACCGGTGCGGCGCTCATCGGCCACGACCGACGGTCGTCTCGGACGCGCGGAAGCTCTCGTAGAGCCGCGCGAATCCTTCGGAGCCGTGTCCGGCGGCGATCTGCCGGGTGATCAGCGCCTGAACCGCGGCGATCGTCGCCGGGTTCACGCCCTGCGCGTCGCTGGCGCGCACGATGTAGGACAGATCGGAGAAGTCGAGGCTCTGCTGGCCGGCAAGGGTGTAGTCGCCACCGTCGACGACCCGCGCCAAGCCGATGAAACCGCCGGTCATGGCACTGATGAACGGCGCCGCGCGAGCAGCGAAGTCAGTCGCGGTCATACCTTCGGAACCGACCATCGCGGCGCCGTGGAGGAAACCGGCGAACATCTGGTACATCCCGGACAGCATGGCAAGGTCGATCAGCGACGCCCTACCCGCATCCGAACCGTCGAAGACGCTGGTTGCCCACGTGTCGAGGACTTCACGATGCTGGTCGAAGGCGGTTTGTGAGCCGCTGTAGAAGACCTGCGCGCCAGGTGATCCGATCATGGTGGGCACGGCCAGGATCGCGCCGTCGAGATAGTCGATCCCGTGCCCGGCGGCCCAGGCGGCCGTCTCACGCGCCTCGTTCGGGGTGGTTGTGGTGAGGTTGACCAGTGTCTTACCGCGCAGCTGGTCGACCACGGGGTCGAGGGTTTCGTGCACCGACGGGTGCCGGAGCAGGCAGGCCACGATCAGGGGCTGCGCGGTGACGGCGTCGGCGACGGTCGCGCCGCGCTGTGCGCCGCGGGCGACCAGGTCGGCGTCGCGGCCGGCGCTTCGGTTCCATACGGTCACCGTGTGACCGGCGTCGAGGAGCCGGGCGGCGAGGGAGCTGCCCATCGCCCCGAGCCCGAGCATCGCCACGCCGGTGGACATCGGGGTTGTGGTCGGTGAAGTCATGCGTCCATCCTGGACAGCGACATCGGCACTGGAAAGTACCCACTATTTACTGCGGTACTTTCCATTTGGTTAGTGAGGAGGCAGTCGTGGCAAAGGGACCGAGGTCGGGACCGTACATCTG
>CBJNFW010000231.1:0-14161 GCA_966435935.1 uncultured Nocardia sp.
CCGCGCGTTTCGGGCGCGGCTCGCCGCCGCGGCGTCTCTCAAGCCCGGCTGGCCTCCGCCGCCCGGACCACGTGACGCATCAGCAGGGCGGTGGTGACCGGGCCGACACCGCCCGGAACCGGGCTCAGCGCACCCGCTCTGCCCTGAACGGACGCCGCGTCCACATCGCCGACGATCTTGCCGTCCGGCCCCTCATTGGTGCCGACGTCGATGACCACGGCGCCCTCGCGCACGTGATCACCGGTGATCAGGCCCGCACGGCCCGCGGCCGCGACAACGATATCGGCGGCGGCGGTGACCGCGGGCAGATCGGTGGTCCGGGAGTGGCAGACCGTGACGGTCGCATTCTCGGCCAGCAGCAGTTGCGCGAGCGGCTTGCCGACCACGTTCGAACGGCCCACGACCGCGACGCGCCGTCCGGCGAGCCGAATATCGTGATGTTTGGCCAATTCGACCACGGCCTCTGAGGTGGCGGGCGGGAAACCCGGCAGTCCGGTCGCCAGCAGGCCCAGCGAGTGCGGGCTGACCCCGTCGACATCCTTGGCCGCGGCGATCGCCGAGCTGACATCCTGCAAGGCAACCCCGTCCGGCAGCGGCGTCTGCAACATGACCGCGTCGACCGCGATGTCGGCGCACAGCCCACGCAACTTCGAGCGAATCTGATCGGCCGTCGCGGTGGCCCCCAGATCGACTGTGTCGCAATCGATTCCGAGGCGTCCGGCGGCGCGCTGGAGCGATTTCACGTACCAGCCGCTGGCTGGATCGTCATTGGCCACCACCAGCACCAACCGCGGTGCGGCTCCCCGCTGAGTGAGCGCGGCGGCGCGCTCGGCGGTATCGGAATTGAGGGCGGCGGCGAGTTCCTTGCCGGTCAGCGAAATGGTGTCCACTCCTGACACCTTAATCGGCCCGCCGGCGGTGTCGACGCCCGGCGCGCAGTACCGGCTACCCCTCCGCTACCCTCCAAGACTGGGAAATTCACAACAACCAAATCCTAGCTCGACCCGATATCGGACCGTATCGTAGTGACGGCTGCCACCAAGCCAACTACCAGCAACATAGCCTGATCCGTTCGGTCGGAAAGGTATCGATAGCAGTGAAAATCGCACAGCGTCTCACGTATCTCCTCACGGCCACCTCGGCCCTGCTCCTGGCCGCCGGATCCGTCTCCGGAATCGCGGCCGCCGACAACACACCGGCCCCGCTGTACCGCTCGGCACAGGCCGAGTTCATGACCGGTCACGACGCGGCCGGACTGCGGAAACTCGGGCGCATGGTCGCCGCCGCGCCCGACAACCCGCAAGCGCTTGCCCTGCAAGCGATCTGGGCGGATTATGCGGGCGATCTGCTCACCCGGGAGGCGGCCTTCAACCGGCTCGACGCGGTCGATCCCGGGATGGCCGCAGGTGCGCGCGGCGTGCTCGGGGCGATCGGTGCGGGCGTCGGCACCCTGCCCAATCCGCTGCCCTCGATGATCGGTCCGCAGACCGCTCTGGTGGTGCTCGGCTACGGCCTGCTGCCGAACGGCGCGATGCGACCCGAACTGGTGAACCGCCTGCAAGCGGCCTGGTTGCAGGCGGTCGCCGCACCCGATTCGACGATCGTGGTCACCGGCGGCGCACCGCAGAACGGGGTGCCCGAGGCCGCCGCCATGGCAGGCTGGCTGATCGGGCACGGCATTCCGGCCGCCCGCATCCTGGTCGAGGATCGGTCGGGCTCCACCGTGCAGAATGCTCTGTTCAGCACCCGGATCCTGCGGGATCGCGGCATCGGCAGCGCGGTGGTGATCACTTCGCCGAATCACATCCGCCGCGCGGTCACCGATTTCATCGTCTCCGGGACCCGGGTGGTGGGTGCGATGACCTCGCCCAACGAGATCATCTCCCAGCTGATGCCACCGTCCAAGGCCGCTCAGCGCGGCATCTACCTCGACGCCATCCACACCTTCCTGCCGAATTCCGGTTAACCCAGCGCTCGGCCACAATGGACCGATGAACGTCTCCGACATCGGTTCGCTGGTCACCACGCTGCGCGCGGCGGGGTGCGTGTTCGCCGAGGAGGAGGCCGCACTGCTGGCCGCGGCGGCGGCCGCCGAGTCGGAGCTGGACGAGCTTGTCGCACAACGGGTTTCCGGAGTGCCGATGGAATATCTGCTGGGCTGGACGGAATTTCGCGGACTGCGGGTCGCGGTCTCACCCGGGGTGTTCGTACCGCGTCAGCGCACCGGATTCCTGGTCGAACTCGCCGTCGCCGATCCACGCGACCCGTGCGTGGTCCTGGACATGTGCTGCGGTTGCGGTGCGCTCGGTCTCGCGGTGGCGACCGAGCTGTCCGCGGCCGGAATCCGTGTCGAACTCAGCGCGAGCGATCTGGAGCCCGCCGCGGTGGCCTGCGCCCACCGCAATCTCGCGCCGCTGAACGCACCGGTGTACCAGGGCGACCTGTTCGCTCCGCTACCCCGGGATCTGGCCGGACGCGTACATGTGCTGCTCGCCAACACCCCGTACGTGCCGACCGCCGCCATCGCCGATATGCCGCCCGAGGCGCGCGATCACGAACCGCGCACCGCGCTGGACGGCGGCCCCGACGGACTCGGCGTCTTCCGCCGCGTCGCCGCCGCCGCACCGCACTGGCTCGCCCCCGGCGGTCGTCTCCTGGTCGAGACGAGCCGCGCACAGTCCGGCGCGGCCACCGAAATCCTTGCGCGGCAGGGACTTACACCGGCGATCGCCGAATCCGAGGAACTTTACGCGACGGTCGTGATCGGCACGCGTCCCGGTGGGCGACTTCGGCGTGCGTGATTCGCAGTGCGACAACGGCTTCGAGCCGGAGCGGCCGGGTCAGGGTTGACGGCGGATGATCGTGGGGTCCGAGGGCCCCGTGTCCTCGGGAGGGGGCGGTGCTCCTGCTTGTTGTTGGGGGCGCGGAGTTTGTGGCGCCTCGCCGGCCGGATGCTCGGGTGACGGGGCTTGCGGATAGGTTGTGCCGGGCGGGGGGGAGTATCTGGTGGGTGGGGGGGCGCCCTCTGGGGCGCCGGGGTAGCCACCGGCTGTCGCGGCCGGCGGGTAGGGGCCGCCCACAGGAGGTGCGGAGTAGGTTGCGCCGGGGTATTGCTGGGGCGCGGTTTGGGGAAACCGGACGCCGAATTGCGCCAGGTGGATTCCGGCGGCGGATCCACCCGGGCCCAATGCGCCGAGATTCCGGGTGATCGCGTCGATACTGGTTTGCACGCCCTGCAAACCCGCTTCGAGGGTGACCGGGTCGGGTTTGGTGGTGGCCGAGACATATTGGGCCACACCGGCTTCGACGGCCTCGACCGCGGCGGTGGCGTCCGGCAGCGCCTGATCGCGATGGGACTGCGGCAGGGTGGCGATGGCGATCAGGTGGGTGTCCACCGCCATCGCCGACTGCTCCAGTCCCGCACGCAGATTCACGCTGGCGGCCGTGTCGTAGGCATTGACGCCGTGCAGGGCGCGGATCGCGTCCCGCAACCGGCGGTGCAGGCGTGCCTCGGGGTCGTGCGAACCCGCCCAGGACGCCGGAGCGTTCGAGGGGATGCCCGGCACGACCTGGTTGTCGTACGCGACCGACTGCTTCTGATGTCGGGCGATCACCATCACGATCGCGACCACACCGCCCACCAGCACCAGCAGCGCCAGCAGGATCAGCAGAAGTACCACCGCTCACCTCCGATGGGTCGAATGGTGCACGGTGGTGGTGTGGCCGTGCCCGGTGGAATGGTGCCCGAACTTCATGTACAGCACGACGACCGCGATCACCAGGAGTATCGCCAGCGTGACGGCGATGGCGATCTTGATCTTGCTCCACGGCCGCTCGCCGGATACCTCACCGGTCAATCCGTTGATGTAGACATTGAACGGCCGATCCATGTAGATCACCGTCAGCAACCAGATCGGCAGCAGCAGATGCTTGTACGCCAGCGAATTCCAGGTCGAATTCAACGAGTGGATGCGCTGCTGGTCACCGCCGATATCGCGGCGGACCGTGTGCTCGATCTCGCTCTCCATCTCCGAACGCGCCTCGGACAGCGACTCCTCGGCGTCGCGGTCGTAGGTGCGGGCGAGGTGGCCGGCCACGTATTCCGGCGAGTAGCTGGTCGCGTCCTGGATCGGCCACGGTTCGAGGGTCTTGATCCGGGCACGGTCGGCGTGCTCGTTGGCCAGCACCGGAACATCCACGAACTGGTTGGCGACCTCGCCCTGCACCGGATACCACTGGACCCGGGTCACCGTCTGCAGATCGCCATCGCTGTCCCGGTAGGTCTCGGTGTACTCGATGCCCCGCTCGCCCTGATACCAGGTGTACGTGTCTGCGTCGTAGGTGAAGTACGCGTGATAGACGCTCGCGAACGACCCGAGCCGCTTGTACTTCTTGAATTCGCTGGGTGCGAACCACCGTCCGGAAACCCACTTCTCGACCAGCGCGCGAGCGTTCCTCTCATCGATGCGGAAGGGCACCACACCGTCGACCGGCAGGCGCGCGGGCGCATTGTGCACATCGTCACGCTGAATCGGGGTGGCGCAGTACGGGCATCTGGTCGCGGTCAGAGTGCCGACGAACGACGTTGTACCGCCGCAGTTCTGGCATTTGATCTCGTGATTGCCGGTGATCTCCGGCCCCGCGGTGGTGGCCTGCAGCGCACGCAACTCCCCCATCGCCTCGCGCAGGTCGCGCGCCACGACGGGCGCCCGCGGCGCCTCGATCTCGGAGTAGTTGCCGCAGTTGGGACACCGCAACTTCTGACTGGCGATATCGAATTGCAGCTGACCGCCGCAGGCCGAGCACGGGTAGGTACGGGTGTGTTCGGTGCGATGCAGCATCGCCCGATCCGGTTGCGGTGCAAGTTGTTGCGCGGCCATACCGGACTGCTGCCCCTCGGCGCCGCCACCCGGTGGAACGAACTCGACGGCCACGGCAGCCGCAACCGGCGGCCCTATCGGCCGCTGCGGCGGCCCCATCGGCGAAGGCCCGCCGGCGGGGAATTGCGGCGCCCCAGAAACCGAGCCACCCGGCAACGGCGGAGGCCCGCTCGGCGACTGCGGCCCACCAGAATTCGGACCGCCCGGAAACGGCGGCGGGCCACCCGGGGACCGCGAACCACCCGAAGTCGGACCGACGGACTGCGGACGCAGATCATCAAGTGACTGCGGCACAACGGAGTTCGGTGCGCCCGGCAACGGCGGAGGCCCGCTCGGCGACTGCGCCCCACCTGGATTCGGGCCGGGTAACAGCGGCAGACCACCCGGCGACTGCGAACCACCCGAAGTCGGACCGACGGACTGCGGACGCAGATCATCACCTGACTGCCGCACACCGGAGTTCGGACCGCCCGGCAACGGCGGCGGGCTCCCCGGCGAGCGCGAACCACCGGGATGCTGACCGCCGGGCTGTGGATACAGGCCACCGTGTGACTGCGGCGAACCAGGGTTCGAACCGCCCGGAAACGGCGGCGGGCCACCCTGGGACCACGGCACATCGGGGTTCGAACCGCCCGGCAACGGCGGCGGACCACCCGGCGAGCGGGAACCACCGGGGTTCGGACCGCCGGGTAACGGCGGCGGCACGGCGGGCGGTTGCGGCGCACCGGGGTTCGGATCACCGGGGAGCGATGGTGGCCCCTCGGGCGAGTGCCGGCCACCGTAGGTCCGGCCGCCGGGCTGTGGATGGAGGCCGCCGATCGGTTGCGGTGCAACGGGTTTCGATCCGGCGGGGAGGGGCGGTGGGCCAGCGGGTACCGGCGGGGCGCCCGATACGGAGAAATTCGCCGGAGGCTGCGCACCCCATGGTGTCGCACCGCCGCTGCCGGGTTGCGGCACAGCAGCATTCGGATGCCCTTGCGGCGGAGGCACCGGCCCACCCGAACCGGGCAACGGCGACGGCTCGCTTCCGAGGGATCGCGGGCTACCCGGCCGCGGACCGCCGGAGGGCGGGAGGCCCGGCGGCGCAGGGGGGTTCGCTCCCGGCCGGATCGGTTGTCCGCCACCGTAATTGCGAGTCGGCGCGGATGCCGGATAGGTCTCGCCGGGAGCCCCCGACTGGCCCTGCTGCGGCGAGCCCCCGCCGCCCGGTGGCGGCGGCGGGGTCTGCGGTGCGCGATCTGGCTGCTGTGGGTTGTTCATGGCTCCCCCGGGGCCGTACTGACGGGCAAGGACCGGTCCGGGCTACTGCGCGGGCGGCGGAGGCGGCGGGGTGCCCGGCAGCGGCGGCGGGCTGTTGAACAGCCCCTGCAACGCGGGCACCGTCTCGGCCGCGGCCCAATTCGCCATTCCGTTGGACCAGACGTTCGTCTTCGGCGTGAGCTGACCGCTGGCCACGAACTGGCGCAGCTGATCGGCCGGATACGGGCCTGCTGCTTGACCGTTGAGGTCGATGTGGAACTGTTGCTGAGTGGGCAGTGGCGGCGGCACGGGCTGCCCGCCGCCGGGCTGCGGCGGGTAGCCGGGCTGCGGGTAACCGCCACCCGGCTGCGGGTAGCCGCCCTGCTGCTGCGGGTAACCCTGCGGCGCGTAACCGCCCTGGTTCCCGGCGATCTGGCCACCGAGCGCGACGCCGAGTCCGGCCTGGATCGCCGCACCCATCGGGCCGCCGCCCTCGTTCTGCGCCGCGGCCAGCATCGCATCGGCGGTCTGGGCCTGCTGGTAGCGGTTCAGGTCGCCGACGTTGTTGAGGAATCCGCTGGCCTCCACACCACGCGCGACACCGCGCGTCATGGCCTGCTGGATCTCCTCAGGCAGCGAGATCGACATGGTGACCTGATCCACGCCGAGGCCGAAGGACTGCACGCGCTGGGCGACGAATTCGCGGAGTTTGTCGGACAATTCGACCTGACGGCCCTGCAGGTCGATGGCGCCCAGACCGCTGGCCATCACCATGTCCGAGAACGCCAGCGCGATATTGCGCCGGATCATCTCGGTGATCTGCTCCATGTCCACGACGCTCTCGGTGCCGATCACCTGGCGCAGGAACGCCGCGGGATCGATCACCCGGACGATGGTGGTGCCGTTGGCCCGCACCTGCACCATCTTGAAGTCCGGATCGCGCACCGTCACCGGTTGCGGTGTGCCCCAACGCAGATCGGTCACCGGCCGGGTGTTGATGTAGTACACCTCGGAGCGGAACGGGCTGCTGAACCCGTATTTCCAGCCCTGCAGCGTGGACATGATCGGCATGTTCTCGCTGGTCAGCTGGTAGTGACCGGGCTGGTACTGATCGGCGAGCTGACCGCGGTACACGAACAGCGCGTGCTGTCCCTCGCGGACGATCAGCTGCGCGCCGTTCTTGATCTCGTTGTCGTAGCGCGGGAAACGCCACGCCAACGTGGTATTCGTATCATCGAGCCACTCGATGATGTCGATGAATTCGTTGCGGATCTTGTCCATCAGGCCCATGCGTCGCCTCCGTCCTCCCTCGGGCAGCTCGGCACCCGTCCGGCCAGAGTATGTCACAGGTAGGACGGCCCGGGCCTCCCGATATCCCGGAGGCGAAGGAACACATACCGACTCGCCGGTATCGGCGCGTCGGGCGGTCTGTGCGCGAGAGCGCCGACCGGTTCCGATCCGCGATTCACCCCTTGCGGCCAGTGAATTCCGCCATCGAGTGGTAGACGCCGACGAAGTTCAGATACAGGTCGCGGACCTTCAGCGGCAGCAGGCCGGAGATCGCCCGGTTGAAGCGCGAGGTCCACGGCATGACGACCAGCGCGGTCCCCTTCTTCATCTGCGTCCACGCGGTCCGCACCGCCTCCTCCTGCTCGATGATCGGGGTGAACAGGAACCCTTTCGCGCCCGCGAACATGCCGGTGTTGATGTAGGTCGGGCAGAAGGTGGTGACCTTGACGTGGTCGTTCCCGGATTGTTCGAGCTCCAGCCGCACCGAATCCGACCAGCCCAGCGCCGCCCACTTGGAACCGGCGTACACACTCATCCGGGGATTGGCCACCAGCGCCGCGGAGGACGCGATGTTCAGTACTCGCGCCGGTGTCCGGCGAGTCACCATGGCCGGCAGGAATTCCAGCGTGATGTACATGGGCCCAAGGGAATTGATCGCCACGGTCTGTGCGATATCGGCACGATTCGCGGTTTCCCAGAAGTACCCGTTACCGCGCACGATGCCCGCGTTGTTGATCAGCACATCGATATCGCCCACCTCGTCGCGCACGACCGCGCCGGCCTCGGCGATGGCGTCGCGGTCGGACACGTCGACGACGCGGTGGTGCACCGTACCCGGCCCCACAGCCGCGAGTTCGACCGCGGTCTCCTTCAAGGCGGCGTCGTCGACATCCCAGAGCACCACGTCCGCGGCCTTCTCCCGCATCGCTTGCTCGGCGAAGGATTTGCCCAGCCCCATGGCCGCGCCGGTGATCAGGACCTTCTTGCCCGCTACCGAATCCATATCCACTCCTGTAGTCGTACCGCTGCCGCCGGATGCGAGATCACTACTGGCGCAACGCCTTCATGACGCCGAAGTACAGCGTCATGGTCTTGGCCCACATCGCCTCGGACATGCCCGGCAGGGGCGCGATCGGCAGTGCTCGCTGCACCGCGATGGTCTGGGTGTCGATGTATTTGCGCAGGCCCTCGGGCCCGTGCCGGCGGCCGCCGCCGGAGATGCCCAGCCCGCCCGAGGGCGCCGCGACGCTTCCCCACGCGGCGATGAATCCTTCGTTGACGTTGACCGAGCCCGCCTCGACCAGAGCCGCGATCCGCCGCGCCCGGCCCGTATCACGGCTCCACACACTGGCATTGAGCCCGTAGGCGGAATCGTTGGCCTGCTCGACGGCCTCCTCGTCGCTGCCGACCCGGTAGACCGAGACCACCGGCCCGAAGGTCTCCTCCCGGTACACGGTCATCCCCTCGCGGACATCGGCCAGGATCGTCGGCTCGTAGAAGTAGGGACCCAGATCCGGACGCGCCCGCCCGCCCGCGAGCACCGTCGCGCCCTTGGCCACGGCGTCCTCGACATGCGCTGTGACGGTGTTGATCTGACGCTGGAAGGTGAGCGAACCGATCTCGTAGGAATAATCCCGCGCCGAGCCCAGCGCCAAATTCTCGGTGTGCCCGGCGAATTCGGTCACGAAGCGCTCGTACAGGCTGTCGTGCACATAGATTCGCTCGATCGACTCGCACAGCTGCCCGGCCGAGGCGAAGCAGGCCCGCACGGCGATCTTCGCCGCCGCGGACACGTCGGCGTCCGCCAGCACCAGCATCGGATTCTTGCCGCCCAATTCGAGCGAGCAGCCGATCAGCCGCTCCCCCGCCTGCCGGGCGATGGTGCGGCCGGTACTGCTGGATCCGGTGTAGTCGACATAGTCGGCGCGCGCGATGATTTCGCCGCCGATCACCGAGCCGCGACCCAGCACCGCCTGCCACAGCCCCTTGGGTAGACCCGCGCGCTCGGCGGCGTCGATCGCCCACAGCGCGGTCAGCGCGGTCTGGTTGTCCGGGCGCGCGACCACCGCGTTACCGGCCGCCAGGGCAGGCAGGGCATCGGAAACCGCAAGCGCCAGAGGGTAATTCCAGGGCGAGATGACCGCGACCACACCCTTGGGCCGATGCCGCACCTCGACCCGGGTCAGCACCGGCAGCACACCGCGCGGGCTGCGCGGGGCGAGCAGCCGCCGCGCCTGCGCCGCGTAGTAGCGGGCGTTGACCGCGACGTCGCCCACCTCGTCGAATGCGTGCACCCGCGATTTGCCGGTCTCGGTCTGCACGATGTCGAGGATGACGTCCTGTTCGGCGAGCACCAGATCGTGGAACCGCCGCAGCACCGCGGCCCGCTCCCGCACCGGCACCGCCGCCCACTCCCGCTGCGCCCGGCGCGCGGTGACGAAGGCGCTCTCGATGTCGGCGATATCGGACTGCGGCAGGTCGGCGATTTTCGCGCCGGTCGCGGGTGCGAACACCTCGACCGGAGCGGCCGCACCGGCCGTGGCCAGCGCCAGCAGGCGCTGCACCAGCTCGGAGGGGAGTGCATCCGCGGGAGCGGTCTGCGGGGCGGTCGGCATCGTCGGCCCTCTCGGTCAGCGGGTGATGCAATTTATTGAACACTGATGTTACATGAACAGTGGTGTTAGATTAATAGGGCTGAGCCGTATGCTGTCAAGCGACCGTCGATGATCGAGGAGGTTTCACCAGATGCCCGGCGACGTGGTGGTCCCCGCTCACAACGGCGCCCGGCGCGGTCGGCCGCCACAAACCCCGGAACAGGCCGACGAGGTGCGCGCCCGGATCGAACTGGCCACCGCCGCGGTCTTCACCGAACACGGCTCGCGCGGGCTCAACGTCGCGCGGATCATCGAGCAGGCCGGCATCTCCCGCCCGACGTTCTACCGCTACTTCGGCAATGCCGAACAGCCGCTGCACTCGCTGCTGAGGCTGTCCAACGAGGGCCTGGTCGGCGGGATCCGGACCGCCCTGGCGCGTTCGTTCGAACCGGTACAACTCGGCATCGCGATCATCGACGCCTATCTGGAATGGGCGCGCGGACACGGCCCGATGTTGCGCCCGGTCTTCGCCGAACTGCACGATCCGGCCTCACCGGTATCGGCCTACCGCGAGGAGGCGTTCGACGATATCCGCGCGCTGGTCCGCGCCAAATTCACCGAACTCGGCCGGCCGCTGCCCAGCCCGCTCGACCTCGACACCGCACTGCACACCTGCGAGTACGTGGTCTACCGCGTCTCCGCGGCCGCGACGCCCGGTCGCGAACCGGATCCGGAACAGGTCACCGCGGCCCGGCTGACGATGATCCGCAGCGTACTCGTCGCCCTGGGCAATCGCGCCGATGTCGAACGGGCGCTGACGATTCCGGGGATTTTCGACGAGCGCGGCTGAGCGATCGCGGCCGCGCCGGGCGGCCATCGTCCCATGCGGCGTGTGCCGCCGGACCGACGTGGACAACGCGTCGACGCTCCCAAGGTGGCCGACACTGGCTGCCGCACAGAGACAGGCGAAGCGCCCGCCGGAACGAGGCCGGGCCGTCGTATGCGGTCACCCGCGTGGACTCAGCCGCGTAACCCGCTGGCGCGCAATACGCGTCGGCCGATTCCGGCGCGGATGGCGTCCTCGGTGCCGATGATGCGGACGTGCCGGCGGGCGCGGGTGATCGCGGTATAGAGCAGTTCGCGGGTCAGGAGGGTGGATTCCGGGCCGGGAAGCACGATCGACACCGTACCGTACTGACTGCCCTGGCTGCGGTGGATGGTCATCGCGTATACCGTTGTGACGCCGGGGAATTGGGTCGGATGCACCAGGTAGGGTTCGCTGCCGCGCTGCAGGGCCGCGCGCAGCCCACCGTCGGGGCCGCGCACGATCACCCCGGTGTCGCCGTTGTAGATGCGGGCCTCGTGATCGTTCGCGGTGACCAGCAGCGGCTGGCCCGGATACCAGTGTCCGGCACCCGGTTCCGCGCCGATCCCGGATGCGGCGACCCACCCCGCCGCCATCCGGTCCCACCGCTCGACGCCGTATCGGCCCTGCCGGTGCGCACACAGCAGGCGATGCGATTCCATGGTGGCCAGAGCCGCCGCGGCGTCGCCCTTCTCGGCCGCCGCGGTGCATTCGCGGGCGGCCAGGACCACATCGTCGCGGACGGCGGCGATCTCCTCGGGTTCGCACAGCGACAACTCCGTGCCCCCGTCCGCCAGTAGTCGCAGGGCGGTGTCGTCGTCCCCCGCGCGCACCGCGACGGCGAGTTCGGCGATCCGGCCGCCGAACCGGCGACCTCTGGTCAGCCTGATGATGCCGCCGCGCAAACGTTCTCGCTCGCGGGCGCTCAACGCCTCGGCACGGTCCACGGTTGCCTGCGCACCGAGATCATCGCCCAGCACCTGTTCCAACACCGGATTCGGCGGGCCGGCAACGGGTCCGGCGACCAGGTCGGCGAGTACCGCGCCCGCGTCCACCGAGGCCAGCTGGTCCGGATCGCCCACCAGGACCAGCCGGGCGTCCCGGCGCACCGCGGGCAGCAGCCGGCTGGTCATGGTCAGCGACACCATCGAGGTCTCGTCGACCACGATCACGTCGTACGGCAGGCGGTTGAACTCGTTGTGCCGGAAGCGCGTCGCGCCGCCGCGCTGCCAGCCGAGCAGGCGGTGCAGGGTCGCGGCGGTGAGTTCGGGCAGGTCCAGGTCGGCGGCCTGCTCGCGCACCGACTCCTGCAGGCGCGCAGCGGCTTTCCCGGTCGGGGCGGCCAGGGCGATGCGCAGTTCGGGAGCATCGGGTATGGATCGCTGATGGGCCACCAGCAGGGCCAGAATCCGGGCGATCGTGTGTGTCTTGCCGGTGCCGGGGCCGCCCGCCACGACGGTGGTCCACTGGGTCGCCGCCAGCGCGGCGGCCACCCGCTGCCGGTCCGGCGGATCCCCGGGTGCGCCGCTGTCCGGAAACAGCCGGTCCAGCTGGCGCCGGATCGTCTCCGGATCGATCATCGGATGGGTCGCGGCGCGCTCGGTGAGCACCTCGCGAATGGTTTGTTCCTGCCGGTAGTACCGGTCCAGATACAGCAGCGGGCCCGCACCTGCGGACTCGACCAGGCGTAACGGGCGCAGTGGCCCGGCCGCGCTGCCTTGCACCAGTGGACTCTCACGCAGGGCCGCGAGCACCCGCGCCTGGTCGGGCCAGGGCAGCGTCGCCGGATCGACCGGTTCGGCGGCGGTGTCCGCGTCGGTGTCGAAACCCTCACCGTCCACGCCGATTTCGTGCATCCTGGTCAGTTCGAGACATACCGAGCCGGACCGCACCGCGCGCACCGCCAGCGCCGTGGCCAGCAGAACCGACTCGTCCTGCTCGCGGCCGAGTCGCCCGAGCCGAAGCGCCACATGCACATCCGCGGCCGCCAGCACACCGGCGGTGTTGAAGGTGCGCAACAAACCCGTCGCCCGCTGCGCGAGCTGGATCGCGGTCATCGCCACCGCCCCGCCAGCAGGTCGGACAGCGCACCGGCCAGCGCGGGTGGCGGATCCCAGTCGAAAACGCCGCAGCCGGGCGGTGTCGCGGGACCGATCATGCCACGTACGAACAGATACCGGATACCGCCGAGGTGCCGGGCGGGGTCGTAGTCCGGCAGACGCCACCGCAGGTAGCGATGCAGCGCAGCCGAATACAGGATCGCCTGCAGCGGATAGTGCGACCGCATCATCTCCGCGGCCATCCGCTCGCGGGTGTAGTGCGCGACGGTCAGATCACCGGTGCCCAGCCGGTTGGTCTTGTAGTCCACCACGACGAAACGCGGTCCGGCCGTGCGCAGTACGACGTCGATACTGCCGGTCAGGAAGCCCCGCAACGGGGTGTCCGGCAGGGTGTCGAGCTGGTCGGCGTATCCGGCGAACGGGTCGTCGGCGGGCAGATGTTCGCGCAGCAGATCGGCGATTCGGCGCACCGTCACCCGCCGCGCGCACGGGGTGTCACCACCGGCCAGCGGTAGTTCGAAATCCAACTCGCTGAGCCGGTCCCGGCTGGAGATTTCGGCCAGGCTACCGGTCGCCATGGGCGTGTGCAGGACCGCGAGCAAGGCGGTGGCCAGCGCGTCGGGATCGATATCGGCGAGCAGTTCGGCGATGGCGTCCGCGCACCGCGTGCGGACTTCGGCGGCCAGGTCGGGGGCATCGGTGTCGACGTATTCGAGCACACCGTGCACCAGGGTGCCGAAATCGGCGCCGTAGGGCAGATCGTTCATGAGCGACGGTGCGGCGGAAGCGAATTCGGCGGCACCCGGGAGTTCGGCGAAGGGCTCCGCGGGCTCGTCCGAAACACCCGTATCGGCCTCGGATTCGGCGATGTGCATCTCGTGCGCCCCCGCGGTCAGCGCGGAGTAGGAGGTGCGCCGCCAGTCCTGATCGATGACCCGGTCGAAGCGCGCCGCAGCCAGCTCGGCGGTATCCGATTCCGCGCGCTCCCAGCGCGGCCGCACCGCGGCGGCGTGCTCGACCGGCCGGACCGCGACGACGCCGTCCGGCGCTCCCTGCGCCCAATGCGAAAGACGTTCTCCCACAACGTTGTCCGCGGGAACCTCGCCGCGACCCGGAACCTCCGCACTGCCCGGCATCCGCCCCAGCATCATCCGGTGCAGCGGCGCTGCGGCGGTGCCGTAGGTGGGCGACAACCAGACCACCACCTCGCACCAGGCGTGAAGCCGCACACCA
>CBJNFW010000232.1:0-13686 GCA_966435935.1 uncultured Nocardia sp.
GTCGTTCGCGTTGGTGAGCAGCAGGATCGGGTCGTCGTATCCGCTGGTGGGCACGGCCATGTACGAGACGAGTGCGGTGCGCAGGAGATCGGTGGTCAACTGGCGCGAGAGCAGATCACCGACCGTGGCGCCGTTCGCGCGACGCATGATGGCGCCCAGGCACAGATCCCCGATGCCGTCGACGAGGGTGCGGCCGCGCGGGCTCAGATAGCTGTTCACCTCGACCTCGGGATGCGTCTCACGCAGCCCGACCAGGACCATCGCGATGAACGCGGTCGTCCCGGTGTCGCTGACCCCCTTGACGTTCGGGACCCACGGGCCGGCCACGGGCAGCACGGACTCGAGATCGGATTCCGGATCGAGGGTGATCGTGCCGCGAAAATCCAGCTCGGGCGCATAGGAATGCTGTAGGTGCGCGGCCCCGAGGGCCGCCTGGCCGCCCTGCGACCCACCGATGACGGCCCAGCTGCGGGACAGCTCCGGATGCGACGCACGGGCCGCCCGGACCAGATCGATGGTGGCGGTGGCCTCGGTGCTCAGCTCCAGATACGGGTGCGGGCCGGTGCGAAAGCGGCTCAGGCCGAGATAATCCGGCGCTACGACCGCGAATCCCTCGTCCAGGAAGTACCGCACGACGCGGTTGTCGTCCTGCTGTCCGGGCGTGCTCGTCGCGGCGCTCTGCCCGCCACAGCCCGGCCCCAGTCCGGAGGTGCCGTGGTCGTAGGCCATGATCGGCCACCCGCCCGCCGGTGCGCGGCCGGGCGGGACGAACAGTGCCCCGCTGGCCCGCTGCGGCGTTCCGCCCGACCCGGTCATCCAGTAGTCGACGACGGAACCGCCGGGAATGCCCCGCCAGCCGGCGGCCTGCGGAAGTACGTCGACGACGCTCCCCGGCACGGCGGCGTGCGCGGGCGTGGTCATCGTCCACACCGCGCTCACCGCGACCGCGCCCGCAACGATCAGCCGTCCCCAGCCCCGCCACCGCATCCCGAACCCCTCACCGTCGCACCGGACAAAGTCCGGGGCGATCGTAGCGATCGCTCGTACTCAGCCATTGTGGAACTCCCGGCGTGTCGTTTCGGCGCATTGACTCAGACTGATACAGGTTCTAGTTTTCTGACTGATCGCATCGAAAACGGTGCGGCTCACCCGTGGTCGAGAGGTTGGCACACAATGCAGCGCAGGCATGAGGGACGTCGGATCATCGTCACGGGTGCGGGTTCGGGTATCGGGCGGAGCGTCGCCCTGCGACTGCTCGCCGAGGGCGCCACGCTGGTGGCCGCCGACATCGCCGAGACCGGCCTGAAGGAAACCGCGGAGGCAGCCGCGGCCGCCGACCGCGATCGGCTGCACACCGTCCGCATCGACATCGCCGACCCCGAATCGGTCCGCGCGGGCTGCGCGGCAGCGCTCGACACCCTCGACGGGATCGACGTGCTGGTCAACGCGGCGGGCATCATGCGCAGCGCACACACCCACGAGATGCCGTTCGAGGAGTGGAACCGGGTCATCGGCGTAAATCTCACCGGCACCTTCCTGATGTGCCAGGCGGTGCTGCCGCGCCTGATCGAGGCCGACCACCCGGTGATCGTGAACTTCTCCTCCACCGCGGCCTTCGGCTCGAATCCCTACATGGCCGCCTATTCCGCCTCGAAGGGCGGCGTGAACGCGCTGACCCACTCGCTCGCACTGGAATACGTCAAACACGGTCTGCGCGCGGTGAACATCGTGCCCGGCGGCATCAACACCGGCATCACCTCGGGCCTGCAACTGCCGCCCGACGCCGACTGGAACCTGATGGCCCGCCTCACCGGCTGGCTCAACAACGGCGCCCTCGGCGACCCGAAGGACATCGCCGGCGTCGTCGCCATGGTCGCCTCCGAAGAAGGCCGCTACATCACCGGCAGCGAGATCCGCGTCGACGGCGGGGCTTTGATGTAGGCCCCATCACTCGACAGGATCACTCACAGTATCCGACCCACCTGGTTCCACCGGCCCCGGACAACGCCGACAACAGGTTCGCGGCCCGTCTCGCCGGTCGGACGCGTGGCGGGTGCGAGGAACGAGTGCCCGACACGGGGCCGAGCGGTGAGACCTTCGGGGGCCGCGAACACGCCGCAGCGAAGCGGAGGCAGAAAATACAGTCACCCGATGCCCAGGCGGCTGGTGCAGGTGGGCCAGGCGCCCCAGCCCTGGCGGGCGCGGGTCTTCTCGGCGATGGCGATCTGCTCGTTGCGGGTCGCCAGGTCGGGACGAGGGGCGTATTTCAGGCCACCCTGGCGCGCCCAGGTGTTCTGATCGAACTGGACGCCGCCGAAGTAGCCGTTGCCGGTGTTGATCGCCCAGTTACCACCGGATTCGCATTTGGCCAGCGCGTCCCAGATCGCACCGTCGCGGACGGGCGGCACCTCGGTGCCCGGTTTGGCGCCCTTGCGGATGGTCTTGGGCTGCGACGGGACGACGACCGTGCTGGAGACCTGGTTCTTCCCCGCGACGACGCCGTTCACGATGGACACCGCATACGTCACGTCCTGCACGCCGGGCTTGCCGGGATTTTCCACGACCGTGCGATCCATATTCAGGGTCACATCGTCGACGTCCTTCTCCGTCGGCGGCAACGGCACCCGTTCGACCCGGTTCACGATCCGCTTGCGGGTCACGGTGACGGTCATCCCGTCGGTCAGCGGGGTGCTCGCGGCGGGCTCGACCGAATCCTGTTCGACCAGCGGCACACCCTGCACCTGCAGCAACTGACCCACCGTCGGCGCAGCGAGCCGCACGTACTTCGCCTTGCGGCCGTTGTCGGCGAGCAGCACGGTGTGCGGGCTGGTGATCGAGAGCGTTCCGCCGTTCAGCGGTAGCGAGGTCGGGCGGGACGGCGAGACGAATACGTCGTCGGGGATCTTCAGCTGGGACAACGCGTCGGAGACGGTGCTGGCGGTGGTCCACGCCGTCTGCGGGGTGCCGTCGACCACCATGGAGACCTGGCGTCCGCGGTCGAAGGTGATGGTGGCGCCGTTCGCGACGGTGGAGGCGGCGGCCGGGGTCACCGCGTCATGACCGCCGATCCGGTAGCCCGCGGATTTCAGCACACCGCGCACGCTGCCCGCCATGGTCGTCAACGTCGTCGCATGCCCGTCGACGACGATGGTGATCGTCTTGCGGTCGATGATGGCCAGAGCCGCGCCCAGGATCAAAGTGATCAACAGCGCGGCGATCGCCGTGTAGAGCATCGGCGATCGTGACGAGTTGATCCGCGCTAGTGCGGACATCCGAAGCTCCGGCATGGTCACAATACGATAACGAGCAGGTCAGGGCCCGGTCGCTACATGTAGCCGACCAGGCGATTTCCAGATCACGAAGCAATATCGACAACGCTGGGGTGTAACAGGTGTCGCAATCGTAGTGACACCGGACACAATCGCGCATCTCGAGGCGTGTCGGTGTGACACATCCCACTGATCGTGCTGTAGCGGTCAGTCGCCGAGGCGATAGAGGCGTTCGGCGTTCGCCGTGGTCTGCCGGGCCAGCTCGGCCGGATCCTGCCCGCGCGCCTCGGCCAGGGCGCGCACGGTGTACGGCAGGCAATACGGTTCGTTCGGAGCACCGCGGAACGGGTGCGGGGTCAGGAACGGCGCATCGGTCTCGACCAGGATCTGCTCGTCGGGCACGAGCTTGGCAGCCTCGCGCAACTCGCGCGCGTTCTTGAAGCTGACCGTGCCGGAGAAGGACAGCACATATCCCTCTTCCACGCAGGCCAGGGCCATGTTCGCGGCCGAGGAGAAGCAGTGGAAGATCACCGTCTCGGGAGCGCCCTCGTCCAGCAGCACCGCCAGCAGGTCGTGGTCGGCCTCGCGATTGTGGATCATGAGCGGCTTGCCGAGCCGTTTGGCCAGGTCGATATGCCAGCGGAAGCCCTCGACCTGCTCCTCGATCCCGGCGCAGCCGTCGAGTTTGCCCGGCCAGTAGTAGTCCAGGCCGGTCTCCCCGACCGCGACGACGCGCGGATCGGCGGCCAGCGTCTCCAACTCGCGCATGGCCGCGTCGTCCAGGGCGTTCGCGCGGGTCGGATGCAGTGCGACCGCCGCGTACACCCGCGAATCCCAGTGCGCGGCACGGACCGCGAAGCGCGCGGCATCGAGGTCGTCGGCGATCGTGACGACCCGCCCGACGCCGACCGCGGCGGCCCGATCCACCATGGCGGCAACCGATTCCGCATCGGTCGCACCGCAGGCGTCGAGATGGGTGTGCGCGTCCACCAGCGGGGAGAGCGGTTCGGGCGGTTCGGGTGCGGGCCTGGAGCTAGACATGACTGCGGGGGATATTCACGCGAGGGGTCGAAGGCACGCGCATTAGAGTAGAGCCACCATGAGCGCATCCTCACGCCCCGCCTTCTACATCACCACGGCCATCGCCTACCCGAACGGTGCGCCGCACATCGGGCACGCCTACGAGTACATCTCGACCGACGCCCTGGCCCGGTTCAAACGCCTCGACGGGTACGAGGTGTTCTTCATGACCGGCACCGACGAGCACGGCCAGAAGGTGCAGCAGGCCGCGCGTGCGGCGGGCGTTCCGGTGCAGGAGTACGCCTCGCGCAACTCGGACGTGTTCGAGCGCATGGACAAGACGCTGGACATCTCCTTCGACCGGTTCATCCGGACCACCGACGAGGATCACCATGCCGCGTCCGTCGCGATCTGGGAGCGGATGCAGGCGCGCGGCGACATCTACCTGGACACCTACGCGGGCTGGTACTCGGTGCGCGACGAGGCGTTCTACACCGACGAGGAGACCACGGTCCTCGACGACGGCACGCGAGTGTCGAGCGAGACCCGCACGCCGGTGGAGTGGACCGAGGAGTCGAACTACTTCTTCCGGTTGTCGAAGTATCAGGACCAGCTGCTCGAGCTGTACGAGACGCGACCGGAGTTCATCGCGCCCGCGACGCGGCGCAACGAGATCGTCAGCTACGTCAAGGCCGGGCTGAAGGACCTGTCGATCTCGCGGACCACCTTCGACTGGGGCGTCCCGGTGCCAGGCGATCCGGCACACGTGATGTACGTATGGGTGGACGCGCTCACCAACTATCTCACCGGCGCCGGGTTCCCGAACACCGATTCCGCTGCGTTCCAACGGTTCTGGCCCGCGGACGTGCACATCATCGGCAAGGACATCACCCGTTTCCACACGGTGTACTGGCCCGCGTTCCTGCTGTCCGCCGGGATCGAACTGCCCAAACGCGTATTCGTGCACGGGTTCCTGTACAACAAGGGCGAGAAGATGTCCAAGTCGGTCGGCAACGTGGTCGACCCGCTCGCCCTGGTCGAGGGCTACGGCCTGGACGCGGTGCGCTTCTTCCTGCTGCGCGAGATCTCCTACGGGCAGGACGGGTCCTACAGCCACGAGGCGATCGTCGGGCGGATCAACTCCGATCTGGCCAACGAATACGGCAACCTCGCTCAGCGCAGCCTGAAAATGGTTGCCCGCGACTGCAATTCGGCGGTACCCACACCCGGCGAATTCACCGCCGACGATCGCGAACTGCTCGACCGCGCGAACGGTCTGCTGGAGCGCTGCCGCGCCGAATTCGACCAGCAGCAGATACATCTCGCGCTCGAGGCGATCTGGCTGACGCTCGGCGAGACGAACCGCTACTTCTCCGCTCAGCAGCCCTGGGCCCTGGCCAAATCGGGCACGCCGGAGGATCTGGCGCGCGAGGCGACGGTGCTGTACGTGACCCTCGAGGTGCTGCGCATCGTGTCGATCCTGGTCCAGCCCGTCATTCCGGGTTCGGCGGGCCGGATCCTGGACCTGCTCGGCCAGACCGGCCGCACCTTCGCCGACCTCGCCACCCCGATCGAGGCGGGCCTGCCCCTGCCCGCCCCCGAACCGGTCTTCCCGAAATACGTCGAACCCAAGGAGTGAGCTGTCCGGGCGGCGATACGCCGTCCCGCGGAGGCATCATCGGGCATCCAACGGTAGGGCGCAGTCGCGGACGTCGCAGGTTGCGCCCTATTGCTTTGCCGCACAAGCATTCTCAGTCGCGCAACGACGAGGGCGCAACCTGTCGCGCGCGGCGAGCGGTTCCGGGCGTCGGGACACGAGCCCCGGCCGATCGCTCGGAATGCGCTCACCTGCAAGGCGTTCGAGCACCGCGTGCCCGTCGGCTCCCGGTATGCGAAGGCGGGCTCGCACCTCGGCCGGGCCGATCAGCTCGAACGGGCAGCCAGAACCGCGTCGTAGAGCTCCTTGCGCGAGACACCGTTGGCGGCGGCGACTTCCCCGCAGGCATCCTTGAGTCGAAGTCCCTTGGCGACAAGGGCTTCCACTCGGTCCACGAGGTCGGCGGGTTCGGCCGGCACCGGTTGCGCGCCCTCCAGGACGACGGTGATCTCGCCGCGCGCACCCACTTCGGCCCAGTCCGCGAGTTCGGCCAGGGTGCCGCGCACGACCTCCTCGTAGGTTTTGGTCAGCTCGCGGCAGACCGCGGCGCGGCGGGACGGGCCGAGCACCTCGACGGCATCGGCCAGGCAGGCGGCCAGGCGGTGCGGGGCCTCGAAGAAGACGACGGCGCGCGGCTCGGCGACGAGACTGGTCAGCCACTGTTTGCGCGGTCCGCTCTTGCGGGGGGCGAAGCCGTCGAAGCAGAAGCGTTCCATCGGCAGTCCGGACAGGGCCAGCGCGGTCGTCACCGCGGACGGGCCGGGCAGACAGGTCACCGGCAGATCCCGCTCGACACAGGCCGCGACCATCCGGTAGCCGGGATCGCTCACCGACGGCATGCCCGCGTCGGTGACCAGCAGAACCGTTCGCCCACTTGCGATTTCCTCCAGCAGGGCCGGAATGCGGGCGGCCTCGACGTGATCGTAGAAACTCACCACCCGTCCGGTGATCTCCACGCCGAGCGCCTTGGCCAGCGCGCGGGTGCGGCGAGTGTCCTCCGCGGCGACGACATCGGCCGAACCGAGGGCGTCGCGCAGCCGTTGTGAGGCATCGCCGATCTCCCCCATCGGCGTCGCCGCCAGCATCAACCGCCCGGTGCCCACACTGGTATCCACTCCGTCACCCTAGGCCCCACCCCACCTAGACTCGTCTGCGTGACCCAGCTGACGGACGTGCGACCGCCGCTCGGTGCGGGCCCCTCGAGTTCGGCGCCGCGGCGCCCATCCGCCGATTTCGGCCCGCTCGATCGCGCCCGCGGCTGGATCGTCACCGCATTCCTGACCGCGATCGCGGCGATCACCCGGTTCACGATGCTGAACTATCCGACCGATGCGGGCACGCCCGTCTTCGACGAGAAGCATTACGCACCGCAGGCCTGGCAGATGGTCACCGGCGGCGGCATCGAGGACAATCCCGGTTTCGGCCTGGTGGTGCATCCGCCGGTCGGCAAGCAGATGATCGGGCTCGGCGAGGCGCTGTTCGGTTATTCACCGCTCGGCTGGCGGTTCGCGGCGGCGGTGTTCGGATCGGTGATCGTGCTGCTGGTCATCCGCATCACCCGCCGGATGACGCGCTCCACGCTGGTCGGCGCGATCGCCGGGATCCTGCTGATCTGCGACGGCGTCACGTTCGTGTCCTCGCGCATCGGCATGCTGGACATCTTCCAGGCCGGATTCGTGCTCGCCGCGTTCGGCTGTCTGATCGTCGACCGCGACGTGGTGCGCGAACGTCTCGCACGCGCCGACGCCGAGGGCCGCATCGCCCTGAGCCAGTGGGGTCCGCGGCTGGGCGTGCGGTGGTGGCGGTTCGGCGCGGGCCTGCTGCTGGGCATGTCGACCGGTGTGAAGTGGTCGGGGCTGTACTACATCATCGCGTTCGGGCTGCTATCGGTGTTCTTCGACGTGGCCGCGCGGCGCGCCTACGGGGTGGTGCGGCCGTGGGTCGGCACCATCGTGCGCGATGTGATCCCGGCGCTGTACGCCCTGGTCGCGATCGCGCTGCTGGTCTATCTGGGCACCTGGGGCATGTGGTTCGCCAGCGAGGACGGTTACGACCGCTACGCGGTCGGCAACGCGATCGGCACGGGCGGAACCTGGTCCTGGATACCCGACGCACTCCGCTCGCTCTGGCACAACCAGGGCGAATCGCTGAAATTCCATGAGGGACTGACCAATTCGGCCGGCAATCATCATCCGTGGGAGTCCAAGCCGTGGTCGTGGCCGATGGGCCTGCGGCCGATGCTGTACTACTACGCCGACAACGGCGTCTCCGGCTGCGGCCAGTCGGTGTGCGTGAAGGCGGTCATGCTGATCGGCACACCCGCCATGTGGTGGCTGTCGCTGCCCATGCTGGCCTGGGCGCTGTGGCGCACGGTGACCCGGTTCGACTGGCGTTATGCCGCGATGCTGGTCGGCTACCTGGCCGGTCTGCTGCCGTGGTTCATGGACCTGGATCGCCAGATGTACTTCTTCTACGCCGTTCCGATGGCCCCGTTCCTGGTGATGGGCCTGGCCATCGCCCTCGGCGAGATCCTCGGCCCCGCCCCCTTCGCCCGCGCCCCCAACGGCCACCGCTTCCTGCTCACCAGCGAACGCCAGAGCCTGGGCCTGCTCCTGGTCAGCCTCTACGTCGCCATCGTGATAGCGAACTACGCATGGCTCTGGCCCATCATGACCGCCCTGCCGATCACGGTGGACAGCTGGCACAACCACCTGCTGCTGCCCAGCTGGCGCTGAGAACCGGCGCCGCCCGGCCGGTCGAGGGCGGACGGGTGCGTCGCCGCGGTTTCGGTCAGTGCGGGTCACGATCCAGGCTCGAGGGCCGGTCGTCTGCCCCGGGTGCGGAATTCGCGGATCGGCTCAAGTCGAAGATGACCGTGCGCAATTCGCTGATGATCTCGTCGGTCTCGGCGATCAGCGGCTCCACCTTCGACCGGATGAGGGGGTGCCGGCTCGCCACCGAGGCGAGCAGGAGCCCGAGCCCGAACACCCGGTTGATCGTGCGGTCGTGCAGGTCGGCGGCCATCCGGGCGTGCTCGTCGTACAGGGTCAGCGCGTTCTCCGCGGCCACCCGGTGATCGATGCTCGCGAGGAGGCTGGCGCGCATGTGATTGACCGCGTCGGCGATCGCGGCGATCTCGCGCGGCCCGTTCCGTTCGATCTCGAGGGCGTAGTTCCCGTCCGACACTGCCCGCAGTTGCTCGATCAGACGGGTGACGGGCCGGTTCACCAGTCGCGGCAGCAGCGTGAAGGCCGTCGCCACGATCACCAGCAGCAGCGCGATCGAGACGTAGGTCGCGATCCTGGCGATCCGCTGCGTGGAGGACACCCGCTGCAGTTGGCGTGTGGCCATATCGTTGGTCGCCGCCTGCAGCCGGGTCATCTCGGCGCGCAGGGTGTCGAACAGCCCTTTACCCTGCAGTGCCATGGACTCGATCTGCCCCTCGGGCACCGGGCCGGTCGTTCGAGCGGCGATCTCCGGTTGGGCGGCCGTCGTCTCCCAGGCGTTCGCGGCGGCCGTTACGGCATCCAGTGCCGCCATGGCATGGGCGTCACCGCGCAGAACCTGCCGCAGCCGGTCCTGCGCCTGCGCGGCGTCGGCCCGCCCCTGCGTATAGGGCTGGAGAAATACCGGGTCACCGGTCAGCAGGAAACCGCGTTGCCCGGTCTCCTGATTGACATAGGCGCGCAACAACGCCAGTGCGGACCGCTGCGCCACGAACACCCGGTCGTTCAGGTCGTTCACCGCGCGGCCGGCGACCACGCTGCTCGCCACGGCCGACGCGGCGGATACCCCGAACAGCAGCACGATCGTCACGATGATCGCCGAGAAGACTCGCCGTATCGACATTCGAATCAGCAAGACCGATCACCGCCGATCGCAGCAGAACCAATACGACACCCGGAACGTACCGGGGCCGATGATCTTGCCCTCGATTCTCCGACGAGCCGGATCGCCGGGCAATAGGGCGCCCGGCAGCGAACAGGCCGGACTATTCCGCCAGGGCCGCCCGGACATAGCGCAACGCGGCCTCGTCGTCGAGGCCCAGCCGCCGGATGACGGCGACGTAGTCGGTGGCGGCGCGGCCCGCGGCATCCTGGGTGGGGTCGCCGGAGGAGGCGATGAAGGAGCCGAGGCGGCCCCGGGTCTCCAGGACGCCGTCCTGTTCCAGTTCGCGGTAGGCGCGGGCGACGGTGTTGGGGGCCAGGCCCAGTTGGACGGCGAGGGCTCGCACGGTCGGGATCTTGGTTCCGGCGGTCAGCTCGCCCGAGCGGACGCGGGCGACGATGCCCTGCCGGAGCTGTTCGTAGGGTGGGACCGCCGAATGGTGGTCGACCGGGATATCCATGGCGCCTCTACATTTCGTCCCGGGCCAGCGGGCAGGACAGGCAGCGCGGGCCGCCCCGGCCGGACCCCAGTTCCGAACCCGGGATCGTGAGCACTTCGACCCCCGCGTCGGCCAGTCGGGCATTCGTATTCTCGTTGCGTTCATAGGCCACGACCACCCCGGGCGCGAGGGCAAGGGTGTTGTTGCCATCGTCCCACTGTTCCCGCTCGGCGGTGATGCCATCCAGACCGGTATCGATGACGCGCAGTTTGCCGATCCCCATCGCCTCGGCGGCGGCCGGGAGGAACGGCTCGGGTCCGCGCATATCCACCGAACCGTCGTCGCGGACGGCGATAGTGAAGGCGCGCAACGAATCCCGCACCGCCGGATACATCACCACCGCATCGGAGTCGACCATCGTGCAGACGGTGTCCAGATGCATGGTGGCACGGTTCTGCGCGATCGGCACGACCAGCACGGTGTGGGCGAGATTATCCTCGAAAAGGCTGCGCGCCAACGCTTCCGCGCCCGCGGGCGAGGTGCGCTCCCCCACGCCGATGGCCACCACGCCCGGGGCGAGCAGCAGGACGTCACCACCCTCCATCGGCGCGGTATGCGATTCGTACGCCCGGCGCACGCCCAGGAACCGCGGATGGAAGGCGTAGATCAGATCGGTGAGGGTGGTCTCGCGGGCGCGAGCCGGCAGCGCGAGCGAGGTGATGGCCACCTTGCGGCCGACCCAGAACGAGGAGTCCCGGGTGAACAGCAGATTCGGCAGCGGATCGATGACGAAATCGGTGCCGTGGTGCATGCGCCGCACCAGCGAGGTGGCGTCGGGCGCGAACGGCAGTTCGTCGAATGTCATTCCCGCCATGAGGATTCGGGCCAGTTCCGGCGCGGGCACTCCGCGCAGATGAGCCTTGAGCTCCTCGGCGAGGGCGAATCCGATCCGGCGCGCGTCCACCGCCGAGGCGATGCCCATGCTGCGGCCCGCACCGCTGACGGCGAGGGTGTCGGTCAGCAGGTCCGCCAGCAGCAGCACCTCGACGCCGCGCCCGCGCAGCACCTCGACGAAGATGTCGTGCTCCTGCTGCGCCCGCTCCACCCACGGGATGGCATCGAACAGCAACTGGTCGTTGTTGCGCGGTGTGAGCCGCCGCAGTTCGTCGCCGGGCCGATGCAGCAGTACCGAACGCAGCGTCCCGACCTCGGATGTCACGGAAAACGGTCGCCCCTCCGGCACACCATCGGTTCCCATGATTCGACCGTAGTAGGCCACAGCGTCATTGGCACGGAATTGGCTGGGCGGGTGCTGCGACAGCGGGTGGAATCACCCGCGCGATTCCGGGCCGGACGCCGTATACCTCGAGTATTGTTGAGGTATGCAGCACACCACCTGGCAGGCCAAGGAGCTGACCCCCGGGCAACTGTCCGAACGTAGTGGAGTCGCGGTGTCTGCGCTGCATTTCTACGAACGCGAGGGCCTCATCAGCAGCCGCCGCACGAGCGGCAATCAACGCCGGTATCCACGGGAGACGTTGCGCCGAGTCGCCTTCATCCGCATCTCGCAGCGAGTCGGCATACCGCTCAGCGAGATTCGCGAGGCACTACACACCCTACCGGAGAGCCGCACCCCCAATCGCAAGGACTGGGAACGGCTGTCCACGATCTGGCGGCAGGATCTCGATCAGCGCATCGAACAGCTGGTCCGCCTGCGTAACAGCGTCAGCAGCTGCATCGGCTGCGGCTGCCTGTCCCTGGCCAGCTGCCGCATCGTCAACTTCCACGACCGGCTCGGCGACCAGGGGCCGGGCGCGCGGGTGCTGGACGTCAACCTGAACAGCGAATGCGGCCCGTCCTGCGACGAGCACACCGAAGCCTGCGGCGAGCAAGCCGGCGCCTGAGCGGCCTCGATACCACGAGCACAACGCCCGGACACCCGCCCCGGACAAGGCCAACACCACGGTTAGAACGATGAGACCCGCAGGGCCGCGAAAATTGCCGGGCGGAGGCAATCAGACACAGTTCGCGGCCCGTCCCGCCGATCGGGCGCGTGCCGGGTGCGAGGAGCAAGTGCCCGACACAGGGCCGAGCGGTGAGACCCCCGGGCCGCGAACATGCCGGAGCGGAGACGATCAGACACAGTTCGCGGCCCGTCCCGCCGATCGGGCGCGTGCCGGGTGCGAGGAACGAGTGCCGGACACAGGGCCGAGCGGTGAGACTTCGAGGGCCGCGAACCGCCGGAGCGGCGACCGAAATTACCGCGCGTCCCCGCGACCGACGCGTTCGTAGATGCGGTTGAACCCGTCGTTGGCCCGGCGCATCACGATCTCGTACGGCCAGGCGAACTTTCGCGCCCACCAGTACCCGAATCGCACGTCGAACGAGGTGTGCACCAGGAAACTGTTGCGCTCGATCCCGCGCAGGATGATCGCGGCCACCTGCTCGGGCGTCTTGGCATGGCGCTGAAACTGCTTGATATACCGTTGGATTCGCGGATCGTCGCGATTCACCCCGGCGATCTCCACAGTGCGCACCAGCGGCGTGTCCACCGCGCCGGGCACGACCAGGCGCACCGAGATCCCGTGCCGCGCCAGATCGAAACGCAGTACCTCCGACAGCCCGCGCACACCGAACTTGGACGCGCTGTAGGCCGCGTGCCACGGGAGGGCCAGCAGGCCCGCGGCCGAGGACACGTTCACCAGCGCGCCGCCGCGTCCGGCCCGCACCATCGGCGGCACGAAATTCTCGATGACGTGGATCGGGCCCATCAGATTGACATCGACCATCCGCCGCCAGTGCCGATGCTCGAGATTCTCCACCGTGCCCCAGGCCGAGGTCCCGGCGATGTTCATCACCACGTCGAGACTGCCGTGCCGATCGTGCACCTCGGCGGCGAAAGCGGTGACCGCGTCGTAATCGGTGAGGTCCAGGGCCTCGGAGAGCAGCACCTTGCCGCCGCCGTCGCCGATGGCCCGAACCGTATCCGCCAGCCCGTCGGCGTCGATATCGGTCAGCACCAGCTGTGCGCCCTCCCGTGCGGCGGCCAGCGCCGTCGCCCGGCCGATACCACTGGCGGCACCGGTGATCAGGACATTCTTACCGCTCACGGATTTCAGGCGATCGTGCACACCGTTCCTTCAATGCTTCGTGCGGACGCCGAACCGATCCGCTGACCGGCGCTCGGCGCGCCCGACCTGTTGCCGTGCTGTCCAGGAGCATACGGGGTAGATCCGCGCGCGGGCCGGATCCGCTGCTATCCGCCCAGGACGTGCAGCATGCGGGAAACCGCCGCCGGCCAGGTGAACTGCTCCGCGCGGCTGCGGGGGGACCGCCGCCGGGCGGACAAAGGGCACGCGAGAACCCCAGTCACCCCCCACACGAAACACGCCGAAGCGATCTCCAAAAACACA
>CBJNFW010000233.1:0-13641 GCA_966435935.1 uncultured Nocardia sp.
TCGGGCAATTCGGCGATCTGTCGCGGATCCATTTTGAACGACAGCTGCGGCCGCGGCCGGCCGTCCGCGTCCAGGCGGAAGTAGTTGGTGCGCAATGTCGCCGTGATCAGGCCGAGGATCGCTCGCAGAATGCGGTCGGTGTCCAGGCTGACGACGGCATCGATGGCAGCGCGCAGATGTGCCGACACCGTTTCCGCGCTCGCCGAGCTCGTCTCCGGCACGCCGTCGGGATCGAAACGGGCGTAGAACAATTCGGTGAACCAACCGGCCGCGGCGGGATGACTCAGCAGCACCCGGGTGATGTTCGCGAAGGTGTAGGCGAATCCGGCCTGCTGCAGATATTTCGCGTAGGCCCGCAGCACGGCGATCCGGCGCCAGTCCAGGCCGGCGCGCAGGACGAGTTCGTTGAGCCGGTCGACCTCCGCACGACCGAGCCACATGGCCGCGACGGCGTCGCAGAAACGCTGGCGCACAGTGCCTTCGGAAGATTCCTCGGAATGCTCCGGGCGAGTGAGGTCCAGCTCGAGATCCGGATCGGTGGCCGTGCGCAACAGCGTGGCCGGAGCCCGGAGCCCGAAGTCGTAGATCCACCGGCCCGTGTGACCGGGCAGTTCGATCCGGTACGGGCGTTCGTCCAGAACCTCCATGCCGAGACTGTGCAGCAGTGGCAGGACCCGGCTCAGCGACACCTCCGAACCCGCGACGTACAGCGTGAAACGCCAGTCTCCCGAAGGGGATTCGGGATCGCGATACAGATTCGACGCGACCGAACCGTCCGCGAGCGAGGTCAGCATCGACAGATCCCGCAGCGCCCGGACCGGTTCGTATTCCTGCTGGTAACTGGGCGGGAAGGCATCCGCGCAGCGCTGCGCCACGGCCGCGTCCAGTTCCGGCGCACTCGCCGCCGCGGCGACCAAGCGGTCGGCCCAGGTCCGGGTCGCCGCGACCAGCAGCTCCTGGATCCGGTCGCGGTTGGCCTCGGACAGATCGACCGCCGGGGCGGGATGGTCCCGCTGTACCGTGAAATATATTGCGGCAACGTCCGATTCGGTGACACGCGCGGAATAGGCGAGGTGCTCGCCGCCGAACTCGGCCGCCAGCACGTCCTGCATGCGCAGCCGAACCTCGGTGGAGTACCGGTCGCGCGGCAGATACACCAGGCAGTGCACGGCACTGCTGCGGTCGTCGCGACGCAGGAACAGCCGGACCTGACGCCGCAGCCCGACATTCATGACGGCCGAGACGGTTTCGAACAACCGGCGGGCGTCGGTGGCGAACAGCTCGACGCGCGGGAAGGTCTGCAGCATCTCGAGCATCGCCCGGCCGGAGAAGGAGCTCAAATCCAGGCCGGCCCACTCGATGACCTGGTGCACCCGCCGCGAGATCACCGGGATGTCGAGGATGTCCTCGTGCGTTCCGGTGACGGTGAAAGTTCCGGCGAATACATGGGTACCCGCAACGCTCGAACCGGGTTCCGCACCCGAATCGGCCACGCTGACGAAACACAGATCAGCGGCGCCGGGCAACGCCGAGGCGACCGAACCGGCGGTCAGCTGCAGCGCCGGGCCCGCTGCGCGCACGCCGGGGACTGCGGCCCCGTCTCGCAACACACCGAGTCCGGTGCCGGCGAGCTGGACCGATTCGGCATCGGACCCGGTCGGCGCGGAGTAGTAGCCGTATCCGAGGACGCTGAAGTGCCCGTCGGCGAGCCAGCGCAGCAGCCGGGTGTACTCACCGGGGACCGCATCCCCGACCGAGTTCGCCGCTCGGTCGAGCCGATCGGCCACCGTGGTCATGCGCTCCAGCATCGCCGAGGAGTCGTCGTTCACCCGGCGCAGTTCGCCGAGTTGCGCAAGCAGTACCCGTTCGAGGCCGTCCAGCGACCGCTCGTCCGTCGCCGGACTCAACTGCACGTGGATCCAGGACTCGGCGGTGGTTCGGCCGCGCACCTCCGGCCGTCCTTCCGCCTCGCGCGGCCACACTCCCTGCAACCGGCCCGCGCTGTCGCGAGCGACGTCGAATACCGGGTGCACGACCTCGGCGATGACGACACCCAGGCGCCGCAGCGCCGAGGTGACCGTATCGACCAGCATCGGCATATCGTCGTTGACGATCTGGATCGCCGGACCGAGCTCACTACCGTCCGCGGACCGATAGAGGCGGGCCAGCGCGATACCGGGCCGGCGCAACGCGGCGAGTTCGAGGTGGTGCCGGAAGATCCGTTCGGCGCGGTCGGTGATCGCCGGCGCGGCGGCGCCCGGCTGGATCCACCGGAAGTACACCGCCTCGAGATCGGTCGGGTCGTCCCGGAACCGGCTCACACGGACCGTCCGCTGGGTGGTTGCCGTCATCACTCCGCGCCTCCTGGAGATGGAACGTGCCGCCGTAGGTATATACCACTATTTAACGGCACATTATTTATTGTGCCATCATGTCGGCGGCGGGCTGTTCCCACCCGTTGGAAGGCAGCATCCGGATGTCGTCAGAGAATCAGGCCGGCGCGCACCAGGAAGCTCCGCGCCGCGGCCCGATCGGTGAAACCGCCTGTCTCGATACGCAATCCGGTGCGGGTATCGGCATACCACGCGGCGTACGACGGCCCGATCGCCACGAAGACGTTCCCGTCCGCCAAGACCGCCGGACCGGCGGCACGCCACTCCGCGATGGTCTGCGCGATCTGGCCAGGCTGCTGGATCCGCACCGAGAACCGCAACGGCGCACCGCCGGTGATACTGCCCATCAACAGCGGATTGCTCGACTGAACCACGCAGTCGTCACCCGGCTGCGGACCGCCGGACTGCTGACAGTTCGCGGCCGACCGCAGCAGGGCGGGCAACGCGTCGACCGCATCGAGCTGGCCCAGCGCCGGCACGCTGTTCGCGCACGAGCGAATGATCAACGCGCCCAACACGACCAGCAGCACGATGCCGACCAGGGCCACGCGCCAGGACGTCCGGGACAGCCACTGCTGCACCAGCGCCATGAGTTCGGCGACGAAGCCCTTCTCCGCCGCGGCGACCGCGGGCCCGGCCGCGGCCACCATGTGCTCGGCATCCACCGCCATTCGCGCGGTGCCGGCCATCGCCTTCGCGGTATCGCCCACGATCGAATGCGGGCCGGGCGCCGGCGCGGCCGGGGCGGGCAAGGGCGCACCGCAGTGCCCGCAACGGGGATCCGCGCCGGTGTTGTGGTGGGCGCAGTACTCGCAGATCAGACTCGGCGTGCTCAATGTCCCGTGATCACAATCGATGAGATGGCGACGGTGTTGGTCGACGCGTCGCCCTTGGAGGCCAGCACGGTCAGGATGATCTTCGAGGCGCTCACCGGCGGATCGATCTTGGTGACCACCAGGCTGCGCTGATCCATGGTCTGCTGGGTGTAGGTCGTGGTGCTGGTGTCGTTGAACTGGTACGAGACCCGGCTGACCGTGCGGTATTTACTCCACTGGTCCGCACCGTCCGCGCCCGCCGAATCCCAGCCGGGGACGATGCCGATCGAATCGACCTGATACGTCTTGCCCAGGTCGATGGTCAGCACCTGCCCGTCGACCTTGTACGCCCGGACGCACGACCACGCCTTGCCGGGCTGCCCGGAGAACGCGTCAATGCCCTGGGTGCTACCCGAAGGACAATGCGCCACAGCCGATTTCACCTGAATGGTGGCGGAGGTTCCGGCGGCGTCGGTCTTGGCCGGAGAGGCCGGCCCGGCGGCGACCGGGGTGGCCACCACGACCGGATTCGGTGAGGACTTCTGCCCTCCCGTGGTCACCAGGATCAACACCAGCACGATCGCGAGCACGCCCACCACCGCCAGCGCCACCCGGGGGCGGCGCAGCAGCTCGACCACCTTCGTCGCCGACGCCGCGGCTCCGGTAGCCGGAGGGGCGGCCGAGGCCGAGGCCGATTCGGGTTCCGGACCCGGCTGCGACGTCGCCGCGGACGGCGCGGAAGTGTTCCGCAACCGGCCCGCGGCCATCTCGTTGAATTCGGAGGAGAACTCCATACCCGGCGACTCGTCGGGCGACTCGCCGTTGAGCAGGGCCATGATCCGGTCGCTGGCCTTCGGCGTGCCGTTGGCGCGACGCCGGTCGCCGGTCGGCATGGAATCCGGCTCGATCAGCGATTCCCCGGGCACCAGGTCCGGCGCGCTGATCACACCCGCCCTGGTCGCGGGCTCCTCGGCGATCGGTTCGGCGATCGGCTCGGCAGCCGTGGCCTGCGCCGACTGCCCGAACGACGGATGCGCGAGCAAGGCGTCGAGCACCGCGCCGCGATGGCGGACGAAGACGTCTCCCGGATCCTCGGCGGACATATCCGGGATCGTATCCAGATTTCCGGAATTACCGTTCCGGCAGTGTTCCCGGCACCGGGAATACCGGGATCAGCGCTCACCCTCCGCGGTGACGAAATATTCCGGCGGCACATCGAATACCCGCGCGAGCGCGATGATCAGATCGAGCCGGGGAATTGCTTCACCGTGGATGAGGCGATAAAGCCCCGACTGCGATACGGGCACATCCGGATATGCCAATTCCAGATGCTGTGCCAGCGAGTACAGCGTGAGCGACCGGGTCGATCCGTCCTCGGTCGAGACCACGGATTCGGCGATCAGATCGGACAATCGCCGCGAGAATATCGCGGCCGCCGACTGTCGCGGAGTGAGCGCCTCCCGGCTTTCCGATTCCTGAAACACGCCGCCATCCGACTGCGATTCCGTTACCACACCGGCCAACATCAGCGTCTCACCTCTGTTTCCATCGAACGACTTTCGAATATTGCGCTTGTTTCCCCTGATTCATTGCCCGCCGGGGCGAACGCTGGGTGATCGGCGACCGGATCAGGGTAATCGAGATATCGCATCTCCCCTCGTGGTTCGATCAACTCCACCCGCACCGTGCGCATCGGAATGCTCACATCCAGGGCCGTCGCGCCGACCTGATCGATGGCCAGGTCCGCCGTCGACCGACGCGGCTCGTCACGCTCACCGATCGTCACCGTGGTGTGCGCGGACGAGGCGCGCAGCGGAACCCGGTCGAATACCGCGACCGTGGCCGCGGGACCGGTCGCGGCGTCCGGCTCGGCCGCACCGGCCGGATCGTCGGGCACCAGCCGCAGCGAGGTGGGATCGCCCACCTCCGAAACCAGCTGCGACCAGCGTTGCGGGCGGGAGGAATGCACTTCGACGTCCGCGCCCACCACCATCGCCCGCAGGACCAGCTGCTGTGCGATCGGCAGATCGGCTCGCACGTCGACGGTCCGGCGCTGCGGGTTGTAGCGCGACGGGTCGAACAGCGGCAGTGCCAGGGTGTGCCGCGGCTGCCCGCTGATCGCGCCGAGGATCTGCCCGTTCGGGCCGATGGCCACGGTCAGGCCGGACAACGCCTCGTCCTGGGCGACGTCGACACCGGATTCGGTGGCCGCGATATCGCGCGTCGAGGTTCCGGTCGGCAGCGATGCCAGCAGCGCCGCCGACTGCCGCCCGCCCAGCGGAAGCAGGTAGTCCACCGGAGCGGACGGCACCGCCGAGCCGACGTACCGGACCAGGCCGCGCGCGCCGACCGCGCCGCCGGCCAGGCTCACCACGACGGTGGTCCGGCCCCGGTTCCAGGACCAGCAGTCGTCCAGCCCGACGCCGCCGAGCCGGGTCCAATCGATCAGGAAGCTGGTGACGCTGCGTCCGGGGACCGAGGATTCCAGATGACTCCACTTCTCCCGCAGATCGGACAACTCCACTCCGGCGTGCAGCAGCCGGTTCGCCTCCCACAGCGCGTCCGCCGGGAGCGGGTGCGCGTTGACGCCGTGTTCCCGCAACCGCATCGCGATCCGGTGCACCGCACTGGCCAGCGCCCTCGGCGCGGCGACCGCGCACGGTCCCCGGCGCGCGAGCGCCGCCAGATTCCGTTCCTGATCCAAGCGCACCACCAGCCACGACATCCGATTGCCGACCACCGGATGTGAGCCGATCAACTGGTCGTACAGCATGCTGTAACTGCCGCCCGGACGCACCCGCTGGCCGGTGGTGACGATATCGATGTCCACGGTGATGCCGTACTGATCGCGCATCGGCAGCAGCGCGTCGACCGGGATGGTGTCCTCGGTGTAGATCGTCTGCTCGGCGATGACCGTGGGCAGATCCAGGTTCGGCGCGAGCTGGATCATCGCGACCAGCGTCGTGCCCTGCTCGTGCACACCGCACACCCCGGCGGCCACCTGGACGTCCCGGAGGTCGAGCGGGCGCACGCGTTCCGCGGCGCGCATCTGATATCCGAGCCGGTAGGCGGACCAGTCCAGCAGCCAGCGCACGGCCGTGCGCTGCGCGATCCGGACCGTCACCGAGGCCAGCAGCACGACCACGACGGTCGCGCCGATCCAGATCGGGGCCTGGGCAAACAGTCCCACCAGCGCCGGCCCGCCCGCGATGACCAGCACCGCGAACGGTCCCCGCTCGACACCCCCGACCCCGATTCGCGGTGCACTCACCGGCGCCTCCGCAGCATCGCGTCCACACCGGTCGCGCCCACGCCCAGCACCACCACCGCGAACATGACGCAGGTGGCCACGATGGCCGGCCGGTGATCGACCGGCCGCGGCCGCGGCACCGTCAGCGCCGACGTCCGGTACAGCTGTGTGGGCGGTTTCGGAGCCGTCGCGTAGCCGAGGGCCGCCGCGGGATCGATCAGCCCGGCCCCGACCGAATCGTCCACCCCCCGGGCAGGCTCGTGCGCGCTGGCCGCCAGGCGCGCGCTGATCTGGGCCGGGGATTCATTCGGGAACTTCGACCGCAGCAGGGCCGCCGCACCGGCGACGTATGCCGCGGCGAACGAAGACCCGCCCACCGCCTCGAGTTTGCCGGGCGAGCCGATCCCGTTAACCAGACTGCTGCTGCCCGGACCGATCGATTCGATCCCGGTGCCGGGCCCGGCGACCGAAATCCACGGGCCCAGCAGCGAACTCGACATCTGCGCGCCGCCCGCGGTGGTGAAACCCACGGTCAGCACGTCCGGGCTGAACCAGCCCGGCGTCGAGATCGTCTTCACATAGGTCCAATCCATCAGGTCGCGCGGATTGCCCGGCGTGATACCCGGGTTCTGCTCGCAGTTCAGCGAGCCGGTGGTGCCCGCGCCGGCCACGATCAGCGCGCCGCGCACATGCACCGCATAACCGATTGCCGCGGACAGCATCGACTGATCCACTCCGGCGTCGGCGGCGATGCAGATGGGCAGCGACACCACGATGACGCCCGCACCCAGATTCGCCGCGTGCGTTATCGCCCGGGCCAGATTCCGGACCTGGCGGTTGGTCTCCTGATTCGGGTCGAACGAGGCGACCTGCTGCGGGGTGAACGCGGCCGAGTAGTACCGGATGGACAGAATCCGCGCCGCCGGAGCGACGCCCAGGAACTTGTCGCCGGGATCGGCCGCGGCCGCGATGATCCCCGCGACCAGCGTGCCGTGCGCATCGCAATCGGACAGCCCGTCGCCGCCCGCCTGGACGTAGTCGCCGCCGCCGACCAGATCGGGCAGCCGGGCGTCCGGCGCGACGCCGGTATCGACGACCGCGACGGTGACCCCGGCGCCGCGGCTGAGCGCACGCGCTTTCGGCAGGTCCAGGGCCATCTCCGGGGGCGGCGCCTGCGAGACGTCGCTGTGCGGGAGCAGACCCGCGCTCAGACAGCCCTTGTCCTGTTTCATCGGCGTCTCCGGTCCGGGCTGCCCGTCCGGCGGCGCCGCGCCGATCACCACCACCGGCGGTGCGATCGCCGCGGCGGGGGCCAGCGTGCCCGGCAGCAGCACGGCCAGTGCGGCGACCAAGAGGCCCGCACGCCTCATCAGATCCTCCGCGCGGCGGTGTAGACGCCCATGATCCAGAAGGTGAGCACGGGCACGACCAGGATCAGCGCGTACTCCACCAGGTCGATGACGCGTCGGGCGACCGGAGACAGCCGTCGCCCGGGCAGCTGCGCCGCGGCGACACAGCCGGCGACTGTCGCCGCGGCGACGACCAGCGCCCCCGACAGCCGAGCCGGAGCCGACGCATCGGTGTCCCCCAACCCGAATCCCGTACCGGCCACGGTCACCCCCGCCGCGATGACGAGCGAGACCGCCTGCACCCGATCCGGATGCCAGCGCGAGCGCATCACGAGCATGCCGGTGACGGCGGCGGCCAGCACGATCTCGCGCACGCCGCCCGGACTCGCCGCGGCCGAGACCACCGTGGCGACCGAGAGCAGTCCGGCACCCGCGACGACCAGGCCGCGCAACGTCGTCACCGCGAGCCGTGCGCGGGCCTCGATACCCATCTGAGCGGGCTGATTCTCGTCCGGGTCGGCCGGATCGTGCTCGGAGGTCTCCGCGCGGGCGGTCTCGGCGTCGAAGATATCGGTCAGCGTGGCCGGAGAGACCTCGTTACCGGGGTCCGGCAGGTCGGGGGGCCGGATGCGGGCGGCCACCACCGCCAGCCGCGGCGCACCGGCCAGCAGCAGCACGCCGACGAACGCCGCACCCGCGGCTACCTGACGCACCGAGATGTCCAGATAGGCCGCCGGCAGAATGCTCGCGGTCACCGCGACGCCCAGGATCAGCACCGCGGTCAAACTCGCCGCGCCGACTCGTGTCAGCCGCAGCATCACCGCGGCCCCGGCGACCACGACCACCGCACCGGCCGCCAGATTCGCCGCGGCGAACGGTCCGGGCCGTCCGAAGGCCGGCGGCACCAGCATCGCCCCGCCCGCGAACAGCAGCGGCAGGGCGGACATCGCCAATCCGAAACCGATCCGCGGCGCCGACGCGCGACGTCGTACCGCCACCGCACCGCACCAGCACAGCAGCCCCAGCACGAGCGCCGGCACACCGCACCATCCGATCGAGCCGGTGCGCATCCACGACCAGGACAGCATCGCCGCCACGGCCACCGCGCCGACGCCCAGGGCGATCAGGCCGACGACCGCAGCGATATCGGGATCGAATTCGGCGAATTCGCGATCGTTGATCAGTGCCAGCGCATCGGTGATGTCCTCCACGACTGGGGTGAACACCTCGGCCGAATCGACCGGCGCGAGCATCAGGACCGTACCGTCGACCACATCATGATCGGCCAGGCTGCGCCAGCGCGGGATCGGGTGGTCACCGGGCCGGGCCAGACTCCACTGCCCGCTGGGCGGGGTGAAGTCGACCTCTTCGTCGTCGATCGCGGTGGCCAGCACGCCCAGCAGATCGTCGATGAAGGTTTCGATGGTGAACTTCGTCGGGACGACGACGTCTACCTGATAGGTGGCCACCATCACCGCGATCCGGGCGCGGGCCACCTCGGCCGGCGCCGCCGCGGCCGGTGCGGGGGCCGGGGCGACCGCCGAACTCATCGCCATCCTCCGTGATCTCGCGAAGCACCGCCGACCTGGCCCGGGAAGTCATCCGCAAGCGCAGCCGCCAGATCCTCGAACGACAGTGCGGTCTCCTTCTCGAGCAGGCGCAGATCGATCTCGCCGCCCTCGGCCAGATGCTCGTCGTAGGGCATGACGAAGGTGGGCCGTTGCGCGGTCGCGAACAGTTTCTCGATATTTGCCACATCCACCGTGGGTTTGGCCGGCTGGTGATGCACGATCGATACGACGGAACTGGCGATCAGGTGTTGCAGCCCGTGTGAGGCCAGCCAGTTCAAGGTGGCCACCGCGCCTTTGACCCCGCCGACGGTAGCCGGGGTCACCACCACGACCGCGTCGCTGGTCTGTAGCACGCTCCCCGTCACCGAGTCCAGCACCCCGGTTCCGCAGTCGACCAGGACGAGGTTGTAGTGCCGCCGCAGTACATCGATGGCCGCGGCGTATTCCCGGCCGGACAGAGCCTCGGTAGCCTCCGTGTTCCACGGGGAGGCCAGCACCGACAGGTCCGCGGAGTTGATAGAGGTGAACGAGTGCACCGCGGCGAAGGATTCGAGATTCGAGGTGCGGACCATATCCCGCAGGGTCAAGCCGTAGGCGTGCCGGCTGGTGCGGGCGGGCAGTTCGCCGAAGTCGGGGTTGGCGTCGACAGCGATCACGCGATCGGGACGCAGGCTCGCGAAGGTTGAACCGAGCGTCGCGGTGACGGTGGTGCGGCCGACGCCGCCCTTCACACTGAGCACCGCGATCTGATACGGCGAGGTCAGCTGGCGGCGGATCCGGCCGCGGCGGTCCTCGGTGCGCTGTTCTGCCGGTGAGAGCCCGAGATTGAAGCCGACCTTGTTCAGCGCACCGCGCATCCCGCTGGACGAGCGCAGTTGCGCCCGTCTGCTGGCCGCGATCTCGGCGAGCAGATCCAGGGAGGTCAGGCTTGGCCGCGGCACCTCCGCGAGCGCGGAGTCGTAGTGCGCCCGATCGGCCGGCGACCGTTCGATCCGGTCCGGGACGCGACTCGCCGACGCGGACTGCACTGCCCCGGCCTGGGACTGTGCGGGCGCGGCGGACTGGGACTGCGCGGACTGGGTTTGCGCGGACGAGGCGGCCGGACGCGCGGCAACCGAACGATCCGATACCGCCTGAGGCCGGGGCACTGCGGCGGGCTGCTGATAGGAGACCGGCGGGCCGTACGAGACGCCGCTGTCGACGCCGCCATTGTCCGCGACGCCGCCGCTCGACGCGGCTGTCCCGCTTCCCGCAGGCCCCGCCGAGACGGTCCCCCCGGACGAGGCCCCGGCGGGTCCGTCGGCGTGGGGACGCGTCGCCGCACTCGATTCGGCGGCGGCCGGGGCCGACGGGGGCCAGGACACCGTGCCCGGCGTCCCGACGGACGGTGCGGCCGCCTGCGACGGCGGCGCGGGGGTGTACGCGGGGTCCGAGCGACCGTCCGACGGCGATGCCTCGGCGACGGCGACTTCGCCGGTCCCGGGCTGCGGCGCGAAATAGGCGTCGTACCCGCCGCGGGCACGCACTGATCCGGCCGTGTGCCCGTTGTTGTCCGGTGCTCGGTCCATTGCCCTCATCCTTTCGAAAACTCGCCCGGGATCACCCGGTCCGGCTGGTGGTGAACCAGCTCCTGCCGGGCAGCAGTTCGGCCAGGGCCGCGATGCCCGCGCGCAACGCCGCATCGTCGCCCGGGGCGTAGGTGGAGCAGATCCGGCCCTCGAGGGTGAGCCGGGGAGTTACCACGATCCGCCCCGACAGGGTGTCCAGCACGCTGAGGCAGACCTCGGGCAACCGGCGTTCGCCGTCGTGATGCTCGATCATCAGCACTTCGGCCCGCCGGACCACCTCGCTCAGCACCCGGCTCAGCACTCCGGCGGTGTGCGGCGCGGCGCCCAGTTCGGCGAACGCCCGTCGCCGCTCGTCGGATTCGTCCGGCAGTTCGTCGACCTGGTCGAGCGTCGCGGTCACCGGTTCGAAATGCAGGGCCCGGCCGGGGCCCAGGGCCGCGGACAGTACCGCGGCCACGGTGTCCAGCTGTTCTCCCTCCAGGAATACCGACTGAATCACGATGTGGTCGTCGTTGCGGACCGCCAGGACGTGTGAATCGCCCGCACGCACCAGCGACAGCCGCAGCATCGCACGTGGTTCGCCGTCCAGACCGGTATCGATGATCCGGACGACGAGTTCCACATCGGGCCGGTACAGGCACTGCAACCAATGCCCCACCACGGGATGCACCGCCCCGTCCACGAGCACGCCGACCTCGGTGAGTTCCGCGGCGACGGCCGCACGCACCCGATCGCGGTCAGCGATCCGGTAGATGTTCGGCAGCAGGGCCAACACCGGCGGGTAGTGATCGATGCCGACCAGATCCTTGAGCAACAACGCGGCGTCCACGTTGAGCTCGATCGAGACCGGGTCCGGCTCGTCGCCGGTGCGGCCCGAGTCGTCCCCGGCGACTCCGTTGTGAATCGCCCGGGACGTCGGCGCGGACGGGGTACGCATCGACGCTAGAAGCCCTGCGCCGCGGCGTGGTCGGTGCCCTGGATGTGGTGCCGCGCGGTCATGACCGCGGTGTTCAGCCGGTCCAGGCTGGATTTGTAGATGCTGAGATTCTTGTTCAGCTGAGTCGCGGTCGTGTGGTACGTGGTACCGGCCTGACCCTGGAAGATATGACTCACCTGATTGACCAGATTGGACAGGTCGGCGAAGTTCGACTCCATCTGCCCGGAAATGGCCTTGATGCGGTCCGTGGTGGAATCCACCAGACCATAGTTGACGGAAATATGTCCTGCCGGCATTTTTCTACACTTTCTGCGTGAGGTTGGATGGTTCGGTGCCGTCGATCAGAAGTTCAGATCGGCCTTGGGGGCGTCCACCACCGGTCCCGTGACCTCGCCGAGCGCCGTGTGGTCGCCCGCGCTGAAGTCCTCGTGAGCACCGGCGACCAGGCCCTTCTGCTCCTCGTCACTGGAGCTGAATTTCACGTGCGCGGCGTTCATGGCGTCGATGACGGCCTGCAGCGACTGCGCGAGGTTGTTGCCCTTGGTGATCGTGTCGTCCAGCGTGCTGTTGATGGCGTCACCGGTCTGGCCCTGATATGCGGTGATGAGATCGGAATGGCATCCGGTCAGACCGTTGAGGTGCGCCTTGAGCTCACCGTGCCGGTAGGCGGTCTGGTTGGCGGCCTGCTGAATGCCGGGGACGTCGGCGAGAGTGTTCGCCATTTCTGAATCCTTTCGGGAGGTTCGAATCGTCACGGAACGGAAATGCCGTCCGGTGCGAATTATCGGAAATCCGTCATCCGGTTCTCCGACAGCTGACTATTCGCAGGCGTCAATATCGCGGCGCCCGCGGCGAACCTCCTTCCGCAATTGATCTGTCATTCATCTCGGCGGTGACTACACGATGTTCTTCGCCAGCACCGCGGCCGATTCGCCGTCGGCGTGGCCGAGTACTCCAAGAGTCGCCGATTCGGTAGCGTCGCCCTCGGGCGACAACTCGTCCTCGGATTCGATGACGCCGACGACCGGCGGCCGTTCCAGCACCGGAACGTCCAGCATCTCGCCCGGGACGAAGACCTTCTCCGACTTGTTCTTCTCATCCTTGCGACGCCGGCGGCGCATCTGCTCCTTCGGCGCCGAGACGCCGCGGCGCGGCGCCGGACGTCCGGCTGTCGCGCCCTCCGGCTCCGCGGCACTCGCCCCGAAGGTTCGCGCCGCGCTCATCCGCCAGTTGGCCGGCATCTTGAATCCGGTGGCGGCACCGGACATGGTGCCGATTCCGCCGCGCATCATCGAGAACGCCACCACGCTGCCGGCACCGCCGTTGAGCCCGGACAGCGTCGTCGAGTACGGGGACGTGCCGAAGAAGCCGTGCTGCTGTAGGTAATTGCCGCCGGACCCGTCCGGATTCAGCGAATCGTCCATCGATCCGGCGGCCTGGTTCACATCCGAGATCGCCTGGTCGGCGCCGGTGCCCTGGGTCGGGTCCGGCGCGGTGTTGCCGCCGTCGCCGCCACCGCCGTTGCCGCCGCCGCTGTTCCCGCCGCCGCCGTTGCCGCCGCCGCTGTTCCCGCCGCCGCCGTTGCCGACGCCGGGCACATGCGATCCGCCCGACGCGCCGGACGACCACCCGGTGCTCAGCGGTGGGCCGACGAACGGATCCGGCCCGCTGCCCACGCCCGTGGTGATGGTCGGGGGCGGCAGCGGCGGCGGCAGCGTCGACAGGGTCGCCACCACCGCGCCGTGATAGGCGTACATG
>CBJNFW010000234.1:0-13587 GCA_966435935.1 uncultured Nocardia sp.
AGGGCTGAGGCCTCCCCGAAGCAGGCAGCCGATCCGCGGCTGCCGCACGACCGGTCTCCGTACGGCCAGGCGGCGGTGCTGCGTCCTTTCCCCGAAAGCTCGGTACAAGAGGTGTTCCAATATGAGTTTTTCCTTCGACAGCGATATACCCGGCCTGGTCGCCGGGTATATCCGAGCCTCGGTCGCACAGCGCGTCCATGAGCGAATCGGCCCGTTCCTGGCCACGTTCGACACGTACAGCGCCGATCCGTGGCGCAACTACGCCGTCCCGGACGACGGCGCGCGACCCGGATCGACCGACATCGCCACGCTGGTCGCGGTGTTCGAAAGGTATGGGCGGGTGCCGCGCCTGGAGTATGTTCCAGCCGCCGCGCCGGGCGAGGAGAACCTCTACCTGCGCGCCGGGTTCGTCCCGGCTGGGCGAAAAATCTGGATGCGGGCCGATATGTTCGGCGGCTAGTCGTAGAGGCCCTCCGCATGCCAGGTGTGGTCGTGGCCGAACAGGAGCAGGACCATGACGTCGTCCTGCAGGAGGATCTGGGCGCGGACGGCACCGGTGTGGACGCCGGACCACCAGCGTTCATCCAGGGGCCAGGGGCCGGACCATGCGGTGACCTGCCAGTCCTTGGCGCCCCAGCGCAGGCGGGCCGGGTCGGCGGTGAACAGGCCGCGATCGGTGACCCAGACCGGGACGCCCGTGGCGGATTCCAGGATCACCTCCGGGCGGTCGACCAGGACCACCGCTGGTGCGGGCATGGGCAGCCGGCCGGGCCAGGGCAGGGTGGGGTCGGCGGCGGGCGACCGTTCGTCGCCGAGCGCGATCAGCGTGATGCGTTCGGCGGGGCCGCGACCGCCGCTGAGCACACCCTTCAACACGGCTTCCCCACCCAGCAGACCCTGCACCCGGACCAGCGCGCGCCGGAACCGTTCCTCCTGTTCGCCCTCCCCTCCCCACAGACCGAGTTGCAGCGCACCGGCGGTCACGACCTCGACCGGTTCCAGACGCAGCAGGACGATCGGGGCCGCGGGCGAGTCACCGCCGCCGCGTCGTCCGGGAACCGCGGTGTCGCCCGCACTCCCGTTCGGCGGTGTCGTTCGCCGCGTCCGGGGTTCCCCGGAACGGTCCGGCTCGCGGCCGATCGCCGCGATTCCGGTCCACTCGTCGTGGTCCGAGACGTCGCCGCGGAGAGCGCGATGGGTGAGCCAGCCGTCCAGTTGCCAGCGCACCCGATCGGCGGTGCCCTCCGGGGTGAGCGGTTCGGCGCATCGCCATATCCGGGAAAGCCGTTCTCCGGCAGCGGTTTCCGCGGTCACCGCGAGACGGGTGCAGGCCACCGCGGCGTCGGCCAGACGTTCGTGCAACCGCACGGCGAGCAAGCGGCCGGCGAAGGCGGCGGCATCGACCCGGTCGATCGGCGGATCGCAGGGATACTCCACCGTCAGCTCGGGCGCGGGCGGGCGGGCGGCGGGCGAACGTTCCGGTTCGGCGCGGGCACAGCGATGCGCCGCGATCGCGTCGGCGCCGAATCGGGAGGCGACCTCCGCCGGAGTCAGCGCGGCGAAGTCACCGATCCGCCGTAAACCCAAGCGGTGCAACAGGTCCACCAGGTCCGCACGCTCCGGACCGGCCAGGCTCGGCTCGGCGGCCAGTTCGCTCACCGGCAGCGCCGCCAGGAATCGCGCACCTTTTCCCGGCGGAACGAGGGCGGCCCGGCGCGCGGCCAGGACGGCCGTGGACATCTCGTCCGCGATCCCGATCCGGCACTCCACCCCGGTCGCCGCCACCGCGTCGACGAGCCGTTCGGCCGCCTCCTCCTCGGAGCCGAAATACTGTGTCGCACCCCGCGCCGCCAGCACCAGCAGGCCCGGACGCAACACTTCCGCCCCGGGTACGGTCGCGTCCACGGCGGTCACCACCGGTTCGAACAACCGCGCGTCACGATCCGGATCCTCCTGCGACACATACAGATCGGGACATCGCACCTGCGCCTCCCGCCGCCGGAACCCCCGCCGCACCCCAGCGGACCGCGCCGACTGCGAACACGCCACGACCCGATTCGCATGCAGCACCACGACCGGCCGGGTCGGTGAGATATCCGCCGCCGCCGCGGCCGCGACGGCCGGCCAGTCCGGGCACCACAGCGCCAGCACCCGGGAGGCACGCCCAGCCCTCTTCGACACGGTTCACGAACCCCTGTGGCGCACACGCTGACGCGGACCGAACGTCCCGGCTCCCGCATTCCACGGATCACGAAGCCGCATGACGCGCCTCCGCGATCGTCGGCACAGCGGAATCCGCTTGTGCGGCAACCCATTCGATATGCTCGCCGCGAGGCGTCAGGTCGAGCGTGCCGGTGCGGTACGGAACCGAGCGGCCCTGGACCCGGACATCCAGGCGCATGGTGCGCAGACGTCCACAACCACGCCCCAGACCTCCGTAACCGGCGATCCGGGTATCGATACGCAGCACCGAACCACTCCAGCGCCCGCCCGCCACCACGAGCGTGGCGCCTTTGCCGCGAGCGCGAGCGGAGAGCACTCGGGCCCGGGCGGGCGGCACCGCCCTGCCGCCCATACCGATCATCACCAGATCCAGACCATCCAGCAATATTGAAGCAACCTCGAGTGGGTCGGGCCCGGGGTCGGGAATCACCGCAAGCCGCTCCAGATCCGCACCCATCTCGGCCGCGGCGAGCAGACCGAGCCGGGGCAGCCCCACCGCGGCGGCATGGCCACCGGCGCCGGTCACCGACGCCAGCAGTCCAGCCAGCAACGCGCTGGCACCCCAGTACTCGACCACCTCTCCCCTGACCAGCCCGCCTTCCGGCAAAAGCTCGCCCAGCGCGGATGGCACCGGCAACGACTCCCTCCGACGCTCCCGCGACAGCGGCGCCCGAGCCGCCGAGGCGACCCCGCGGGCCGGAATCGCGGCCATCCGCCGGCGCAACTCGGCCAACCGCTCGTGCCGCACTTCGTCGGGCGAACCCATCCTCGACCGCCTATCTCCACCGAGTGGATCCCAGCACCGATCCAGCTATCGATGCCAATCGAATATACGTTCGATCAGCTGTCAGTAGAACCCCCACCCCCGACTGCGTCAAGCGGCTGCGACGACGTCGGTCGTTGTCACTCGCGGGTTGTATCTGTCACCGGGTGCGTGACCGGACACATGATCACTACATGCACTGGCAAACCGAAGAGGCGATGCGGATCGCCCTGCACACCGATCCACATCCGCGAAACGCGACGCCGAGCCGAGAAGCTCGTCGAAGGCACCCCCTCCGTCGGGGAGTCGCTGCGGCGGCGTCACCCCTCCGCGGTCCGCTGTCGGCGCAGTACGATTCCGGCCAGTTCGGCGGGCGTCGCGGTGCTCGTGTCGACGGTCGTGTCGTAGGGGTGGCCATGATCGTGCACCGTGCCCAGATGTCCGCGCGTCAGCCCGATCGTTTTGCCTCGAGCCAGTTCCCGCTCCTCGGCGACCGCCAGCGGGCAGGTGACAGCGACCAGCTGAACATCCAAGCCCGCCAGCGCATCCAGCCACATCGGCAGCAGATCCGGCGACAGCAGCATCTCGTCGATGACCAGGTGATCACCCCCGCGAGCGAACTCGGCAGCCGCAGCGCACCCCGAGCGTAACATCCGGTAACCGACATGGCCGTAGCGGACCACCAGCACCGGGTGACCGTCCGCGTCGTGTCCGGTCCGGTCGTACCAGAATCCGTCACGACTGAGCGGCCCATCGCGTCCGCCACCCCAGTTCGGCGGAATCAGGCCGAACAGGGTGTCGATCCCCCAGTAGACGAACGGGACGTCGCTCTCGTCTTGGATGGCCCGCGCCAGCGTGGTCTTCCCCGCGCTGGACGTGCCGTTGAGGAAAATCACCCGAGCGGGGAGGTCGACGCTCCGCATCCACCCACGCTATCCGGTCACTCTCGCATATCCCGGAGAACAGGTGGCCCGTCCGAGCTGTGGTCCAGCCGGCGATGGCCGGCCGGACCACAGGATCGCGGCGGCTATACCCGCGGCGCGGGCTGGTTCGGATGCGGCGCTCGCTGGTCGGCGGGCGCGTTCGGGGTCGCCGGCGCCAGCGCACCCTCGAGCGCACCGGCCCCCACACCGATGGCGGAACCGACCATAGCCGCGGGAACCGCGATCACCGCGGCGCCGATGGCCGCGCCGACCACCGGCATCACCACCAAACCCGCCGGCAGGAACGGAATACCGGCGATGAAACCCGCGACGGCGCCGACTGCCGCGCTCGTGGAGGTCAACGGGCTGGTGACCACGCCCGCCGCCACGTTTCCGGCGAGCGAACCGACCATGGCGTCACCGGCCATCCGATCCGACCGCGCCGGATCGAATCCGACCGAATCGAATCCCTGGGCCAAGGTGGCCTCCTGTTGCGCGAAGGTGTCGTTGATCCCCTCGGCGAGCTTGGGATCGAACCAGTCCGGCCGGCCGATCTGGGCGGAGCCGATGCGAATGGTCCCCTCCGGCGCCTTGATCGGCGCGACGGGCGGAGCCAGGGCCGTCGGCAGATGCAGCCGAGACACGTCGACCGGAGCAAGATTACCGTCCGGGACAGGCCGTTTCCCGCTCATATCGTTTCGACTGTTCACCGTCGGAAGACTGCCCGCATCCGCTACTGCCGGAGCGACCTCCGCAAGCGCCCCGGACGACAGAACCGCCGCGGTGACCAATACCGATCCAGCACGCCTGGACCGTCTGTCCGACCGAGCGCGATGCCGTGCTGCCATGAACGACCTCTCTTTCGACTGCCGATGAGTACTGCAAGAGATGTGAACCGATGCCCCACGCGAATTCGGACCGGGGGAATTCGGCCGAAAACGGCGGAGCGGATGGATATCCACGAACCATCCCCTCGCGTTCCGAAAACGGGTGCGGCACCGGACAATCCGGCCTCGAACCGCACGCGAAGGGCCTTCGATCAGGGTTGCGTCAGGCATTTCGGAGATGGGTTCTCCCACCGGATACTCGGATGGTCCGCGGGCACTCCGGTGGAAGCGCATGCGCCGCCAGCATAATCACAGTGCGATCGACCCGATGCCACCCCCTCGCTGGAAAGCGGTGATCGGTCGTACTTCCTGCCCGCCGATATCGCCCGAAACCGGGCGACGGAACCGGGAGCGAGCAGCCGGACCAGATTGTTCGCGGCTCGAACCGGCTGTCCGACAGCGAAATCCGCGAACATCCCGGCCGCAGACGGGCGCCGGGACGTCCTCGGAGGCTCGACAACCGCCGTGACCTGCGGCGGCATCCGCTCCCTCGCTCCGGATGACGGCGAAGAGCTGCCGCCACGAGGTGCTCTGGTCAACCTCGTGGTTCCGAAGCAGGCCAGTCAGGAAGGTTTTCCGCTATTCTCGCGCCCGTGACCGAACGCGCCCGCTCCATCGTCGGCCCCGACTATCTGGTCGCCGGCCGCTACCGCCTGCAATCCAAACTCGGCGGCGGCGGTATGGGTGCGGTCTGGCTGGCGACCGACCGGCTGCTCAACCGCGACGTCGCCATCAAACAGGTTCTGTCCACGGTCGGCCTGAGCGAGGACGAGGCCCGGGTGGTCCGCGATCGGATCGTGCACGAGGGCCGGGTCGCTGCCAAGCTGTCGCACGAGCACGCCATCGCCGTCTACGACGTGGTGCTCGAGGCCGGTGAGCCGTGGCTCGTGATGGAGTATCTGCCCTCCCGCAGCGTCGCCAAGGCGCTCGCGCTGGCGGACGCGCTCTCGCCGATCGAGGTGGCGCAGATCGGCGCACAGGTAGCCGATGCGCTGGCCACCGCGCACGCCGCGGGCATCGTGCACCTCGACACCAAGCCCGGCAACATCCTGGTCGCCGATCGGGGCGCGGAGGTCGGCAAGGTCAAACTCAGCGACTTCGGTATCTCGCGCGGCGCCGGGGACCTGTCCGACGAGCCGGAGGACGTGATCACCGGCACTCCCGCCTACCTGCCGCCCGAGGTGGCGCGCGGCGCGCAGCCCACCGCCGCCAGCGACGTATTCTCCCTCGGCGCAACGCTGTACACCGCGATCGAGGGCCATCCGCCGTACGGTATCGACGAGGACGACGACGAGGTCATCGTGACCCGCGCCGCGATGGCTCAGATCATCTCGCCCACCCGCAGCGGCGTCCTGACCCAGGTACTGCTGCACATGATGGAGCCCGCACCGCAGCGTCGTCCCACCATGGCCGAGGCCCGCAACGAAATCCTCACCGCCGCATTCGGTCCCGGCACCGGCCCCTACATTCTCGGCGCCCCGGTCCGCACCGAGGACGGCACCATCCCCGCCTGGGCGGCCCGCAACTCCGCGGCCGGACTGCGCAGTCCGCACTCCACTCCGCTGCCGCGCCCGCCGCGGGCCAACGCGCCCAAAGCCCCTGCCGCACAACGTAAACCGGCCTTCAGCCGCTCCTCCCTCGGCCCCAACGCAGCTCCTCTGGCCATCGCGGTGGGCCTGCTCATCGGCCTGCTGATCCTGATCGTCATCCTCATCGCCGTGATGTAGCGGCAGGCACGCAGCCCGTCAGTCGATGCGGCGGCGGTGAGCCCAGCGGGTCAACGCGTTCCGGTTGGACTGCTGGGTTTTGCGCAGCACGTTGGAGGCGTGGGTTTCCACGGTTTTCACCGAGATGAACAAGGATTCGGCGATCTCACGGTAGGTGTAGCCGCGGGCGAGCAGGCGCAACACCTCGAGTTCGCGCGGGGTCAGCGAATCCAGTTCCGGATCCAGCGGCGGTTCCGGAGCCGGGGAGCGCCCGGTGAACGAGTCCAGCACGAATCCGGCCAGCCTCGGGCTGAACACCGCGTCACCGCCGGCCACACGCCGGATCCCGTCGGCGAGTTCCGGGCCGGAGATGGTCTTGGTGACGTAGCCGCGCGCACCCGCGCGAATCACCGCGATCACGTCCTCGGCGGCGTCGGATACGCTCAGCGCCAGGCAGACCGGGCCCTGCCGGTCGCGGTCCAGGCCCTGCAGTACCGCAACTCCCCCGCCATCGGGCATGTGCACGTCCAGCAGCACCACATCCGGCCGGGCCGCGGCGATTCCGGCGACGGCCTCGGCCACCGCACCCGCCTCACCGACGACCTCCATATCGGATTCGCGGCCCAGTTCGGCACGCACACCCGAGCGGAACACGGCATGGTCGTCGACCAGAAACACCCGGATGGACACTGCATCTCCTCACCTGAGAGCGGAACTCACACGCATGCCGGGCACGGCACATCGTCATCGGTACCACATCGCATCCCGCCCCGCCCGTACTCATCGGGCCCGCCCGACCCGCGAACACCGATCCGCCGCCCCGCAGAACCCCCGAACAGATTGCGCCTCAACGCCTTCCGGAATCGAACTCGGGAACCGAGGAGGACTCGGACGCCACACCGCCGGACTCCTCCTGCACCCCCTCGGAATCGCTGCGCGGCAAGGTGATCCGCACCTCGGTGCCGCGTCCCGGCGCCGAGTCGATCACCACCGTGCCGCCGCGACGCTCGATCCGGGCATGGATGGATTTGGCCAGGCCCTGCCGATCCGCGGGAACGTCGGCCGGATCGAAACCGTCCCCCCGGTCCCGCACGAACACACTCACCTGATGCGGTTCGACCTCGGCGAACAGATCGATGGTGGGCACCCCGGCGTGTTTGGCGGCGTTGACCAGCGCCTCGCGCGTCGCCCCGAGCAGAGCGGTGAAATGCTCTCGGGGCAGGCCGAATCCGGTATCGCCCGGATCCATCGACACATCGCCGACGGTCACCGGGGCGACCTTCACTCCGTGCTGATCCTCCACCTCGCCGGCGATGGTGCGCAACGCGGCAGCCAGGCTGGACTGGGCGGGCGCGGCATCCTCGAACAGCCATTTGCGCAGTTCGCGCTCCTGGCTGCGCGCCAGCCGCAGCACCTCCTGGGAATCCTCGGCCTGCCGCTGGATCAGCGCCAGCGTCTGCAACACCGAATCGTGCAGGTGGGAGGCGATCTCCTCGCGCTCCTCGTTGCGGATGCGGGCCGAACGCTCGGCGTTCAACGCCCGCATCATCCGCAGCCACAGCGGCACGGTCAGCAGGCCGACCCCGATCAGCGTGACCGCGACCGCGATCAGCGCGGAACCCAGCGAACTCAGATTGATCCGGCCCAGGACCACCACGCCCAGCCCGACCACGATCAACGTCGCGCCCGCCACGATGCGCGTCCAGGTCAGTACCGTGGGCCGGGCGGGCAGCCCGAACATCGACCGGGGGCCCTCCGCGTCGAATTCCCGCCACACCAGGGCCGCGCCCACCGCGACCACGACGATCGGCCCGACCACCCGAGCCGCGGAACCACTGAACAACCAGGACATCGACACCGCGAGCGTCACACCCAGCAATGCCAGTCCGGCCGCCTGCCGTCGCTCCCGAGCCGTCGGCGGCGGGCCGTCCGCACCGGAGGTGGTGAAGATCCACAGCATCCCGTAGGCGACGATGCCCGCGCCCATCAACGCCGACAGCAGCACGAAGCTGACGCGCACCTTGAACACGTCGACCCCGAGATGATCGGCGACCCCGCCCGCCACCCCACCCACGACACGACCACCGGACCGCCGCTGCATGCGCGGCGCGGTGACCTCGACCCCACGGGCATCGAAAGCGGGCGCGGACGGATACATGCCTCGATACTGGCACGCCCCACCGACACCGACCATCGGGGAAGTACCCCATTTCCTCCGGGAGACCGCCCGCCGCGGACGGACCCCGGAACGCCGGCGGACCCACGCCGAAACACGCCGGGGCGCCGTCCATCCCGCGTGCGCACCGTTTGACGAGGCACCACCCCGATGCCACGGTTGCCGGGTGACTCACCCCGTTTCGAATTCCGGTATCGACCGGCTGCTCGACGCCGCCGGATCGGGCGACCGCGTCCTCATCGAATGCATCACGGACATCGGTGTGGCCCCGGTCGCCCGAACCGTGCTGGCCGAGATACTCGATCGCGTGGATCTGCGCGGCTGCCCGCCCGCCGACATCTTGTTCCGGTTGCACACGGCAGACGCCGACGCCGAGGTCGCCATCCGCGTCGAGGACGCGAAGGCCGTCTTCACCGACCCGCGCCCGGGGGCGGCCGTCACGATCGAGCAGTCGCTGCCCGAGGTCGTCCGAACGGTCTACGGTCCCCGCGGCGGCGCATCCAGCGCCACCCGGATCCTGCGCTGGGCCCAGGGCGATGCACCCGGATGGTTCGGCCTACCGCAGGATGTCTTCGAAACCATACGCAGGCTGCTGGATTCGATCGATCACGGCTATCGGCCGGGGCTGGCCGAACTCTGCGTGCGCCACGGCTCGGACAAGTGGGGCACCCATCAGTATCCGCAGTGGTACGAAAGGCATTTCGAACCGATCCGAGATCGCCGGCTGACCATTCTGGAGATCGGGGTCGGCGGCTACCAGGATTCCGCCCGGGGCGGCGAATCGCTCCGGATGTGGAAGAACTACTTCCCGCGGGCCGCGGTCTACGGCCTGGACATCTTCGACAAGACGAGCATGTCCGGCCCGCGCACGACGGTGCTGCAGGGGGATCAGTCCTCTCCCGAGGACCTGCGGCGCGTCCTGGCCGCGACCGGGCCGCTGGACGTCGTCATCGACGACGGCAGCCATCGCAGCGAACACGTGAAGGCCAGCTTCGCGATGCTGTTTCCGGCGCTGCGCGAGAACGGCATCTACGTGATCGAGGATCTGCAGACGTCCTACTGGCCGGGTTTCGGCGGCCGGCCACCGGGCCAGGCCGGTATCCCGACGAGTATGGATTATCTCAAAACCCTGGTCGACGGGCTGAACTACGAGGAGATCACCGGACGACGGCCATCGAATACCGATACCAACATCCGGGGCCTGCACTTCTACCACAATCTCGCGATGATCGAGAAGGGCGCGAACCGCGACGGGGGCGGGCCGCAATGGATGCGCGGGGACTGAACCGGCGCCGCGAGGCCGATTCTCAGGAGACCAATCAGGGACATCCCCGATGCGATCCGGGCACCGGCACGGCCACCATGGAGCTATGACCAGAGCGAACGGCTGGGCCGGTGGGGCCGGCCGGACCGGATTCAACGAACAGCTCCAGCATCTGTGGCGGACGCGGCCGGTGCGGCTGCCGCGTCGGGGACCCGTCGCCGGCGTGGCGGCCGGGTTCGGGCACCGCTACGGGGTGGACCCGGTGCTGGTGCGGGTCGCCTTCGTGGTGTCCACGATCTTCGGCGGATCGGGCATCGTGCTGTACCTGCTGGCGTGGTTGCTGATGCCCGCCGCCCAGGACGACGTATCCGCGGCGGAGAGCCTGATCGGCCGGGGACACAGCATGCAGTCGCCGACCAAGACACTCGTGCTGATCGTCGCGCTGGTGATCGCGGTCAGCACCGTGGGACCGGTGGGCGCCGGACTCGGCGGGGCCGGGCTGATCAGTTTCGCCTTGATGGTCGCCGGTTGGTGGCTGCTGTACCTGCGTCAACCCAATCCGCCCGCGGGCAGCGCCGATCCGCTGCTGCCCGACGCCGGACCCGCTCCGACCGGATATCCCGGGGTGTTCCCGGGCGGTCCCACCTGGACCGGGCCGACCTACGGCCCCTACACCAGACTCCCCGACCACTACACGCCGGACCAGCCGAAAGACACTGCCGCACAGGAGTTTCCGGTATCCGACACCGCGACCGAGGTCATTCCGCGAGAGCCCGCGGCGCACACCGAGGCCGATGCCTCGGCGGCGGACACCGCCGTACTCCGCTCCGAGGCACCGGTGGATTCGACCACCGCGGAACAGGATTCGCCCGGCGCACCGACGGACGAGAAACTCCCCCCGACCAGCACCGAAGCGAACAGTCAAGGCGCACAACCGGTTACGCCCCCGCGTGCCGGCTCGTTCCGGCCGGCTCCGGATCCGTCCCGGATCGGTCCGGCCTCCTCGGGCTGGGATCCGCTGGGGGTGTCCCCGCTGGCCTGGGATCTGCCCGATCCCACGCCGCGCCGCCCGGTGCTGCCGACTCCGCCGCCACCGCGTCCGCGCTCCCGGCTCACCCCGATCGTGATCGTCCTGGCCGTACTCGCCGCGGCCGCGGCGGGTGCGCTGGCCGCGGCCGGCGTGAGCTGGATGACACCCGGCCGGATCGGCGCGGTCGCGCTGGCGGTGATCGGTCTCGGCTTGCTGACCGGCGCGTTCCTGCGACGCGGCTACGGCCTGATGGTGCTGCTCGCACCGCTGGCCGGATTCGTCGTCCTGGCCTCACTCGTGGGCCCGGTGACCTTCGACCGCTCCACGATGGGTCAGCACACCTGGACACCGGCCACGACAGCCGAACTGAATCCCACGTACCAGATCACCGCGGGCGACGGAACGCTGGATCTGCGGTCGCTGAATCTCACCGAGAACCGCACCGTCGCGGTGCATGTGCGCGCGGGCGACTTCCACGTCCTGGTACCCGCGTCGATGCGCCTGGACGCGCGGTGCCGGGCGAAGGCCGGCGACGTCAGTTGTCCGCAGGGACTCGTGGGACCGGCCACCGGTCCGGTGCTCACCCTCGATATCGATGTTCAGGCCGGAGATGCGGAGGTGACCCATGGCTGAGAACACCAGGACCGAGGATCCGGAAACCCGTCGCGGGCCGTCGTTCTCACTCCTGTTCGCGGGATTCCTGGCGCTGCTGGTGAGTGTGTGGGCGTTCCTGGGACCGTCCGCGTGGCCCACGCACAGCATCGTCCCGGTCGGCTGGATCGTGGTGGCCGTAGCCATCGTCGCCGGGATCGTGATGGTGATCTCACCGCGTCGACGCCGACGCCGAAATCCGGAATGACGCTGAACTCCCGGACACAGCAGGGCCCGGACCGTCGAACGGTCCGGGCCCTGTCCCCCCGCGAGTTCCGCGCTTACCCCCCCTCCATTGTCCCCAGCGGCTTGCTCGTCACGTCGAGCACGACGCGGTTGACCTCGGCGACCTCGTTGGTGATGCGGGTGGAGATGCGCTCGAGCACGTCGAACGGCAGCCGCGTCCAGTCGGCGGTCATCGCGTCCTCACTGGACACCGGGCGCAGCACGATCGGATGACCGTAGGTGCGGCCGTCGCCCTGGACGCCCACGCTGCGCACGTCGGCCAGCAGCACCACCGGGCACTGCCAGATCTGCCGATCCAGCCCCGCCGCGGTCAACTCCTCGCGAGCGATGGCGTCGGCGTGCCGCAGCGTCTCCAGCCTGTCCCGGGTGACCTCGCCGACGATGCGGATGGCCAGCCCCGGCCCCGGGAACGGTTGGCGCGCAACGATTTCCTCGGGCAGCCCCAGTTCGCGCCCGACCGCGCGCACCTCGTCCTTGAACAGCAACCGCAGCGGCTCGACGAGCGAGAACTCCAGATCCTCCGGCAGACCGCCGACATTGTGATGGCTCTTGATATTCGCGGTGCCCGCGCCGCCGCCGGACTCCACCACATCCGGATACAGCGTGCCCTGCACCAGGAATTCCACCTTCGGGGTCGAATCCTCCTCCGCCCCGGCCTCTTTCACGACCTGCGCCACGGCGTCCTCGAACGAGCGAATGAATTCGCGCCCGATGATCTTGCGCTTGTCCTCCGGATCGGTGACGCCCTTCAACTCGCCGAGGAATTTGTCCACCGCGTCGACGGTCACCAGCTTGGCTCCGGTCGCGGCGACGAAATCGCGTTGTACCTGCTCGCGCTCCCCCGCCCGCAACAGGCCGTGGTCGACGAAAACGCAGGTCAGCCGGTCGCCGATGGCACGCTGTACCAAGGCGGCGGCCACCGCGGAGTCGACGCCGCCGGACAGGCCGCAGATCGCGTGCCCATCGCCGACCTGGTCCCGCACCTGTTCGATCAGCACCTCGGCGATATTGGCCGGGGTCCACGCCGCCGGGATGCCGGCGATCTCGTGCAGAAACCGGCTCAGCACCTGCTGACCGTGCGGGGAGTGCAGAACCTCGGGGTGATACTGGACGCCGGCCAGCCGCCGCTCGGTGTCCTCGAACGCCGCCACCGGGGCGCCCGCGCTGGTACCGGTGACCTCGAAGCCCGCCGGAGCGTCGGTGACCGCGTCGCCGTGACTCATCCAGACCGGCTGCACGGTGGGCAGACCGCCGTGCAGCACACCGCCGTCGACGCTGAGTTCGGTGCGTCCGTACTCGCGGGTGCCGGTCTGCGCGACCGAACCGCCCAGGGCCTGGGCCATCGCCTGGAATCCGTAGCAGATGCCGAAGACCGGGATCTTCAGATCGAACAGCCGGGCATCCAGCTGCGGCGCGCCCTCGGCGTACACACTCGACGGCCCGCCCGACAGGATCACCGCGAGCGGCGCGCGTTCGGCGATCTCCTCGACGGTCGTGGTATGCGGGATCACCTCGGAGTACACGCTGGATTCGCGAACCCGCCGCGCGATCAACTGCGCATACTGCGCCCCGAAATCGACAACGAGCACCGGTCGCTGGGTTTCTGCCACCGCAACAGTCTACGAGGCTGTATTTTCGGCCTCCGCTTGGCTGCGGCTGTTTTCGGCGCTGTAAGGCTCGTCGTTCAGCCCTCGAGACGCTGTGTCTTTGGCCTCCGC
>CBJNFW010000235.1:0-13584 GCA_966435935.1 uncultured Nocardia sp.
GTCCGCCTGCCGGACCCCGTCGCCGGATGCGGGACCCCGCCCGGCGACGATGAGTGTGCCGAATATGCCGTATTTCCAGAGGATTCCGATCACCGAGCAGGTCGATCCACCGATTCTCACGCAAGCGCGCTACTACGAGTTCGGTGCGGACGTGGCGTGTTCGTACCCGGACCTGCCGACGGACGGTTATTACGTCGGGGTGCCGACGGACGAATACGACGGCAGCGCGGCCTGCGGGCAGTACGTCGACCTGTACGGACCGCTGGGTTCGGTGCGCGCGCAGATCGTGGATCGCTGCCCGGGATGCGCTGCGCGCCAATACGATCTGAGCGCCGCTGCCTTCGCGCGGGTGGCCGATCCCCGCGCGGGCGTCGCGCAGATCGGCGTCAGCCGTGTGCACAACCCTTCGCCATCGCCGGACCTGGTGTACCGGATCGAGGAGGGGTCCTCGCCGGACTGGCTGGGGCTGCAGTTCACCGATACCGGAAATCCGTTGCGCCGAGTCGAGATTCGGTCGGCGGCGGGCGGGGCCGGGCATATCCTGACGCGGCGCATGGACAACTTCTGGACGATCTCGGGAGCCGGTGCGGGGCCGTTCACCGCGCTGGTGACCGATGCGGAGGGCCATCAGGTCATCGTGCCCGGAATCGTGGTGGAGCCGGGGCGATCGCGGCACGCCGGTCGCAGTCTCTACGCACCTGCCACCAAGGTTCCGGCGGTGAGTGTCTCGCGGCCCGTATCCTCCGCGCTGACCTCGGCGGTCGCCGTCTGCTCCTGAGGCGGGCAGCGCGGCGGCCCGGGCGTATGCGATCATCGGCGGGAACACGTTCTCATCCGTCGTGGGCGGTGCACCAGGAGGCAGGCGATGGCCGATCGGAACACAGCGAACCGGAGGGCAGCCGCGCGGTTCTCCGCGGTGCGGCCGATGCGCAGCCTCAGCGACCGGGTCACGCGGCTGCACGAGGTACCCGCCGGGACGATGGTGGAGCTGCCCGGCCGCGGCCGGACCTATCTGACCGACATCGCGGGTCCCGAGGGTGCGCCCACGCTGATCCTGTTGCACGGCCTGGTCGCCACCGCGATGCTCAACTGGTTCCCCGCGCTCGAGGAGCTGTCCCGCGCCTACCGCGTGGTGCTGTTCGACCAACGCTGGCACGGCCACGGAATCCGTTCGCAGCATTTCGATCTGGACGATCTGGCCGAGGACGTTATCGCGGTCCAGGATCTGCTCGGCGTCGAGCGCCCGATCCTGGCCGGATACTCCATGGGCGGTATGGTCGCCCAGCTCGTGGCGCACCGGTTCCCCGAACGCGTCGGTGGAATCGTGTTGTGCGCCACCACCTATCGCTTCCGGGAGACCTGGCGCGAACGCGCCTTCCACGGCGGTCTGGCCGCATTGGCGGGCCTTGCCTCGGAGACGGCCTCGCGTCGGGTGATCCGGATCGGGGAGCGCCTGCCCGGAGTGCCGGAGATCTCGTGGGAGACCGGACGTTTGGATCGCTGGGCGTTGTCGGAGCTGCACAGTGTGAGCAGCTTGGGTATGGCGGAGGCAATCGCCGAACTCGGGAAGTTCGATTCCTCGTCCTGGCTCGACAGCTTGAAAGCCCCTGCGGCAGTGGTCATCACGACGCGCGATCGGGTGCTGCCGGTGCGTCGGCAGCTGGAGATGGCCGCGCTGATTCCGGGTGCGGAGATCTTCCTGGCCAGGGCGGGACATGCGGGCTGCGTGCTGGAGGCAGACGCCTTCGTCCCGGCACTGCTGGACGGGTGTGCCGCGGTGGCCGCCCGGCTGTGATCAGCGCCGCTGGACGCGGCCGGCCGGCGGTTCGATCTTCGCGTGGTTGGCCAGATACCCGTTGAACGCGGCGAGGTCGTCCGGGCCGACCGCGCTCTGCTGCCCCTGAGTGAAGACGGTGAACCCGTCTCCGCCCGCGGCCAGGAAGTTGTTCGTCGAAACCTGGTACACCGCACGGGTATCCAGAGCCTGTCCCGCGATCCGGACGGTGTCGTCGAGGATCTTGTGGCCCTTGGGCGCGGTGTCGGAATAGGAGTAGGTGATTCCGGCCACCGACAGCACACCGGGCGTGGTCTTGTTATCCCATTGCTGCTCCAGCAGATTCAGGATCTGCTGACCGGTCAGGGCGACGGTGACCACCTCGTTGCCGAAGGGCTGCACGGTGTACGCCTGTTCGTAGGTGATCGCGCCGCCGCTCAGATCCGCCCGCACGCCACCGGGATTCATGAACGCGGCCACGGCGTGGTCGGGCGCCATGGCCGCGAGCATGGCGTCGGCGATCACATCGCCGAGCGGTGAATCACCGCCCGGGGTCGGGTCGTTGGACAACGGACCGTCGCTGGTGCCGATCACCTGCGCGGCGCGCGGGCGGGCCTGATCGGCGAAGAATCCGACGAGTTTCGCCGCGGCCGGGTCGGGTGTCACGGTGCGGGTGACCACGCGGTTGACCGCCTTCGCATCGACGGTGCCGTCGTGGAAGCGCAGGGTGACATCGGTGATCAGGCGTCCGTAGGACGCGGCCTGCGTCACCACCTTGCCCGCGATGGTGCAGTTGTAGGCCTGATGGCTGTGCGCGGTGAGCAGTACCTTCACCCGGGAATCGAGGCGATCGGCGAGGGCGGTGACATTCGGGCTGATATTCGCGCAGCCGTTGTAGTCGACCGGCGCGCCGTGCGTCTGCTGTGCGCCGCCGTCGTGTACCAGCGCCACCACCGTTTCCGCACCCGCGGCGAGCATTTGCGGGATGTACTTGTTCACCGCGTCGGCCTCGTCGCCGAAGGTGTAGCCGCGGATCGCGTCGGGCATCACGATCTGCGCGGTCGTCGGGGTGACCGTGCCGACCACGCCGATCTTGTGGCCGCCCACCTGCAGCATCGTCCACGGCTTCAGACCGGGCGGGAGCTGACCGTACGCATCGGTGACGTTGGCGGCCAGATAGGGAAACGCGGCTCCGGTGAACGGCTGTCCGGGGGAGCAGCCGTCGGCGGCGCAACCGCCCTCCTGCAACCGCGTCAATTCGGCCGTGCCATGGTCGAATTCGTGATTTCCCGCCGCGGAGGCGGCCACTCCCAGCGAATCGAGATAGTCGATGGTGGGCTCGTCGTGGAACAGCGCCGACAGCAGCGGGCTGGCGCTGACATTGTCGCCGGCGGACAGGACCGCGCTGGCCGGATAGGCCGCCCGCAGCTTGGCCACATGAGCGCTGAGATATGCCGCGCCGCCGGCCTGGTACGCGCCGACGCGTCCGTTGCCGCCCTCGGGTGGCTCCAGATTGCCGTGCAGATCGTTGATCCCGAACAGATGCACCTCGTCAGGCTGTGCCGCGGGCAGGTCATCGGTGGAGATGAGCGGTATCGCGTTGGCATGCGAGGAGTTCGACGGTGCGGTACCGTGACCCCCGCAGCCGACCAACGACACCATGCCCAGGACGGCGATCATCGCTTCGATCAGGCGGCGGCGCAGCTTCATAACCCTCGACTCTGGCAGACCGATACTGCGTGCCGGCTGCGCCCGGGTGAATTTCCGGCGCAGCTGCGGCCGCAGTGTGATTGTGCCGGACCGATTCCGGTGCGACCGCGGACTCCGTGCCGACGTGACCGGTCACCCCGGCACGGATGACGGTCCTCACCAGTGCAGGCCGGGGATCCGGTTGGTGATCCGAGTGGCCGGTTCCGGCATTCCCATGAGCGGCTGCACGATCGGGGCCAGCGCCAGCAGCGGGCTCCGGCTTTCGGTCGCGCCGGTGTCCGGACGCGCGGCGCCGGACGTGGCGGCGGCCGACTCGCCGAACATCCGGAAACCGCGGTGCAGGATCGCCTTCTTGACCGAGGGCATCACGATATCCACGACCTGTGCGAAAGTGCCGATCGGGGTATCGATGCGAGCCGGGCGTTCGATCAACGCGCGCACCACGATCGCCGCGGCCTGATCGGGCGTGTGCACCGGGATGGAGCGGTACAGATCGGTCGGGGCGATCATCGGGGTGCGCACCAGCGGCATCCGCACCGAGGTGAAACCGATTCCGGCGTCGGCATTCTCCACGGCCGCGATCTCGCTGAACGTGTCCAGGGCGGATTTGCTCGCGACGTACGCGGCGAAGCGCGGCAATTTGGTCTGCACGGCGATGGAGGAGATGTTGACGAAATGTCCGAAGCGGCGTTCGCGCATCGCGGGCAGCACCGCGAGGATCAGCCGTACCGCGCCGAAGTAGTTCACCGCCATGGTCCGCTCGAAATCGTGCATCCGGTCGGTGGAGTTGAGCACCGAGCGACGGATCGAACGGCCCGCGTTGTTGACCACGTAGTCGATGTGGTGATGGTCGGCGAGCACCTGTTTGACCAGTAGCTGAACGGCCTTCTCGTCGGTGATGTCGCAGGAATACGCCTGTGCCGCACCGCTTTTCGCGCGCACCTCAGCCGCGGCGGCGTCGAGTTCGTCGGTGCCGCGGGCCACCATCAGCACCGTGGCTCCGCGGCGGGCGACCGCGTGTGCGGTGGCCAGCCCGATGCCCGAGGAGGCGCCGGTGATCAGCACGATCCGCCCGCGCAGCGGATCGCCGTCGGTGCGGCGTGCCCGGTCCGGGTCCAGGCGGCCGCGCCAGAACTCCCACAGCGTTCCGGCGTACTCGTCGAATGCCGGAGGGGTCAGCCCGCGCAGCTGCGCGCGGGTGAAGTCGGAGACGAATTCGGAGGCGAAGGTGACATGCGGCGCGACCTCGGCCGGAATCCCCAACTGCCGCAACAGGTAATCGCGGGCCTGCGGCACACCCGGAATCCGGCCGAGCAGCTGCAACGCGCCCTGGCTGCCGGGCAGTGTGCCCCGTCCGGCGGGTGCCCCCGCGGCGCGGGCCAGTGCGGCGTAGACCTCCGCGAACGGCTGGGGCTCGGGATTGACCAGGTGGAAGGTGCGGCGGTTCAGGCCAGGGCGGCGGATCAACCGGACCATGGCCGCTGCCACGTAGTCCACCGGAACGATATTGGTGCAGCCCAGATCCGGAAGCATCATCGGCAGTTCCGAGGGCAGTGCCGCCAGCCGGGCGATGGCGGCGAAGAAGTAGTAGGGACCGTCGATCTTGTCCATCTCGCCGGTGGTGGAATCGCCGGCGATGATGGCCGGGCGATAGATCCGCCAGCGCAGTCCCCGGGCTTCGCGAACCAGCTTCTCGGCGGCGAATTTGGTTCGGTGGTAAGGGGATTCGAGATTCTGGCCGAGGTCGAAGTCGTCCTCGAAGAATTGACCGCGGTGATCGCCCGCGACCGCTACCGACGAGACGTGATGCAGGACCGCGCCGAGTTCGGTGGCCAGCTCGATCACCGCGCGGGTGCCGGTGACGTTCGCGGCGTAGGCGGTCTCCTCGTCGGCGGTCATGTCGTAGACCGCGCCGAGGTGGATCACGTGCTCGGCTTGCGGCGGAACATCCTGCAGCCCAAGGGTTTCCGCGGTCAGATCGCCGATCAGCGGGAAAACCCTATCGGTGGCGCGCCAGCTCGCGGTCAGCTCGGCGAGTTTGGCCGCGGAGGCCTCGCGCACCAGGATGTGGATCACCGCGTCCGGATCGCTGGTGAGCAGATCCTGGACCACCCGCCGGCCGAGAAATCCGGTGCCGCCCGTCACGATATACGAAACCATCGCCCCTCCTGGATGTCGAACATGCTGTGGCGCAACGACTTCGGTTGCGCATAACACTGTCCGTCCGACATTCGCCGGTGGATGCGGACGTGAGAATCGGCCGCTGAGGACTGCCTCGCTAGCAGACGTCGGGCCGAGGTAGGAACACCGTCGTGCCTAACTGATGAGTAACTTTAGCGGGCGTTCCGTTGTTTCCGCAACAATGCCGCGCCCTTCGTAGTGTGTGTCGTATCACCACGTGAGGGCGTCGATTGGTATCTGTGTCAAAGGTTTTCAGATAACTTCCGGAGGGATTGGTTATCTGTTGGCATCCGGTACCGTGCGGTCGGCTCAGCCCTGTTGCCGAGTCGGGAACTCCGCGGCCAGTTCGCGGAACATCGCCGAATTGAAATCGAACGCGCGCTGACATTCGCCCAGCACTCGCTGCTTCTCGAGATCATCCACCGCGAGCGCGTCGAGCAGTTCGCGGTATTCGCGCTTGAACGCCGCCGGGTTCGGAATCTGGTCGAAGACGTAGAACCGCACGCCGTCGCCGCGCTTGGGCAACTGCCACAACTTCTCGGCGGTGCCGCGGATGACCTGTCCGCCGGACAGATCCCCGAGGTACCGGGTGTAGTGGTGCGCGACATATCCGGCGGGCCAGTGCCGAGCGCACTCGCGCACCCGGTCGGCATAGGCGGCGGTGGCGGGCAGCGGATCCAGATCCGCGCGCCAGTCTTCGCCGCCGAGGTGGGCCAGGTCGTCCTCCAGATGCGCCACCCGAGCCAGCTCGGGCCGCACGAACGGGCCCGCCACCGGATCGGCGGCCAATGCCTCGCTGTGCTCCTCGAGCGCGCGGTAGACGTGCCACAACTGCCCGGTGTACCGGTAGAACGCCACAACCCCCAGCTCGCCGCCGAGCATATCGCTCATGAACGTCGAGTTCTCCGCATCCGCGTGTTGCCGTTCGGTAGCGGTGCGGATCTGCGCGGAAAAGGGAGTGGCGGTGTCGGGCATGGTGCTGCTGTCCTCACTTCGTTCCCGGGCAACGCTCCGGCCTGCTTTGGGTTACCTAACTTTCCCATGACGATACCTGGTCGCACGGCTCGTGGAATCAAACTTTCGGACGAGACTGCGCCCACCGGGGGTATCTGCGGATGGCCCAGGGGGCGCTTCTACCCGTTGACCGTCACCGGTCCATTGGGTCCTGGGCGGTGTGCGCCGGGTCGGAAGTGAGCTGCCGAACGGTCGCACCAAAGTGCTTTCGCGGCAATGTGAATGGTCCAGAACCGCGCTGTTTCCGATTGTGCGATTCGGCGTTCGGCGAGGTCGGTGGGGCAGGGATGGCGACGCGCCCGGCGGCTGCGACACGGGCGCATTTCTTTCCCGTCCCGGAGGCCTAGCGGGGGCGAATGTGCCCGTGTTACAACGGAGTTACGTGTAGTTGTTGTTGCTAACTAATCGAGAGGGCGTGAATATGTGCGGAATCGCGGGCTGGGTGTCGTTCGACTCCGACCTGACCCAGCAAGAGCGTGTCCTCGACGCTATGACCGAGACGATGGCCTGTCGCGGGCCCGACGGCCGGGGCACGTTCGTGCGGACACACGGTGCGCTGGGGCACCGCCGCCTGGCCATCATCGACCTGCCCGGCGGCACGCAGCCGATGAGCCTGCGCACCCCGTCCGGCGATATCGGACTGGTGTACTCCGGAGAGACGTACAACTTCCACGAGTTGCGCGCCGAGTTGACCGCGCTGGGCCACACCTTCCGGACCGACAGTGACACCGAGGTCGTCCTGCACGGCTACCTGCAGTGGGGCGAATCGGTGGTCGACCATCTCAACGGCATGTACGCCTTCGCGATCTGGGATCAGCGCACCGAGAAATTGGTGATGATCCGGGATCGCATGGGTATCAAGCCGTTCTACTACTACCCGACCCCGGACGGCGTGCTGTTCGGCTCGGAGCCCAAGGCGATCCTGGCGAATCCGATCGCCCGCAAGGTCGTGGACAACGACGGGCTGCGCGAGCTGTTCGCCTTCACCAAGCAGCCGAAGTGGTCGCTGTGGAAGGGGATGTACGAAGTCCTGCCGGGCACCTTGATCACGGTGGACCGCAACGGGATTCACGAGCGCACCTACTGGCGTCTGGATGCGGTGGAGCACACCGACAGCCAGGAGGACACCGTGGCGAAGGTGCGTGAGCTGCTCACCGACATCGTGGACCGCCAGCTCATCTCCGACGTGCCGCGCTGCGTATTGCTCTCCGGCGGACTGGATTCCAGCGCGATCACCGGTTTGGCCGCCGCGCGGCTGGCCCGCGACGGCGAGCGGTTGCGCACCTTCTCGGTCGATTTCGCGAACCAGGAGGAGAATTTCGTTCCCGACGAGATGCGCGACACCCCGGATTCGCCGTACGTGCGCGAGGTGGCCGCACTGGTCCGCTCCGCGCACGAGGACTTCGTGCTCAATCCGGCGGAACTGTCGGATCGGGCGGTGCGCCGCGCGGTGATCACCGCGCGCGACATCCCGGCCGGGCTCGGCGATATGGATTCCTCGCTCTACCTGCTGTTCAAGGCGATTCGCGCGCAGTCGACGGTGGCGCTGTCGGGTGAGTCGGCCGATGAGGTGTTCGGGGGGTACCGCTGGTTCCACGACGAGGTCGCCTTGAAGGAGGAGACCTTCCCGTGGCTGGCGTTCAACAACTCGATCACCGGCGAGGGGCGCTGGCAGATGCTCGAACCGCGACTGCGCGAACGTCTTCAGCTGGAGAACTTCATCTCCGATCAGTACGCCTCGGCCGCCGCGGAGGTGGAGCATCTCGACGGTGAGTCCGAGGTCGAGCACCGCATGCGCACCGTCTGCCACATGCATCTGACGCGTTTCGTGCGGGCTCTGCTGGATCGCAAGGACCGCGCGTCGATGGCGGTCGGACTCGAGGTCCGGGTGCCGTTCTGCGATCACCGGCTGGTCGGCTACGTCTACAACACGCCGTGGGCGCTGAAGACCTTCGACGGCCGGGAGAAGAGCCTGCTGCGGCATGCCGCGAAACACGTTCTGCCCCAATCGGTCGTCGAGCGCGTCAAGAGCCCGTACCCCTCGACGCAGGATCCGGGTTACGCGGCGAATCTGCAGCAGATCGCGAAAGAGATTCTGGCCGAGAAGGATTCGCCGGTCTTCCAGCTGGTCGACAAGGCTTGGCTGCAGAACGCGGTGACCCTGGACCCGCTGCAAATCGACGCGATGACCCGCGGCAATCTGGATCGCACCGTCGACCTGTACACCTGGCTCGACATCTACTCGCCGGAACTGCTTCTGGACTGATCGAACCCGGCCTGTCGCCTCGGTCGCCCCGGGCCACTTCGCCGGGGCGGCCGACGTGTGCCGCCGGAGGCGATTCCTCGGAACACCATCGCCCGTGCCACGAATCCGGATAGGTACCGGTGCACAACAGGTTTCGCTTGCCCTGGTAACGCCGGGTGTACCCGGCGGACTTCTGCCGCAGCGTCGCCCGAGATGGCGGATTGCCCGCAACCGTCGGTCACCGGTGGCGGTTTCGAGCGGCGATTGGCGATTGGCTGGAGTTGTTCCACGCCCGCACCCACGATGGGCGCATGACCATCGAACAGCGGTTCGAGACGCCTCGGATCCCCGTATTGATCGTGGGCGGGAGCATCGTCGGGGCATCGGCCGCCCTGTTCCTCGCCGCGAGCGGCATCGTTCCCGTGCTGGTCGAGAAACACGAGAATATCTCGAACAGACTGCGCGCCAAGGTTTTCTACCCGCGCACCATGGAGGCGTACCGATCCGTCGGAGCGGACAAGGACATCTACGCGCGTCAGGCCGCCCTGCCACCCGCCGACCATGCCGCCCGGGTGGTCTCCCTGGCCGGACCGGAACTGTGCCGCTGGCAACTGCCCGCCGCGGCCGATCTCGGCGCGGTATCTCCTTGTCCGAGTGCACTTCTCAGCCAATCCGAGGTCGAGCGGATCGTGCGGGCGCGGGCCCGTGCCGCGGGGGCCGACCTGCGCTGGGGACACCGCCTGATCGGCTTCCAGGACCGCGGCGACCACGTGTGCGCGCGGATCACCGGTCCGCACGGCCGGGAGTATCGGGTCGAGACCGAATACCTGCTGGCGGCGGACGGCCAGGCGAGCCGGGTGCGCGAGCGGCTGGGTATCGGGCGATCCGGCGATCCGGCGGTCGCGCACGTCATGGAGATCGGCTACACGGCGGACCTGCGCGCCGCGCTCGCCGGGCGTCGGCTGGCGATGGCGTGGACCCAGGCGCCCGAACGCGCGTACCTGTCCTGGAATACCGCCCACGACCGCGGCGTGGTCTCGGTGAACTACGACCCCGCCCGAATCGACCCGGCCGCCTTCGACGGTCCCCGCAACGCGGCGCTGGTCTCCCGGGTGCTCGGCATACCCGCCGCGCGGCTGTCGATCACCGGCGCCCGGTCGTGGCAGATGGGCGGTTGGGTGGCCGACAGGTACCGCGCGGGCCGGGTGTTCCTGCTCGGCGACGCGGCCCATGTCACCCCGCCCGCCGGCGGTTTCGGCGCGAACACCGGTATTCAGGACGCCTGGAATCTCAGTACGAAGCTGGTCTCGGTGCTGCGCGGCGACGCCCATCCCGCCCTGCTGGACGACTACGAACCGGAGCGGCGCGCGGTGGGCGAGCTGACGGTCGCGCAGGCAATGGCACGCGCCGGGCACGGGGACGAATCCGGCCTGCTCGGTGAGACCGCCGTGGCGATCGGCTACCGCTACCCGATGCCCGGACCCGATCCGGGGCTGCCGCCGGCCGATGAGCCGCAGCGCTGGCGCCGGTGAGGCCGGCACCCGGCTCGCGCACCGGCCGCTGCCCGGCGATCCGGGCAGTTCGACGCTCGACCTGGTGCGCGGCGGTCGCTACCTGCTGCTCGCCGGTGCGAACGGCGAGCCGTGGTTGCGGGCCGCGCGCGCCCTCGATCGGCCCGGCGAATTCCTGGACGCGGTCGCGTTGCCCGCCGAACTCACAGTGGCACGGGATGATTCGTTCGGCATCGGCGAGCGCGGCGCGTTGCTGGTGCGACCGGACCACGTGATCGCCTGGCGCGCGGGCGACCACGGGCCCGATGCGGCCGGTCGATTGGCCGCGGCCGTCTGGGGCGCGCTGACCCGGCATTGCGCCTGACTGCTCCGCCAGGCGGACGGTCCGCCGAGTCCTTCGGCCCGGACCGCCCCAGCGCGCGATGCGGAGCCCCAGGGTGTGCGGGGTGTTCCGGGCCCGTTCCGCGCGGCCCTTCCGATGAAATGTTTACGGAGTTTAATAATAGGTGTTCACAAAACTGGTGTGGTGTGGTTCACTCATCGAAACGTGTTCCAAAGGAGGTAACCGTGTCCGCTCCCTCTCTGTCGCACAGCTTCGACTTCACCGATCCGGACCTGCTCGCCAGTCGTTTGCCCGTCGCCGAGTGGGCGGAGTTGCGCCGCACCGCACCGGTGTGGTGGGTGGACCAGCCGCACAACGTCGCGGGCTTCGGCGACGACGGTTACTGGGTGGTCAGCAAGCTGGACCACATCAAGGAGATCTCCAAGAAGCCCGACGTGTTCTCCAACTTCGAGAACACCGCGGTGATCCGGTTCTACGAGGACATCGCCCGCGAGGAGATCGACATCCAGCGCGGCATGCTGGTCAACCAGGACCCGCCCTCGCACGACAAACTGCGCCGGATCATCTCCCGGGGTTTCACTCCGCGCGCGGTGGAAAGCCTGCGCAACGCCCTGCGCGAGCGCGCCGAGCGCATCGTGCACGAGGCCAAGCGCAACGGCGGCGGCGATTTTGTCACCGAGGTCGCCTCCGAACTGCCGCTGCAGGCGATCGCGGAACTGCTCGGCGTCCCGCAGTCCGACCGGGGCAAGCTGTTCGAGTGGTCCAACACCATGATGGGTTACGACGATCCGGAATTCGGCGGCGATCACAAGATGGCGACCGCCGAGGTCATGGGCTACTCCTGGAATCTGGCCGAGGAGCGGCGCGGCTGTCCGGCCGACGATATCGTGAGCCAGCTGGTCACCGCCGACGTGGACGGCGAATCGCTGGGCTCGGACGAATTCGCCTGGTTCGTCATCCTGCTGGCGGTCGCGGGCAACGAGACCACCCGCAACGCGACCACGCACGGGATGAAGGCGTTCATCGACTTCCCGGAGCAGTGGGAGTTGTACAAGCAGCAGCGCCCGCGCACCGCGCCGGACGAGATCGTCCGCTGGGCCACCCCGGTCATCGCGTTCCAGCGAACCGCCCTGTCGGACACCGAGATCGGCGGTCAGCCGATCGCCAAGGGACAGCGCGTGGGATTGTTCTACGCCTCGGCCAATTTCGACGAGGAGCGGTTCGAGAAGCCCTTCGAATTCGATATCCTGCGCGACCCGAATCCGCACGTCGGATTCGGCGGCACCGGCACCCACTACTGCGTCGGCGCGAATCTGGCCCGCCTGCAACTGGACCTGATTTTCAACGCCATCGCCGACGTGATGCCGAACCTGCGTCAAATCTCCGAGCCGGTGCGGCTACGCTCAGGGTGGTTGAACGGAATCAAGAGCTGGCAGGTTGCTTACGAATGAGCGGTCGGGCCCGGAGGAGGTAACGTGCCCAACCACAACGGGCCCCGGTCGATCAGTGGACAAGCCACCGCCCACGTCCCCGCGCGCCGGGGGCGGGCGCCCGCGGTGAACGACGCGGACATCCGGCGGGTGGCCAGATCCCTTCTCGCGGAACAGGGTCCGGAGGCGGTGACGCTGCGCGCGATCGCGCGGGCACTGGGCATCACCGCCCCGGCGCTGTACCGCTACTACGCCTCGCGCGAGGATCTCGTGGCGACCCTGCGCCGGGACATCTGCGCGGATCTGGCCGAGGAACTCGCCCAGCAGGTCGCCGAACTCCCCGACGACGGCGTGGTGCAGCTCCTGGCCGTATGCCGCGGCTTCCGGCGCTGGGCGCTGGACCACGCCCCCGAGTTCACCCTGGTGTTCGCCTCGCCCGCCGGGGAGAACACCAGTGCCATGCGGCAATTCGACGAACCCTTCGGCCGCATCTTCCTGCAGGCGGCCGGTCTGCTGCTGACCACCTACGACATCGTGACCCCGTCGGCCGAGGTGATCCCGGAGGCACTGTGCCCGGATCTGAAGCGATTCCAGGCCGACCTGCTCGAGGTACTCGCCGAATCGGGCCAGGAGTTCCCGGCCGAGAAGCTGGACCTGGGCGTCACCTATCTGATGACCACCTTCTGGGCGCGCATCTACGGCCACGTCACCTTGGAGGTCTTCGGCAATTACCCGATGGCCGTGCGGGATCCGGACATCTTGTTCGACGCGACGCTCGAGGATCTGGCGCGCAGCATCGGGGCCTGAGGAGCGCGGCAACCGAATACGAGGCCGGCTCACGGCGGCGGCACGCTCGGCATCTCGCCCGTGGCGAACGTCGGTGGGTGAATCCCGCGGAAGCGCAGCAGAATTCGCGGCCGCCGCAGGAACCGCGCGCCCCACTCACCGAGGGTGACCCCGGCCGCGAGCGCACAGCCGACGCCGAACGCGGCGAGCATTTGATTCAGGCCCGTGGCCTGCTGATCGTTGAGCAGCGCGGAAAGCCCCCGGTAGATGCTCAAACCCGGGAGCAACGGGGTGATTCCGGCAACCGCGACGACCAGCGGCGGCGTCAGCGCGCGGCGGGCCATCAGACCGCCGGCCAGACCCACCACGCAGGCGGCTACACCCGAGGACATCACCGGCCCGAAACTGGACCGCTGCACCAGCAGGTAGCACAGCGTCGCCGCGGCGCCGCTGACCGCCGCCGCGGCGAGTGCACGGCGTTCGGCGTAGCACGCGAGCGCGAATGCCAGCGAGGCCACGGCGCCGGCGATGAGCTTGAGCGGCAGGTTGGTGATGTTGGCCGAGGAATTCATATCGATCGACGGCGCGAC
>CBJNFW010000236.1:0-13544 GCA_966435935.1 uncultured Nocardia sp.
CTAGGTCAGCAAGGACGGACCGCCGCACCGTCGCGTCGGTCCATACCGACACCTCGGCTCGGAGGGGAGTTCATGACATTGTTCCGGAACATGTCACCGAGGATCGTGAGCCCCTCGCCCCTGGGACGGGCGATGGGGATCGCGATGGCCACGGCAACCATCGGATTCATCGGCGGATGCGGGTACGGAGCGCAATCGGCCACTCCGGCCGCCGGTCTGGCGCCGGCCGTCGCCGCTGTCGAAGCCAAGGCCGGTCCGCCGGCCACCGCCGACCCGGCCGAGTACCACACCGACTACGGCACGACGTTCAAATCCCCGAGCGGCAGATTCCTCTGCGGCGTCGACGCGGGGCGCGCGAGTTGCAACGGGCAATTCCCGCCCGGCACCCCGATGGTCTCCGATTGTGCCGGCAGGGCGCTGAAACCCAACACGATCTCGGTCGCCACCGGCTCGCGAGCGTCGTTCGGCAACGCCTGTTCGCCGGTCGCGGGTCCGGATTCGAAGGTCCTGCCCTACGAGGTCGCCCTGCGGGTCGCCGGCACCCAGTGCGTCGTCCACCAAGCCACCGGCGTCACCTGCCGCACCAGCGACGGCCACGGCTTCACCATCTCGGACACGACCTACAACCTGAGTTGATATCGGGCGGATCGTCCGACCGCTGAGACAGGAACGCAACCCGCGACCGAGGTTTCGGGACCGCGGATCTGCGTGCCGAACGGTTCACGAGCTGAGCCACGCCCGGGGAAGTTGGGCTCGCGAACCCCTACCGGCGGGTAACCAAGGCTTCTACACTCGAATGTGATCCCCATCACTTTCGAGGAGGGCATCATGGCGACCACCGCCAAAGTCGACGCCACCGAGGAACAAGCTCGCGCGCTCGTCGAGGAATCGCGCGAAAGTACTTGGGGCAAGCCGTCATTCGCGAAGGAAATGTTTCTGGGCCGGTTCCGGCTGGATCTGATTCATCCTTTCCCGCGGCCGCCGGCCGAGAACGAGGCCAAGACCGAGGCATATCTGCGGCGTCTGCGGGAGTACTGCGAGAGCATCGACGGCAGCCGCATCGAGGCCGAGGCCAAGATCCCCGAGCAGTACGTGCGCGGGCTGGCCGAACTGGGCTGCTTCGGGCTCAAGATCCCGGAGGAGTACGGCGGGCAGGGCCTGTCGCAGGTCGGCTACAACCGCGCGCTGATGCTGGTCGGCTCCGCGCACCCCAGCCTCGGAGTGCTGCTGTCGGCACATCAGTCGATCGGCGTGCCCGAGCCGCTGAAACTCGCCGGCACCGCGGAACAGAAGCGGGAGTTCCTGCCGCGCTGCGCACGCGGGGCGGTCAGTGCGTTCCTGCTCACCGAACCCGACGTGGGTTCGGATCCCGCGCGAATGGCCAGCACCGCCACTCCCACGGCCGACGGCGAGGCGTACGAACTCAACGGCGTGAAGCTGTGGACCACCAACGGCGTCGTGGCCGAATTGCTGGTGGTCATGGCTCGGGTGCCCAAGAGCGATGGGCATCGGGGCGGTATCTCGGCATTCGTGGTCGAGGCCGATTCGCCCGGCATCACCGTCGAGCGCCGCAACTCCTTCATGGGCCTGCGCGGCATCGAGAACGGCCTGACCCGCATGTACAACGTGCGGGTACCACGGCGCAATCTGATCGGCCGCGAAGGCGACGGGCTGAAGATCGCGCTCACGACTCTCAATGCCGGTCGGCTGGCGATTCCCGCACTGTGCACGGCGGCGGCCAAATGGTCGCTGAAGATCGGCCGCGAGTGGTCGCTCAACCGTGTGCAGTGGGGGCGTCCGGTCGGCCGGCATGCCGCGGTCGGTTCGAAACTGTCCTACATCGCCGCAACCGCTTTCGCTCTCGAGGCGGTCCTGGATCTGTCCGGCACGATGTGCGACGAGGGCCGCAACGACATCCGCATCGAAGCCGCGCTGGCCAAACTGTGGGCATCGGAGATGAGCTGCCGAATCGCCGACGAACTGGTGCAGATCCGCGGCGGGCGCGGCTACGAGACCGCGGCCTCGCTACGAGCCCGGGGCGAACGTGCGGTGGGAGCCGAGCAGCTGGTCCGCGACCTGCGCATCAATCGCATCTTCGAGGGGTCGAGCGAGATCATGCGGCTGCTGATCGCGCGGGAGATGGCCGATGCCCATATGGCCGCGGCCGGTGCGCTGGTCGACCGCAACGCGCAGTTCAAGGACAAGGCAAAGGCCGCGGTCGGGGCGGGTGGTTTCTACGCCAAGTGGTTCCCGCAGCTGGCCCTCGGGCCGGGGACGACACCGGCCGGCTTCACCGAATTCGGGCCGTTGGCGGGACATTTGCGTTTTGTCGAACGCTCCGCGCGCAAACAGGCTCGATCGCTGATGTACGCGATGGGGCGCTGGCAGGCGAAACTCGAGTACCGCCAAGGCTTCCTGGGCCGCATCGTCGATATCGGCGCGGAACTGTTCGCCATGTCGGCTGCCTGCGTGCGGGCCCGGGCGCTGCGAGTCGAGAACAGCCCGGACGCCGACGCCGCGCAGGAACTGGCGGACGTGTTCTGCCGTCAGGCCGGCGTCCGGGTGCGCCAACTGTTCGACGCCCTGTGGGACAACACCGATGACGCCGACACGGATCTGGCCCGGGGAATCCTGGAAGGCCGGTACCAGTGGCTCGAAAGCGGTGTGCTCGATCCGAGTGCGGGGACGGGCCCATGGATCGCCGAATGGCAACCGGGCCCGTCCGCCGAGGCGAACCTGCTCACTCCGTTCCTGCCGTCCACTCGGACCGAGGCGTCCACCTAGAACGGCCACTCGAAGACGCGTGCGGTCACCGAAGATGCTCGCGGTCAAGCCATTTCGGGAACCCGAAGGTGTGCGAGCGCCAGTTCGAACTCCGTGCCGTCGATCAGTTCCGCGCCGGATCGACGGCTGGCGTCGGTCCGCAGGGACGCGGCCTGGTCGCGGTTGCGGACCATCGCGTCGGCGCTGTCATAGGTGGCGCACGACACCGCACGACCGGAGGACCGGTTGATCAACAGGCTCGCACTGCAGAAGCCTTCGAGCGTTTCCATTTCCGACAGGAACTGATTCCGGTATGCCTCGACGGCGGAGTCGAGTCGGTCGGGAGCGGTCTTGAGCCAGGTCGCGCGCACGCAGGCGCCCTCGGGCGAATTGTGCTCACGATGCAGGACCGCGATCTCCCATTCCTCGACCTTGGTGCTGCCGCCGAAGAGCTCGGCCGCACGGTCCCGGATCGGGCGCACGCTGTCCGCACTCGCGTGCAGCGCCTCCGCGGTGTCCCACGCACTCGTGGCGATGCACCGGCCCGAACTCCGGCTCACCAACAGTGACAGCCCGATGCAGCCCGGGATGCCGGTGAGAGCCGGCATCACCTCGTCGCGAACGTGCGCGATCCCGGTATCGATATCGGAGGGTCGCGCCTGAATCGTGGTAGAGCGTGCGTACACGTCCGAACCCCCTTCTCACCTCGAAGGCAGCGCCCCGGTGGCGCCACCGGTACTGTTCACCCTGCTCTTCACCGGTCGCCGACGCAATAGCAGTTCCTCACCGGAACGCTGTGCCGTCCGGAGCGAGTCCTCGGGTGCCCCGCTCGCGCCGCGGGCCGGGCGGCGGACTCACGGATCCCCGGCGTCCGCTCGTACGCTGCCGGGTGTCACGCCGAACTGCTGGCGGAAGGCCTTGGTGAAACCGCTGGCCGAGCCGAAGCCCAAGTCCAGTCCGATCCGGGCGATGCTCACCTGCCGGTACGCGGGGGCGCGCAGGCGTGTGCGGGCCAGTTGCAGCCGCTCGGTCCTGATCAGCTCGCGCGGGGTGGTTCCGGCACGCTGGAGGACCGACTGAATCTGCCGCAGCGACCAGCCGAGCGCCTCGGCGACCGCGGCGCCGGTCAGGGCCGGATCGTGGGCGTGCCGGCGAACGTACTCGCGAACAGCCTGCACCAACTCGTCGGTGTGCGTTGCCGCGGTCGGGGTCTCGCCGAGGATCAGCATGCACAGCAGATCGACGAGTCGTTCGGAGACCGCGTCGAATTGGCGTGCGGTCAGCGTGCCCTGTTCGGCATGCAAACCGGCCGCGATGTGGGCGGCCACGCGGCCGAGTCCGGCCGTGAGGTCCAGCGGCTGGGCCGGTGCCGCCGCCCGGCCGAGACGGTGCTGAACTTCTTGCCGGGGGATCGTCATGATCAGTCCGGTACTGCGGTCGCTCATCGAGACTTCCATCGGGCGGTCTATGGTGACCAGAGCACCCGTTCCCGGCGGGAGCGAACCGACCTCGCCGTCCTGGCGGAGCACGACTTGGCCGTTGGTGGCCAGGACGAGCCGGTAGTCCTCGTCGGGATCGGTCCGAATGTGCCGGCGATCGCGGCAATAGGTCACAGCATCGGATTCCCACCCCACCAGCTGATACAGCTCTGTCCGGCGCCGCAGCGCACGGCCCCGGAAGTCACCGCGGCTGGGAAAGCGATAACCCAGGCGGCCGTGATACGAGTCGATCAGGTGTGCCCAGTACTCGACGCGCTCACTGGGATGCATGACATCCGTTGTGGCCGATTCGGTTTCAGGTGTGCGGTTCACCAACCCGGACTCCAGGAATGCATCGTCGTCGCTGGATCCGGCCGATGCCGGACAGACATCAGATTAGCGCTGCCGACGCGCGGCGGCGGGTGATCGGGCGTCGATGAGTTGTGCGCTCCGGGACCATCGCCGTGCGCTCGCGAGCTACCGGGACCGCCGCGCGCATCGATAGCGTCGTCGTACCGCTGTTGCCCAGGCGAAATCGCGGGCAGCGGCGGTGCGCTCGGACCGGGCGCCGAAGAGCGGAGGAGTGTGCGGATGCGCAGAATTGTGGTGGGACACGACGGGGCCGGGCAGGCGCGCGTGCTGCAGGACCGGGATATCGAACCGATCACCCTGGCTCTGCTTCCCGGTGCCGAGCTGCACCGGATGTGGGAGCTGGACGAGCCGGCCCGGCTGCCGTTGACCGAGATCCCGCAGCAGCCGTACGGCCGGTATTTTCCGGGGCCGGGCGGGTTGCGGTTCGGGTTCATCAGTGTGCCGCCGGGATTGACCTACGAGCCCCCGGCCGACTGGTCCGAAGCCGAATTCGCTTCCGCCGCAGCCGAAGCCGATGCCAAGCTGCCCGGCATGATGGATACCTTCGACACCGCCCGTCCGGGAGCGCACGCCACCGCCACGGTCGACTTCGTGGTGGTGCTGCGCGGCCGGGGCCGCATGCGCGTGGGCGACGGGATCGACGTGCCGTTGTCCCCCGGGGACTGTGTCGTGCAGAACGGGGCGCTGCACGCCTGGTTCAACGACGGCACCGAGCCATTCGTCTTCTGCTACACCCTGTGTGGTGCGCATTGACCGAATCCGCTTGTCGGTGCGAAGGTTTGCGGGCAGCGGGCCGATGAGGGGGAGGGTGTGACGGGACTCGCGGACGAGGCGGACACCTGCGCGGACTTCCCGATGTCGTTGAGCCCGTACGCCGCCCGAGCACACTGGTCCGAGCACAGTTGGCACGAGTGTTCGGTCGGCGCGGCAGCGCGCGCGGTGATCGAGGGCTCCCGCAACCGCCGTTGGGACGATATCGACTCGTTGGTGACACCGCAGGATTGGGTGAATGCCTACCGGGCCCGGAACCTGCGCGCGACGATCGGTGTGGACGGGCGGGTGGAGCTGGTCGCGGACGACACGATCACCGCCGTCTCGATACCGCATGCCCTGGCGGCGTGGGTACACGACAGGATGAATTTCCAAGCGCCCCTCCTCGCCCCGCCGGTGCGGCGGCTCTCGATCGAGGGCTGGGCGGTTCTGACGAAACCAGAGCTCGTCCCCGCGGGGGCATTACGGGAATTGCGTCGTCTGGACGTGCACGTTCTGGAACCGGGGCAACGACTGCGCTTGCCGATGACGGCGCATCCGGATCTCTGGCAGGAGTCGTGGTGGCACGAGTGGCCGCAACGTCATGTGCGGTATCCGGATCTGCTCGGTATGCCGCCGATGCTGATCCTGCTCAACTATTGTTTCTGGGCCGCGAAAAGCCCGCACCAGCTCACCCGGCGGCACAAGGAAATCCTGTTCGAGGCCGCGGCGAGCTAGCGGGACGGCCCGGTTGCGGCGGGCTCGGGCAGCAACGGTCGCATGAAGGTCCGCTCGTATCGGAGCACGCACCCGCTTTCGTCCCGGATACGATCGGCCTCGACGAAGGCGGGATCGTTGCCGAACAGACTCCGGTACTGCTCGTAGGCGGCGAGACTGGGAAAGCTGAACAACGCGAGCGCCTTGTCGCTGGCGCCTTCCGCGGGCAGGAAATAGCCGTGATGAGTGCCCCCGTGCTCATCGACGAGTTCCATCCAGCGGCGGCCGAAACGTTCGAAGGCGTCGATCTTCGTCGGATCGATCACGTATTCCACAACGCAGGTGATCACGGTTCAGCAGGGTAGTGCCCGCCCGGCGGCCGGGCGGGTCCGCCGCGAATTCCGCTCGGGGCCACAGGTCGTGACCGAAGGTGTGCGGGAGCAGTACAGCGACTGACCTACGGATGGACGACCATCACCGGGCACTGTGCGTGCTGGACCAGGAAGTTGACCGTGGAACCCAGCAGCATTCCGGCGAAGCCACCACGGCCGCGGCTGCCCAGAACCATCAGTTGCGCCGACTTCGACCACTCCAGCAGATGCTCCGCGGGAGCGAACGCGTACGAGGAGTGCGCGACCCGGACCTCCGGGAACTTCTCCTGCCACCCGGCGGTGCGCTCGGCCATGATGGCGTCCTCGGCCTGGCCGGGGTCGCCGTCGGGTAGCCGCAGCGTGTCGTATCCGGCGTAACGACCGAAATTCCCGTCGTTCCACACGTGCACGGCGACCAATTCGGCGTCGCGCTGCGCTGCCTCGGCGAACGCGGACGCGATGGCCGCCTCGCCGATCGGACTCCCGTCGACGCCGACCACGACCGGGCCCGATGAGTGGACGCTGTCACCGGCCTCCGGGTCGGTGCGCACCACGACGACCGTTCCGTGGGCGTGCGCGACGACCGAAAGCAGGGTCGAACCGAGGTGCGCGAGCGTCCCCTCCGTTCCCGTGGCTCCGAGCACGACCGTGAACGCCGCGGCGCTGCGGTCGATGAGCAGCGCGGCCGGGTTGTCCGAGACCGCCTCGGCCGTCACCGGCACCTCGGGAGCCGTCGAACGGGCCAGCTCCTCGGCGCGGGCGATGACGTCGCGGCCGTGCGTACGCGCGGCGTCGACCACCCAGGTGCTCGGCGTTGTGGGAACACTGGCCGGCCACGTCGCGCCGACGAGGTTCATGCCGTGCTCGATGCGCAGTTCCCGGCCGTGTAGACGCGCGTACCGCGCCGCCCAGCGCAGCGCGGTCACCGATCCCGGCGAACCGTCGACGCCGACGACCACCGTCGCCGAGGCCAGCCGATGGGCGTCCTGTTCGCGCTGCGTGGTGTTGGTGTGCCTCCCGAAGATGCCGGGCATGACACCCTCCTTGCTCGTCCGCCGTCGGGACGTGTCCGTCACCATCGTCGGATCGGCGGGTTCGACAGCGGCACGGCCGAAGGTCACCGGTTCCGTGGTCCTCGGACCACAGCGAAATTCTCGCCCGCTCGGTTCGATCCCCGGTGCAGGCCGGGTGGGAACGACTCTTTGTGATGTCGATTGTCAAGCACGACAACGGGTTTCGCCACGGACTGTCATGCGCGGGCGGCGGGCCCTGCTCCGGGGTGCGGGCCGGGCCAGGCCGTGGCCGAGCTTCGGACACGCCCCGGCCCTGGCCGGTCGAGATACACTCCGTCATCGAACCACCTGCGTGCCAAGGGATCTCGCGGTGCCGTCGCTGACCGGGAGGCCCCGACGGGTGTGCGGTGGGGATCGACGCCGTGCGGCCCGCACTTGTCGGGTCACGGCGAATCCGCGCGTATCCGCACTCGCGCCGGCTCCTGGACCGCCCGCAGGATTCCCGGGATCGTCGCGGCGACCGGTTCGGACAGCTCTGCGCCGAGGTCCGTGCGGTCCACCCCGACCTCGATGACGACCAGTTCTCCGGGAAGGCGGCCGAGGAGCACCGCGTCCCGAAGTGCGAACCGGCCGTTGGTGATCGGTCCGGCGCAAGACACGGCAGGCGCGCTCACGGCGGTCGCGATGCTGCCGATTGTCGCCGGGAGTGGGCCATTGGGCCACTTGCGGATCGCAGGTGCGGTACCTTCCCGCGCGGTGGCGGTCCCCGGCAGGACGATATCCCGTTCGCAACGAATTATCCAGTGCTCGTGGGGCTTTGCATCGCTGGTCCGGGAGCGGCACTGCCGGGACGCCGGGCGGCCCGGCGCGGAGCAGGTCCGGTGGCGGACGTCGGCCGCGGTCAGCCGACCAGGAAGGACAGGCGCACCTGCCGGACCGGGTTGTCGACGTTGATATCCACCATTGCGACGGATTGCCAAGTGCCCAAAGCCATTTCGCCGTGCGCCACCGGAATGCTCGCGTAGGGGGCGATCAGTGCGGGCATGACGTGCGAGCGTCCGTGCCCGCGGGAGCCGTGGGCATGGCGCCAGCGGTCGTCGGCGGGAAGCAGATCCCGCAGGGCGGCGAGAAGGTCGTCGTCGCTGCCCGCGCCGAGTTCGATCAGCGCGATGCCCGCGGTGGCGTGCGGCACGAAGACGTGCAGCAGGCCGTCGCGGCCCGCCGCCGCCTCGCGCAGGAACTCCGAACAGTGGGGGGTGAGGTCGTGGACGACTTCCTCGCGCCCGGTCTTCACTTCGATCACCGTGCTCTGCATGCGCACCATGGTCCTCCCGGGTGAGCGACCGCGCGAGCAACCGGGGTGTATCGGCTGTTCGGCGGGGATGTCGGCGGACGCGGCCGGGCCGAGGTGCGCGGGCGTCGGCTCATTAGAATTGACCGATGCTCGTTTCGCTTGCGTCGTTCTCGGTTGCCGCGGCCTTGTTGGTGGTGCTGCCGGGACCCGACACCCTGGTCGTGATCCGTGGTCTGGTGCGTGGTGGGCGCGGCGGCGGTATCCGGACGAGCCTGGGAGTGCTGTGCGGCTTGCTGGTGTGGGTCGGGGCCGCTGTGCTGGGGCTGTCGGCGCTGTTGCGGGCCAGCGAGGTCGGTTACCAGGTGTTGAAGATCGCCGGCGCAGGCTATCTGCTGTGGATGGGGGTGCAGTCGCTGCGTTCGTTGCGGCGGTCCGCTCCGGAGATCGCCCGGGCCGGCGGGGAGGCGCCGGCACAGCCGTCGATGCGCTCGGGTGGGTTCGTGGCCGGATTTCTCACCGACATCCTGAATCCGAAGATCGGCGTCCTGTTCGTCAGTTTCCTGCCCGGGTTCGTCCCGGCCGGTTATCCGGTGGGCTGGATGACGCTCGGGTTCGGCGCGATGTACGTGGCGTTGACGGCGGTGTACTGCGCGATTCTCGTGGCTGCGTCGGGCACGGTGGCAACCTGGATGCAGACCGGGCGGGTGCGCCGCCGCCTGGACTCGATCGCCGGGTTGGTGCTGATCGGATTCGGTATTCGCCTGGCGATGGAGTCCTGACCGCTGTGCGGACACGATCGGGGCCGACACGATCCGTGGGTCCGCGCGGATAAGTGAGATTCCGGTGATTCGGGGGTATCGTCCCGAAATCGGTGCGGCTTCGGCCGACGCCGCCCGCGCCCGCACTTGCCGGACATCCGGGGACTGTCCCACTACTGCACGACCTTCGGTTCGAGTACATCTCTTACAGAACGGGTGTTGTCGTGAAATGTCTACGGAGCGTTGCGATCACGGTGGCGATGGGGTGTGCGCTGACACTGGGGCGAATACCCGGCACGGTCGCCGAGCCACCGTCCGATACCCCTGCGCCGCCCACCGCCGGCGCGACCACCGAACCGCAACCTCCGGTCACGCATCGGGATCCCGGGCCGTCGGCGTTCCAGCGGTGGATCGACAGCCATGTTCCGGCGCCGTCGTCGGTCCTGCCGCGGACCGGTTCCGCCGCCACCGCACCCAGCGACCCGGCGGTGCTGTGGAAGGCGATTCAATCCAGTCCGACCGGTGATCCGTTCTTCGATGCCGCACCGGCAGACCTCGCGCGGTATGCGCCCGGTGACGTGATCGAATCGCGTGACGTCAGCCGGCCCGCGGTGCCGATGGTCTTCCTGACTGTGCTCACGCCGGTTCAGCGGGCGATCCAGCTGAAATTCCGCACCACGAACTCCGCCGGTGCGCCCTCCTTCGGCACCGCGACCCTGCTGCTGCCGTTCAGCCGGTGGACCGGGCCGGGTAGCCGCCCGGTGCTGCTGAACGCGCCCCCGATCAACGCGCTCAACCGGCGCTGCACGCCGGGCTACGTGTTCTCGCACGGCTACGACATCACGTCCGGCAACGGCAACGATTTCGTCCCGTCGCCGACCATGTGGGCCGCGAGCCGGAACTACGCGGTGGTGATCCCGGACCATGAGGGGCCCTCGATGGCCTATGCCGAGCCGACCGTGGCCGGGCACATCATGCTCGACACCGTGCGCGCGGTACGGCGTCTGCTCCCAGATCAGTTCGGTGCGAGCCGTTTCGCGATGACCGGATATTCCGGAGGCGCCATCGCCAGTTACGCCGCCGCGATGCTGGCCGGCGAATACGCCCCGGAACTCGGTCCCGCTCTGGCCGGCAACGCAATGGGCGGCCTGCCCACCGATTACGAATCCTTCGCCAAGACCTTCGACGGCACCTATGTTTCGGGGTTGATGTTCACCGTCACTCTGGCATTGGCGCGAGAACATCCCGAAATCCTCGGCCGTATGAACCATCTGGCGCAGTGGGCGGCGATTTCCCCGCTCAAGGACGTGTGCAGCTCGACCATGGCCGACATCGGCCTGTTCATACCCTATGCGGCCCTGGCGAATACGACCGACCCGCTGCACACCGAATTCGCGGATACGCTGTTTCGCCGCTTGAGCCTGAAGGGCAGGAAGGCGGGCATGCCGATCTACATCTACAACGGCCTGCACGACCCCTGGATGCCGGTCGCGAAGGCCGAGGAGTTCTTTGCCGAACAATGCGCTCTGGGAGTTCCGGCCACGAAGAGTGTCGTGGGCGGTGAGCATATTCTCGGCTATTTCGACGGCTTTCCCGGTTCCACGCGATGGCTGGGCGAGCGGCTGTCCGGCGTCCCCGCGCCGAACGGCTGTGAAGTGGCCCCGCGCGCGAATCCCGCACCGCGACAGAGTATCTCGACCGATGCGGCGACCGCCGGAAAATCGTTTGCGCGGTGAAGGGGCGGTGCGTATCGTCAGGCGAACCGTGACCGTATGCGAGGAGGTGAGACCCATGAACGTTGTATCGAAGTGGGAGCTCCCTCTCGACGTCACGGTTGGGCGGACGATCTAGCTGTCGCCGGGAGCGCCTGTCACCGAAGGCTGCTCCGAAAGGGCGATAAGTGTGAACTCTGTAAATTCCATGTCCGATTCCAGCGGGCACACCACCCTCGTTACTCTCGTTTCGCGAACGCAATGGCAGGCAACGCATCGCGGCCTGCTGGTCGGGTCGGGTGATGTTTCGCCGCGGCCCGATGGGCGACTGTTCGTCAGCATCGACTCCTGGCGTGAGGACGCCTTCGGCCCGCTCGCCGACGCGATGCTGGCGGACCTGCCCAGACCTCTGTACACCGTGGTGGACGAAACCGACAGGGATCTCAGAAACTGTTGGGAGAGCGTAGGTTTCAGCACTCGGCGCCGAGAATGGGAATGCCTCGTGCCGACCGATCCGCGGATCACCCGGCTCGATACGGTGACGCCGCCGGCGGGCACCATGATCGTGGCGGCCGGCTCCGCGGCGGAAGTTCCACTGCGCGAGATGGATCGAGCGATCCGCGAGGAGGTGGAGGCGACCGTCGGCTGGCGGGAGATGCCGGCGGAGGTGTTGCCGCGCACCGGGAACGACACCGTGGTGGATCCGTCGAAATACGCGGTGGCGGCACAATCCGGCCGATATGTGGGACTGATCCGCGTCGTGCAGGTGAACCGGCTGCCGCGGATCGGGCTGATCGCGGTGCGTGCGGAACAACGCCGCCGGGGCATCGCGCGGGCACTGCTGGCGCATGCGCTGGACGCTCTGTATCGACGCGGAATCGCAAGAGCGGCAGTCGAACTGAACGAATCGAACGCGGCCGCCGTCGCGCTGTTCGAGGGCATCGGTGTCGAGTGCGTGAACAGTAATCTGGAGTTGGTGCTGCGATGAGTAACAACGGAAAGGGAATCGAAATCGAGGGCACTGTCATCGAATGCCTGCGCAATGCCACCTTCACGGTGGAACTGCGGAACGGGCATCAGGTGCTCGCGCATATCAGCGGCAAGATCCGGAAGAACTACATCAAGATCCAGCTGCAGGACCGGGTGCTCGTCGAATTGAGCCCGTACGACCTCACTCGGGGGCGAATTCTGTTCCGGTACCGCAATTGACGGGAGTGCGCACGGCCGGATGAGCCGGCGGCCCGCCCGGGACGACCGGAACGCATCCGGTCGTCCCGGGCGCGGGCGAGCCGTGCAGCGCCGTTACTCGGATTCCGCCGCCTCCCGCAACTTACGGAATTCGGCGGCCAAGGCATCCAGCGTGTAGTGGGCGTTGAGACCGCTCGGATTGGGGAGCACCCAGACGCTGGTATCGCCGAGTGTCTCGGCTTGGCGTCCCACCGTGGTCCGCGGACGTCCGAAGGCGGTGCGGTACGCGCCCAAGCCGAGCACCGCCAGGATGCGCGGGCGATAGTCCCGCACCCTTCCGGCGAGCGCGCGGCCGCCCTCGCGCAATTCCTCCGGCGTCAGCTCGTCCGCCCGTGCCGTCGTCCGTGCGGCGACGTTGGTGATGCCCAGCCCGAGCGCGAGCAGTGCCTCCTGCTCGTCGGGACGGAACAGCCGCGGGGTGAATCCGGAACGAAACAGTGCGGGCCAGAAGCGATTTCCGGGCCGGGCGAAGTGGTGGCCGGTCGCCCCCGACCACAATCCCGGATTGATTCCGCAGAACAGTACGCGCAGATCCGGTGCCAGCAGATCGGGGATGGTCCGGCCCGCGGCGGCGGCCAGATCGGCCGGGGTGGGGCGGTACGCGGCGGGATGTGCCATCCGTCCAGTCTGCCTGAGCCGGTGCTCCGCCTTGCGGCCGGTCACAGGCCACGCCGCCGACTAGGTGTTCCGTCTGGTTTCCGAGATACCGGCTCGACAATCAGATACTAGTGGGTATATTGAGTCGGCAGCACATGCGCGCGCACGGACACGGGAGGCATCGTGAGCGAGTTGTCGAGTGAGAAGCCCACGGCCGCAGGGCGAGTCGTCCAGCCGGACACCGCCGACGAGAACGCCGGTCAGGACCGGCTGCGAGTGCGGCGGATACAGATCTGGGCCACCGCCGGCGGGCTGCTGTTGGCGGTGCAGGTGTACGTGTGGGCGCGGTGGATCACCGGGCCGTTTTTCCAGCGGGTGCCCGGCGGGACGAGCCGCCCCCCCCTATCCCCGCGGGCGTTCCTTCCAACGCACGACATCCTGATGTGTTTCGCTCTGCCGGGTCGGAGCTGG
>CBJNFW010000237.1:0-13536 GCA_966435935.1 uncultured Nocardia sp.
GGCCGGCGGGCGACGGCCGGCGGAGCCTTGACGGCCTCGGCGACGGTCGCGGCCGTCACTTTTTGGTCGGGATCCCGAGCTTGTTCTCGATCGACGCCATGACGCTGCTGGTCGGGTCGAAGAACTTGGTGTTGACCGCCGACCACCCGCCAGCGCACCCACCCCTCGCTTTTGTCGCGCCGGATCTCCGCCACGATTCGCCCCGCCCGCACCCAGCGTTCGACACCACGCGCGACATGCGCCAGAAACCGCAGGTCAGCAGCGATGACGGCGGGCGGCAACCGCTGCAGCAACACCTGCGCGGCCATCGGCGGCGCGAGCGCATGCCCGCGTACCGCGATCTCCTGGGGCCCCTCCCCGCCTGCGACCAGGACATGCGCCCGATGCCGGAACCGAGCCGCCTGCATCACCCCACCGAGCGGATCGGGCAGGCTCACCGCATCGATCGCGGACACCGTGTCGGCCTCGGGATGGCGCCACAGCACCAGCCCCGACCCGGGTGTCCACAATCCGTGCAGCATCCCACCATCCAATCAGGTGGCACCGACAGGCCGAGACGGCCCCGGATCGCCCATCGTCCGGGTCCGGCGTTCGCACCGACACCGGACGGTAGCCATCTGCGGTGACCGCTCACACGAGTCGACAGGCCGAAGCGCTGTCGTCACGTGGCGGGCGGACGCCGGTGCTGTTTCCGGAGCGTCCGCCCGGATCAGACCGCGCTTCCGATGGCGGCACCGGCGACGCCGCCGATGACACCACCGACCACCGCGGCCGGAATACCGACAGCCGCGGCGCCCGCCGCGGCACCGACCGCGGTTCCGACGGCCCCGCCCACCGGCACCCCCACGACGGTCTCGGAAGTAACGGCGACACCGACCACACCGCCGAGCATGCCGCCCACGACGCCCCCGGCCACCGCGGCGGGCACGCCGGCCACGGTCGCGCCCAGCGCGGCGCCCGCGAGCGCGCCGGCGGCCACCTTGTCCGAACGGCTGGGGTTGATGCCGACCGAGTTCAGGCCGGTGGAGAGGTTGGCTTCGGCCTGGGCGGCGGTGACGTTGACGTTGGTCAGCAAGTCGCTGGGCACGGAGTCCGGGACCGGAGAGGTGAAATTGCCCAGGCGCAACGTGCGCGGCGGAGGCGCGATCGGCTTGACCGGTTTCACGGCGGTGGGCGCGTGCAACTGGGTCCAGTTCACGGCCGGGGCGGACTCGTATTCGTCCTGCGGAATGGGCCGGAAGTCCGGCGGGACAACGTAATCCGGCGCTGGCTCGGCCGGAGTGACACCGGGCTGGACGGTGACCCCAGGGGTGACGCCCGGTTGCACAGTGGTGTGCGGGGTGTACAGGCTGTCCGCCCACGACGGCGTCACGCCGGGTTGCGGTGTGCCCGAGGGGCCCGCCTGCGGCTGCGGCCCCTGGTCCTTGCCGGGCGGGGGCGTGACCGACGTACCGGGCACGGTCGGCTGGGTGGAGTCCTGGGTCGGCGCGGTGGATGCCGAAGCGGCAGTGGACGATTGGCCCGACTGATGGGTCGTGCTGGAGCAGCCGACGACCAGTGCGAGCGGAATCGCCCCCACCGCGGGCAACATCACCCGCCGTGCCGCCGTACCGAACCTGCGATGCCGCCCTGCCACGTGACCACCCACCTCAATCGGATTCCGCAATCAAAAGCCCCCCGTGACCGCATGTCACGTGCGCACGCAGGATCGTAACTACCGGATAACGTTGGCACGAAACCAATGTGATCAGGAGCACAGTAACGGGCATCCGGGCCGAGCAGATAGATTTTCCTCGAACTGCGCTGCCTACCAGTGCGATTGCTCTGCGGAACACGCGAGCGGCAGCCGGACACGCCGCATTCGCGCCGCGCCGACTCCACCAACTCGCACCCTTTGTCGGACGGGCCCGCGCACCAGCTGCCAACGCCCGCACGTCATCTCGCCGAGGGCGGGCATCGGCTCGGACTCGTCGAACCTGCGCCGCGACGTCGTCGAGTACACGCACAGTCGCGCGAGCCAACGCCATCGCACAGCCCTTTCACCCGGGTAAAAGCGCACAGCTACAGGATTTCTCGCTCCGCCCGCGCCCAGTCTCGCGAAGCCGCAGTGGCTTTCGGTGAACAACCGCTTCAGCCGGGGTGTCGGCGCGATGCGCCCCGTTCGGGGAATCTGTCGGTGCCCCGGTGTAGTAGTTGTGCCGTGCATTCGAACAGGGGCGGATGGGGGTGGGCACTGGCGGCGCCGGTCGTCGCGGTGCTGCTGGCTGTTGTAGTGCTGCACGGACCGGGGCTGTTCACCGCGTCGGCGCCCGCACCGGGCAGTCCCACGCGGGCGCAACTCGAACGGCTGCTGGCCGTGGTGCGGGTGCTGCCGCGGCGACCGCATCCGGGTGGATACGAGCGCGGCTGCGCGGCCGGGCAGGGCTGTGTATTCGGTCCGGCCTGGGCGGCGTCCGGCAACTGCGACTCGCGCAACGCCGTGCTGAGCAAGCAGCTCAGCGCCGTACGTTTCCGCGCGAACACCGATCAATGCGTGGTCGCCGCGGGCACCCTGCACGATCCCTACACGGGCAGAGATATCGCCTTCGACAGATCCCGCGCCCGCGCGGTGCAGATCGACCACATCTATCCGCTGGCCGCCGCCTGGGATATGGGCGCCTCGGATTGGCCACTGCCGCAACGCATCCACTTCGCCAACGACATCGAATTCAATCTGCTCGCCGTCGACGGCCCGACCAATCAGGACAAGGGCGACCGCACCCCGGCCGACTGGCTACCGCCCGCCCCGGCCTACCGCTGCTACTACGCGGGCCGCTACCTCACCGCCGCCGCCCACTACACCCTCCCGATCACCGCCGGAGACCGTGATGCCCTGTCCCGCACAGCCCACGACTGCCCCTGATGCGGCGTTCGCCGGCTCCTCCGGCTCCGCGTCCGCCGTCGCGCGCAGCCCATCCTCCAGCCGCGCAGCGCCTTCGGCTATCGAGGCGATCCACGATCGCACCCGGACGCCCCGATACCGGCCTGCCCGCCACCCGGCGCGCCGGTTCGCGCGGCGAAGGAGAACGGCAATGCCCGGACCGGTTCGGTCAGCCGGTGGCGACGGGACGTTCGGGATCGCTGGACCACTGGGACCACGAACCCGGATAGAGGGCGGCCTCGATACCCGCCGCGGCGAGTGCGGCGATCTGGTGGGCGGCGGTGACACCGGAACCGCAGTACACCGCCACCGGACCGGTGCCGAGCCCGGTGAACCGGGCGCGCAGCTGATCGGGGCTCTTGAAAGTGCCTTCGGCGGTGAGGTTCTCGGCAGTGGGTGCGCTCACCGCGCCGGGAATGTGCCCGGCGCGCGGATCGACCGGCTCCACCTCGCCGCGGTATCGCTCGCCCGCACGGGCATCGAGCAGCAGACCGCCCCAGGCCGCCGCGCCGTCTGCGTCGATGACCGGCAGAGCACCCTCGGTCAGCACGACATCGCCCGGGGCGGGATCGGCTTCGCTGCCGACGGCGAGTTCACCACCGGACCGCTCCCATGCCGGGAGTCCGCCGTCCAGGATTCGCACATCGTCCATCCCCGCCCAGCGCAGCAGCCACCAGGCGCGTGCGGCGGCCATGCCGCCGGTCCCGTCGTAGACGACCACCGGTTCACCGGTGCGCAATCCCCAACTGCGAGCGCATTTCTGCAGATGCGCGATCTCGGGCAGCGGGTGGCGGCCACGCGCCGGGGAGGGCGGCGCGGCCAATTCGGTCTCCAGATCCACGAACACCGCGCCGGGGATGTGGCCGTCCAGATAGTGCTGCGGACCGTCCGGATCGCCCAGCGCCCAGCGCACATCGAGCAGATGTGTGCGGGACGCGTTGTCACCCAGCTGTTTCCGAAGGTCCTGCGCCGAGATCAATACCGAGGCCAAGCCGACTCCTCTGTCACATCTGTTCCCCCGGGACGCGAATACCTCTCACCCTACGGCAGCGCGTTTGCCGCCGGGCGGGCGTGGCGAATCGCCCGGACGGCGCGCCGAGAGCGTCCAGCGGACCAGCAACCCGGCCAGCAGCGCCCAGAAGGCCGCACCGATCCCGAGCGCCGCGAATCCGGACGCCGCCACCAGGAAGGTCACCGCCCCGGCGATCCGATGCTCGGCCGAGCCCAGGGCCGCGGTCAGCGCGGTGGCGAGCGTTGCGATGAGGGCAAGTCCCGCAACGGTTTCCAGCACGCCTTTCGGTGCGGCGGCGACCAGGACGACCAGAGCGCCCGAGACGAGCGTCAATACCAGATAGGCACAGCCGACGGTGAACACCGCGATCCAGCGTCGCCGCGGATTCCGATGCGCCGACGGCGCTGCCGACAGGGCCGCACTGATCGCGGCCAGGTTGATCGCGTGCGCGCCCGCCGGCGCGCCGATCACCGTGCCGATCCCGGTCACGGCCATGGCCGCGCGCCACGGCACCCGGAAGCCGAAGGATTCCATGATGGCCACGCCCGGGATGTTCTGCGCGGCCATCGTCACGATGTACAGCGGTATCGCGATGCCGATCAGCGCCGTCCAACTCCAGTGCGGCACAGTCAATTCCACTCTCGGCACCATCGCCGCGAGATCCAGTCGCCGATGTTCGGCCGCGATGTCGGCACCGGCCCCGATCGCGGCGGTCGCGAATGCCGCGAGTACGGCCCAGCGCGGGGCGAACCGCTGCAACACCAGCCAGACCACGATCACCGGGACGACGACCGCCGGACTGACGGTCAGTGCGCGCATCGGGGCCAGACACAGCGGCACCAGCACACCGGCGAGCATGGCCTGCGCGATCTCGGCCGGAATGGCCGCGATCAACCGGCCCAGCCGCTGCCAGAACCCGGTCAGCACGATCAGCGCGCCCACCACCGCGAACGCCCCCACCGCCGCGGGCCAGCCGCCGGACACCGCACCGGTCCCCGCCAGCAGGGCCGCACCGGGCGTCGACCAGGCCAATGCGATCGGCATTCGATACCGCAGGCTCAGCACCAGCATCCCCACCGCCTGCGTCAGGCAGATCGCCAACAGCCCGGAAGCCGCCTGCCCAGGTGTAGCCCCCACCTTGGTCAAGCCGGTGAGCACCACCGCGAACGTGCTGGTGAACCCCACCAACGCGGCCACGATCCCGGCACCGACCGGCTGCCAGATTCCCGGATCACCAGCACCGGCATCCGCCCGGGAGGCGCTATTCGAACCAGGAGCGGCCGCGGCGTCGGACCCGGCGTCGTCAACGCCCGAACCTGCGGCGCCGGCGTCCGGGCCAGGCTCGGCAGACGCACTGGACTGTCCGAGAGATCGACCGGACCGCGAATTCGGATCACTGGTCTGCGGTTCGGTGAAGGTCATTTCGTAATCGTCCCGGGTACGAACAGTCCAGTCAGCGGCCAATCGTTCGAAAGTGGACCGAATTCGGTGCTCACCACCACCGGAAGCTCACGTCGACCTGCGAATTTGCGACGGCCCGCAGGGCGGTCCGACCGCCCACCGAACACGCCACGGGTTCGGCGACGCCCGCGTCGATCGGGGTGCCCGGGTAGGCGATCCGCTCGGCGAGCAGATGGGAGTAGACGTCCGTGATCGGCGTCGGCCACGAAGACGTGCTGGTTGTGTTCGACGATGTTCGGGAGCCTGGTTCCTTCGTAGCTCGGCCCGATCGGGCTGCCCCGCCGTGCGGCATCGGGTGTTCCCGAATCGAATGTCGAGGGCGTTCGATGGCCGGTCGATACTGTTGTCTCGGCCGCGGCTCAGTAGGGGCCGACAGCGAACAGAACCGGGTTCACCCACAATCACGCCTCACATCAGTGGCAGCAGCTTCGCGATCACCCGACAGGGAAGGATTGCGGGCACCCGCGCGCGGTGGACTTCGCGACACGCGGCCAGGTGGTCGGAATATTCACTGGTGCAATGCGGCTTGGTAGCGCCGCATGCCGGCGAGCCAGCGGTCGTAATCGGCGCTCTTGTGCCGGTACATCTCGAGCACCTGGGCGTGCGGCAGGATCAGGAATCGTTCGTCGGCGACACCGGACAGCACGTCGCGTGCCACCTGTTCCGGGGTGAGGACCTCACCGGCGGAGACGACCGCGCGGATCGCCTCCTCGTTCGCCGCGGCCTCGGTGAAATCCTCGTTTCCCGCGCGCAGCAGATCGGTGTCCACACCCATCGGACACACACAGCTGACGCGAATTCCTTTGTCCCCGTACGTGATATTGAGCCACTCCGCGAATCCGACGGCCGCATGCTTGGTGACCGCGTACGGCGCGGACCCGATCTGGGTCAGCAGTCCGGCCGCCGAAGCGGTGGACACGAAATATCCGCTACCGCGCTCCACCCATCCCGGAATCAGGATCTGCGCGGCCCGCACATGCGCCATCACATTGACTTCCATTGCGGCCGACCACTGTTCGTCGCCACCATCCAGGCCCCGCGCACCGAAGATCCCCGCATTCGCGAAATACAGATCCACCGGCCCGAATTCCTCCTCGGCCCGCGCCACCAGCCCCCGAATCACCGTCGAATCGGCGACATCCCCCACCACCGGCACCGCTTGCTCGCCCAGCTCCGCGGCAACCCCTACCACCTCTCGGTCCAGATCGGCCAGCACAACCCGCGCCCCGGCCGCCACCAGCCCCCGCGCCAACGCCGCCCCGATCCCTGCCCCAGCCCCCGTAACGATCGCCACCTTGCCCGAAACATCCATATTCCGCACCCTAGCCCCGCACCCACGCGACCACGGGCGAATACCCGGCGCGAACGGACCGCACAGCCCACGCCACCGAGACAGTCCGTTCCGCATACCCCGTACCGCGCAACCGATGCGCCGCCCAACCGGGACCATCCGGCATCAGGGCACGACCGGCCTTTTCCAAGCGATCGACCAGTCCGGTCACCGCACCGGTTTCCGCTGAGTGTCGCCCCGATGCCAGTCCGGTGAGGACGCGGCCGACATCACGGCACCACCAGACGCGCCCAACATCACGGCACAACAGGACGCGTCCGGCATCACGGCACGAGCACCAGACGCGCCCGATACACGGCACAACCAGACACGGCCGACATCCCAGCACAACAGAACGCCCGACATCACGGCACCACCAGAGACACCCAAAACATCACGCCACGACAGAACGCGCCCGACACACGGCACAACCGGACGCGCCCAGCATCACGGCACAACCGGACACGCCCAGCATCACGGCACAACGGGACGCGCCCAGCATCACGGCACGACAGGACGCGCCCAGCATCACGGCACGACAGGACGCGCCCAGCATCACGGCACAATCGGACACGCCCAGCATCACGGCACACGCACATCCGCCGCTGCGGCGAACGTGCTGCGTGTGCCGACTACCGAGCGGCGGTCGCGCGCCGCAGGACTTCGTCATTCGCGAAGGGTGGACCGTACGCCTCGGAAGACGGCACTACATCGCCCGGTTCAGCGGCATCGCAAGCACCGAGGTCGCACCGACGGCATCGAGAAGTGCATCCTCTCAGCGGGAAGGGCGGGTAGTCGTGCGAGCGGACTCGGGACGGCTGGAGCCGTTCGCGCGGGAAAGGCGTTGCAGCAGGGGCGTGGTGCGCGGGCCGACCAGTTGCTGCATGACCAGGGCCATATTGGTGCGTTCGACGCCGGGAATCTTCAGAATGCGGCCCGCGATGCGATAGAGATCGTCGGCGTCACGGGCGACGACACGCACGGTGAGATCGGTCAGGCCGGTCATTCCGCACACTTCGGTGACCTCCGGGACCTCGGCCAGTTCGGCGACGACCGCATCGAGTTGATGCTGATCGACCACCACCGCCACGAACGCGGCCAACTGGTATCCCAGGGCCCGCGGATCGACGCGGCGGTCGAATCCAGCCAGGACCCCGGCCGCCTCCCAGCGCGCGAGGCGAGCCTGCACGGTATTGCGCGACAGGCCGAGCCGCGTGGCGAGTTCGACACCGGTCGCCCGGGGATTGGCGACGAGTTCGAGCAACAGCCTGGCGTCGGTCGGGTCGACGACGGCTCCGGCAGGTTCTGCACTGGACATGTAATGCAGTATGACAGCAATCACCGGTCGCAGATCACGCATTGTGCACAGTTCGCATGTCGATACTTGCGCAAGTCGCACAATCGTGGATGCTGTGAAGTAGGACACATTACTTCCTCGCCCGGCCCGGAGATCCCGGACCGGCTACGGGCCAGAAGGCAGACGTACCAGAACGGCTACGTTTCAGGAAGGCGGCAACGATGCCCACCACCTCCGCAGCAACGGCCACAACCCAGGTCACACCCACGATCCCCGATACCGGATCCCCCACCGGCGCGATCGCCGCCTCGACGAGCCTGCCCGAGAAGCTCGCCTATCCGGTGCAACTGGTCCAACCCGACGGCCGCCGCGTCCTGGATCGCGAACGCGCAGCCCTGGTCGGCGATATCGGCCCGGATCGATTGCGCCGGCTCTACCTCGACATGGTCGTCGCCCGCCGGATCGATACCGAGGCGACCGCACTACAGCGCCAGGGCCAACTCGGACTGTGGCCGCCGCTGCTGGGCCAGGAGGCCGCGCAGATCGGTTCCGCACACGCACTGCACCCGGACGACTACGTCTTCTGCAGTTACCGTGAGGCCGGGGTGGCCTACTGCCGCGGCGTCGATCCGGCGCAGATCACCCGCCTGTGGCGCGGCGTGGCGCATTCCTGCTGGGATCCCGCGCAGATCAATATGACCAATCCGGCCATCGTGGTGGGTTCGCAGGGACTGCACGCCACCGGCTACGCGTACGCGGCCCATCTCGACGGCGCGGAGATCGCGGTGATCACCTACTTCGGCGACGGCGCGACGAGTCAGGGCGATATCGCCGAGGCCCTGGGTTTCGCGGCGTCCTGGAGTGCGCCGGTGGTGTTCTTCTGCCAGAACAACCACTGGGCGATCAGCGAACCCGTGCGGGTGCAGAGCGCGACTCCGATCGTGCGACGCGCGTACGGCTACGGCATACCGGGCGTCCAGGTCGACGGCAACGACGTCCTCGCCGTGCTGGCCGTGACCAGGCAGGCCGTGTCCCGCGCCCGTGCGGGCGGCGGCCCGTCGTTCATCGAGGCGATCACCTATCGGATGGGCCCGCACACCACCGCCGACGATCCCACCCGCTACCGCTCGGACGCCGAGACCGAGCTGTGGCGGCGTCGCGATCCGATCGACCGGATGCGCCGGTTGCTCGAACGAGAGAACCTGTGGGACAGCGATTTCGAACGAGAAGTGCGGGAACGCTCGGACGAGGTCGGCGCCCGGCTGCGCACCGCGACCATCGAGATGCCCGATCCCGAGCCGCAGGACCTGTTCGAGCACGTTTACGCCACCCCGCATGCGCTGGTCGAGCGGGAACGCCGGGAGTACACCGCCTACCTGGAAGGAGTCCAGCCATGACCACCACCTTCGCGGCGGCGCTCAACTTCGGGCTGCGCCGGGCTCTCGAGGACGACCCCCGGGTCGTGCTGATGGGTGAGGACATCGGCCGCCTCGGCGGCGTCTTCCGGGTCACCGACACCCTGCAGAAGGATTTCGGCGACAATCGCGTCATCGACACGCCACTGGCCGAATCCGGCATCGTGGGAACGGCTTTCGGCATGGCCCTGCGCGGCTACCGTCCGGTGTGCGAGATCCAGTTCGACGGATTCGTCTATCCGGCCTTCGATCAGATCGTCTCCCAGGTCGCCAAGATCCACTACCGGACGGCCGGAAAAGTGCTCGCGCCCATCACGATTCGGATCCCGTTCGGCGGCGGGATCGGCTCGGTGGAACACCACTCCGAATCGCCGGAGGCGTATTTCGCGCACACCGCGGGCCTGCGCGTGGTCTCGCCGAGCACCCCGGCCGACGCCTATCTGATGATCCGCCAAGCCGTTTCGCTGGACGATCCGGTGATCTTCCTCGAACCCAAGCGCCGCTACTGGGACAAGGACGAGGTGGACTTCGCCGCCCTCGACCGCGATCCGTTTCCGCTGGAGCGGGCCCGCATCCGCCGCGCGGGTTCGGACGCGACGGTCGTCACCTACGGCGGCATGGTCCGCACCGCGCTGACCGCCGCGCAGATCGCGGCCGGGGAGGGGCATTCGCTCGAGGTCGTCGATCTGCGCAGCCTGTCCCCGATCGACTTCGACACCATCGAGGAGTCGGTGCTGCGGACCGGGCGGTTGATCATCACGCACGAGGCCCCGGTGTTCGCCGGACTGGGCGCGGAGATCGCCGCCCGCATCGCCGAGCGCTGTTTCTACCAGCTAGAAGCACCGATTCTGCGCGTCGGAGGCTTCGACATCCCGTATCCCCCGGCTAAGCTCGAACGGCACCACCTGCCAGACCCCGACCGCATCCTGGACGCGGTCGACCGAACGCTAGCCGCCTGATCCGCCCGTTCAGACAGAGGTGCCCGTTGGACGAAGCCGCCACCCAAGATCCCCGGTCGACCGGCCCGGCCCCGGAGGAGAGCAGCCGCGCGAACGCGGACGACCCCCTACCGGACGGCACCGACGACCCGCGGGTGCTCGAGTTCCGGCTTCCCGATCTGGGCGAGGGGCTGACCGAGGCGGAACTGGTCTCCTGGGCAGTGTCCGTGGGCGACTCGGTGGAGTTGAATCAGACCATCGCCGAGGTCGAGACGGCGAAGGCCCAGGTGGTGCTGCCGTGTCCGTTCTCCGGCGTGGTCACCGAACTGCTGGCCGCGCCCGGCGACACCGTCGCGGTGGGCGCGCCGCTGATCCGGGTGCGCAGCGACCGCGGCGCGGGCACACCGCCCGCGCCGGGCGAACGCCGGTCGGTCCTGGTCGGCTACGGCCCGAACGAGGAGACCGCCCCGCGCCGCACCCGCCAACGAACGAATGCCCCTGCGACAGATGAGGATTCGACGAAAACCACACTGCTGCCGACCTATCCGGACCGTCCCGCGGCCACGCCGGGCGCTCGGGCGCTGGCCCGGGAACTCGGCATCAACCTCGCCTTCGTTCCCGGTTCCGGACCGGGCGGGGCGGTCACCGTCGAGGACGTGCGGCACGCGGTGCCGGTTTCCCAGCCGATGAGCCGGGCGCGTCCGGAGGACGAGGCGCTACCCAACGCCCCGCGGCCCAGCGTGCCGCCGGTGCCGACGATGCGCCCGGACGGCGGCGTCATCCGCCCGACCCCGAGCACCGGCGAGACCCGGGCCCCGGTGACCGGCGTGCGCAAACGCACCGCCGCCGCAATGCTCACCAGCGCTCGGACGATTCCGCAGGCCAGCACGTTCGTCACGACGGATTTCACCGCCTCGATGGAACTGCTGGACCATCTGCGCACGACCGATTCGTTCATGGGACTCTCGCTCACCCCGCTCGCGCTGGTGGCCAAGGCGACGCTGGTGGCGATGGCCGAATTCCCGGGCGTCAACTCGTTCTGGGACGAGGAGAACCGCGAGATCGTCACCAAGCACTATGTGCACCTGGGGATCGCGGTGGCCACCGAGCGCGGACTGCTGGTGCCGAACGTCAAGGACGCGCACACCCTGAGCCTGCGCGAGCTGTGCCGGGAGATCGGCTGGCTCGCCGATATCGCCCGCGCCGGTTCGGCCACGCCCGCGGATCTGCGCGGCGGCACGTTCACCATCAGCAACGTGGGTGTCTTCGGCGTCGATGTCGGTGTGCCGCTGGTCAATCCGGGCGAAGGCGCGATCCTGTGCCTCGGGTCGATCCGCAAACAACCGTGGGTATATCGAGACGAACTCGCGGTCCGCTGGGTCACCACCCTGGGCCTGAGCTTCGACCACCGGATGATCGACGGCGAACTGGGCGCCCGATTCCTGGCGACGGTCGCGTCCCTCCTGGAGGATCCACTGACCCTGCTCGGCCGAATCTGATCGCCTCTGCGGCATTCGGTCCGCGTCCAGGCATTCATGCGCTCGATCCACGGCATGAAAACCGCGCAACGCCGGTGAACTCACACGGTTTTCGGTTCGACGACCAGTTCGGTCGCGGCGGCGCGGATGACGGCCGGGATCTGCACGGATTTGCGGGTCTCGTTGTCGACGTAGACGTGCACGAAATCGCCGGTGGCGGCGAGTTCGAGGTCCTGTCCGGCCTCGCGGAAGATGGCCAGGTCGTAGGTGATGCTGGACCGGCCCAGGCGGCTGATGCGCAGTCCGACCCGCAGTTGGTCGGGAAAGCTCAGCGATCCGTGGAAATCGCATGAGGTGCGCGCGACCACTCCGATTGCGGGCAGGTCGCGAATGTCGGTGCCGGTGGCGTGCATCAGCCAGGCGTTGACCGCGGTGTCGAAGTACGAGTAGTACGTCACATTGTTGACGTGACCGTAGTGGTCGTTGTCGGCCCAGCGGGTCGGTACCGGCCAGAGCACCGGATAGTCCTGCGCATTAGTCACCACCAAACAGTAACCACCCCTCGGTTTCGTCCGATCATCCCTCCGGTCCGGCCAAAACTGCGGTTCCGATGGATGCTTCGACGCTGGTTCCACGGCTCCGGATGTCGCGGGCCGCCGTGTTCACGGTGTTCGGCCTGAACGGATGCACGGCGGTCCGCGTCGCCGCGGGTGCTCGCCCTCGCCGCGATCGCCTTCGGTTTCCTGCTGACCGAGGGGGTGGCCAACGACTGGAGCGCGCTGCACCGGGTATTCGGCCTGCGCGCGAATCGTCGCGCCAGTTCTTGACCCACAGGTCCAAAATCGATATCGTTCATGTCATGGGCAGGCCACGCACCTTCGAGGACGACGCCGTCGTCGATCGCGCGATGGAGACGTTCTGGATCAACGGTTACGCCAACACCTCTCCCGCGCAGCTCGCCGAGGCCACCGGCCTGGGCAAGGGCAGCCTGTACAACGCCTTCGGCAGTAAACGCGAACTGTTCGAGCGAGCACTCGCGCGTTACGACCGGATGGGCATCGACCTGACCACGGACTACATGTCCCGGCCGGGCTGCACCCGCGAGGTCGTGGGCGCCTACCTGCGCAATCTGGTCGACGCCGATTTGGCCGATCCCGATCGTCGCGGCTGTCTGGTGGCCAACACCGCCTTGGAGTTGTCCGGACACGATGCGGAGATCCGCCGCATCATCACGGCCATCACCGAACACAACCTCACCGCACTGGCCGAGCGAATCGACCAGGGCCGCCGGGACGGCGACGTCGGCCGCGACACCGATCCGCGCGCCGCGGCGGAGTTCATGATGAACACCATCGCGGGGCTGCGCGTCATGGCCAAGAGCTATGACCAGGCGGTTCTGTACCGCATCATCGATACCACCGTGAACACCCTCTGAGTTGCGCCCGTCCACCGCAGCGCTTGCCGCTGCTCAAATTTTTGACCGACAGTTCAATAAAGAAAGGCATTCCCATGGATCTCGAATTGGCAGGCAAGACCGCAGTCGTCACCGGAGCCAGCCGCGGCATCGGCCTGGCCGTCGCCCAGGCGCTCACCGATGAGGGCGTGCGAGTGGTCGGCGGGGCGCGCACCGTCACACCCGAACTCGAAAAGGTCAGTGTCGCAGCTGTTTCCGCCGACCTGAGCAG
>CBJNFW010000238.1:0-13351 GCA_966435935.1 uncultured Nocardia sp.
GCGTCTGTATCAGGGACGACCGCCGCCGTCACCGGCGATGCCGTGAATTCTGAAGGCGTCGCGTGCTGCGGTTCCGGTTCGACCCGAATGCTGTGTCTCGGCCCGTTTGCGGCGGCCCGAGCGGCGCTGGCCGACCTCGGCCGATCGAGTGCCGATCGTGCCATCGAGCTGGTCGGGGCGGTGTGTGTGGGCGGGCGGTTACTGTCCTGCGGGCGGCGGCCACTGCCAGGTCGGGATGACGATGCTGGGGGCCGGGACGATGGTGAAGGTCGGGGCGGGGATTTTGAAGGTGAAGGTGAAGCCGGGGATCTGCGGGACGGTCGTCGGAACCTGTCCGCCCGGTTCGGAGGTCGGGGCCTTCGATGCGGGGGCCTCGGCGGTGGTCGCGGGGGATCGGGGAGCGGTCGTTCCGGGATTCACGACGTTCAGGCCACCGCCGCTCATCAGGGCGGTGCAGCCCACGATCACCGCGAAGACGACGATGGCCAGGATGACCAGTGCGACGATGCCGCGGATGACTCCGGGGGTGAACACCGGACGGTGTGTCGCGGGCGCGCGGATCAGGTCGGGGCCGGCGTCGTCCGGGCTCCTCTGTAAAACGCGGGTCGGACGCGGTCCCGCCGCGACCGGCACGGGGTGGCCGACCGCTCCCTCCGGAGTCACCCGGGTCGGCTGCGGTGCTCGACTCGCCGGTGTGCCGGCTTCGGTCACGATGCGCGTGGGCCGCAGCGGTTCTCGCCCCTCGAGTGGCGGCAGCGCCCGGGTGCGGCCCGGCGGTTCGAGTTCCGGCGGTGTTCGTGGAATCGGTTGCGCCATACCGATCGCGGCGAGTGCGGCGGCCGCGAGCTCACCGGCGGTGCGGTACCGGTCCTGCGGGTTCTTCGCCATCCCGCGGGCGATGACCTCGTTGAGGGCACCGGGCACGGATTCGACGCGCGGCGGATCTTCGTGCAGGTGGGCGTGCAGCTGCTGTACCGCATCGGTATCGCCGAACGGCCTTCGCGCGGTGAGGCATTCGTAGAGCACGCAGGCCAGGGAGTAGATGTCCGAGCGCGGCTCGGCGTCGCCCGCGAACCGCTCCGGGGCCATATAGGCAAGCGTGCCGATGGTGAAACCCGTTGCGGTGATGGTGGTCTGGTTCGAGATGCGGGCGATGCCGAAATCGATCAGATACGCGAAACCGCTGGCGTGCACGATGATGTTGGCGGGCTTGACATCCCGATGGACCAGCCCGGCGGCGTGGGCGGCGTCGAGCGCCTGGGCGACCTGGGCGACCAGATCCACCGCGTCGGGCGTGCGCATCGGGCCGAGCCGCAATTTCCCCGCGACGTCGACGCCGGGGATGTACGCCATGTCCAGGTACAGCCGCCCCTGGTGCGCTCCGAACGTGTGGATCGGCGCCACGTGCGGATTATCCAGGCGCGCACCGATATTCGCCTCGCGTTCGAATCTGCGGCGGTAGTCGGGATCGTCCGTAGCCGAGGGGGAAAGGATCTTCAGCGCCACCGTGCGACCGGTACCCGTGTCGTGCGCGAGCCAGACCTCACCGGCAGAACCGCGCCCGATCAGCCGATCGAGCCGGTACGCGCCGAACTGCCGCCCCGCCATCAGCATCCCCGCGCGGGCCGGGCGCCGTGCACCACGATGGCAGGTCCCCTACGGCTGCGGCGATCGCGGTACATGGTCCGACCCTAAACCGGGGTGCGCGCCGGAGCCAATGTGATTCCGCGCCCGGCGACGTGGTCGTGATACGGCCGCGCCGGCCGGGGGTTAATCTCGTGCTATGGCCGATTCACCCGATATCCGCATCGGTACCGCGGAACGTGAGACCGCCATGCGGCAGCTCTCCGACCATTTCGCCGCCGGGCGGCTCTCGGTCGCCGAATTCGACGAGCGCAGTGCGGTGGTCGCGGCCGCGGTCACCCGGGGTGATCTGGTCCGGGTCTTCGCCGACCTGCCCGACGCGGCCGCGCAGCCGCGACAGCCCGCCCAGCCGGCCCGGCAGCAGCCCGGCCGCCGGGCGGAGGTGCGCGGCGCGGTGATGGGCCTGACCGTCATCGTGGCCCTGGTGCTGTTCTTCGTCTTCCACACCTGGGTGTGTTTCCTGCTGATTCCCGCGGCCGCCATTCTGGTGGGACCTTCGGGGCGCCGGGATCAGGGCCGGCGGCGCGAGGAGCGCCGGGAACGCCGCGACAAGCGACGGGGCCGGTAGATGGAACCCGTCGAGATCAACGCGGGCACGTGGTACCTGCGCGCCCTGCGCGCGGACGATCGCATCGACGACCGCCCGGCCCTGGCCGACGGCGGTATCACCGATCCGGACCACGTCGCTCACCGCAACCGGGAATGGGCCGAGGAGACCGGATATTCGTGGGCTGTCTGTGAGCCCACCACCGCCGAACTCGTCGCAGAGATCGTGGTGACTCCGAATTTCGATGGCACCGCAACTGTTTCGGGCTGGGCCCGCGAAGGCTTCTCCGCCGCGTTGGCAACCGGCGAGACCGCGGTCCGCCGCTTCGTCTCCGGCGCGCTGGGTTTGCAACCAGTGTGAGCGCTCCTGGATGTCGCACGCCGTTCCGGGGCCGAATGAGATCGGTGAGATATCCGGCTACCCAACGCTTGTCGTCAGTGCGGTAGCAGAAGTCTCTGTCCGTCTGTGATTTCCGGGTTCATTACAATCGGAAGCCCAGCGCTGTAAGGACTCTCGCAGCAAGCAGCTCGATCTGAACCCGCGGTACACGCAAACCTCGACGCGCGGATCCGCAGCCCGGCCTGCGGGTGGCACGGGTAATGATCCGATACACGTTGTCGCACAGCGATTTACGAGCCGGATCGCGCCCCGGCCTCGCCGCATCCGCACTGCCCGGAAATTCACTGTCCTGTACTGATCATCGGCGTTACGGTAGAGGTCCGATCCGAGCAAGGGGAGGCCGGTATGTGGGAGTGGAGCAGAACCGTCACGGAGCGGGCCGTGGCGGCGGGATGGAGCGGTCGGTGTCGGCGGGAGTCGCGCCCGACGGTCGTGGACCCGGAGCCGTGGGTCCAGGAGCAGGAGCAGCGGGAGGAGCGCTCGGCCGATCACCGAGCCGGCGGCATACCCACCGAGGCATCCAGCGTCAACGCGTACTGCCTCGCGGGCTGAGCCGATGACAGACGGTGGCGTCGCATCCGGACGGGTGCGGCGCCACCGCCGCGTCCGGCGGCCCTGCCCACCGGGGCCCGTGTAGCCTTCCAGGCGTGCACAGGCCCCCCTTGGATATCGCTGAGCTGCGGCGCAGCATCGCCGAATCACCGGATCTGTCGTTTTTCTCGCGAATCGATGTGGTGGAGTCGACCGGATCCACCAATGCCGATCTGATCGCGCGGGCGAGCGATCCGGGCGCGGACGGGCACGTACTGCTCGCCGAAACGCAGGAGCACGGCCGTGGACGGCACGACAGGTCGTGGTCGAGCCCGCCGCGTGCGCAATTGGCGCTGTCGATGCTGGTGCGGCCGGCCGGTATCGCCCCGGCGGCCCTGGGCTGGCTGCCGCTGCTGACCGGCGTGGCAGTCGTGGACGCGGTGCGCGAGACGACCGGACTGAACGCGAATCTCAAGTGGCCCAACGATGTTCTGATCGATGGTCGCAAGGTCTCGGGCATCCTGGCCGAGGTCGCCTCGCCCGGTGACGCGCCCGCGGTGGTGATCGGCGTCGGGCTCAATGTCGGCCTGACACAGCAGGAATTGCCCGTTCCGCATGCCACCTCGCTGCTTCTGGCCGGGGCGTCCGAGGTGGATCGCACCGGCCTGGCACTGTCGATCCTGCGCAACTTCGCCGCGCAGTTCACCCGCTGGCGCGATGCGCACTGGGATGTCGAGGAATTGGCGCAGCGGTATCGCGAGCGGTGCAGCACCCTCGGAGCCCAGGTACGAGCCGAATTGCCCGGGGGCGAAGTGCTTCTCGGCATCGCCACCGGTGTGGACGAGGTCGGTCGGCTGCTCATCGGTGACCGGGCCGTCTCGGCGGGCGATGTCACGCACCTGCGCCCGGTCGAATCCTGAGCCGCCAGTTGCTTGCCGCGGATCCGTCCACCATGGTGCTGTGGGTTAGCTGACGATCGTGCCCGCGCGCTCGCGCGGTAGGGTTCGAACATGGGTTATCCGGAGGGGCTGCTGGCGCCGGACGAGCGCTTGCTGTTGCATCATCATCCGCACTGGAAGATGGTGTTCTGGCCCGCGGTCACATTCATCCTGGCCACCGCGCTGGCCGGATTCGCGGGCGGGCTGGCCTGGCGGCACGTCGGGGACACCGCGCGCACCGCGGTGCTGATCGCCGTCGCGGCGGTCTGGGCGATAGTCGTGCTGTGGCGTTGTGTGGGACCGGTGATCCGTTGGGCTTCAACACATTTCATCATCACCGATCGGCGGGTGCTGGTGCGTGACGGGGTTCTGACCCACACCGGGATCGACATCCCGATGAACCGCATCGCCAGTGTCCAGTTCCGGCACAGGCTTTTCGAGCGGCTGCTCGGCACCGGGACGTTGATCATCGACGCCGCGTCCGGTGATCCCTTGGAGTACCACGACATCCCCGAAGTGGAGCAGGTGCACGCGCTGCTGTACCACGAGGTCTTCGACAGCCCCCGCGATCCGCGGTCCGACCGTGGCGCCGAAGCGGACCACGAGCACGGACAGCGCGATTACCGCTGATCGATGAGTCGGCCGCGGGGTCGGGAACGTAGTCTGGTCATGTGACCGCCGTATTGCTCGCCGAAGATGACGAGGCTATCGCCGCCCCGCTGTCACGGGCGTTGGGACGCGAGGGTTATTCGGTAACCGTGGAAAGTTTCGGGCCGGCCGTACTCGAGCGTGCCCTGCACGGTGAACACGACCTGCTGATTCTGGATCTGGGCCTACCCGGTATGGACGGGCTCGAGGTCTGCCGCCAGGTCCGCGCCAGCGGCGCCGATCTCGCGGTGCTCATGCTCACCGCCCGCACCGACGAGGTCGACTTCGTCGTCGGCCTGGACGCCGGCGCCGACGATTACGTCGGCAAACCGTTCCGGCTCGCCGAACTGCTGGCCCGGGTGCGAGCGTTGTTGCGGCGCAGCGGAATCGGTGACGAGGCAGTGGAGATCGGCGGCATCCGGCTCGAACCGCAGGCGCGGCGGGTCATGGTCAACGGCCACGAGGTGAATCTGGCCAACAAGGAATACGAACTGCTCAAGGTGCTCATCGACCGGGCCGGTCAGGTCGTGCCGCGCGAGGCGATCCTGCGCGAGGTGTGGGGCGATGCGGATCTGCGCGGCTCCAAGACGCTCGATATGCACATGTCCTGGCTGCGTCGCAAGATCGGCGACGAGGGCCCGGTGGCCGAGCGGCGCATCGTCACCGTGCGGGGCGTCGGCTTCCGGTTCAACACCGACTGAGCGCGGATGCGGCGCAGAATTCTGCGGTCCATGCTGGCCGCGCTGCTGCTCACCACCGTCGTGCTGGGTATCCCGCTGGCCTTCACGGCCTGGCAGTGGGTTGCCGATATCAATCGCAACGATCTCATGGCCCGGCTGGATCGGATGGCACAGGAGGTGCGCGGTCAGGAGCAGGCGGACGGCCTGGTGCACGGCACCCTGGATCTGCATCTGGTGCAGGCGCTGATTCCGCAGGGCGGCAAGCTCACCATCATCTACCCGACCCCGGAGGATGCCGCGCTGAGCGTCACAGCGGGCGTGACGAACGTGCAGGATCCGGTGGCGCAGTCGCTGTCGATGGGCACGTCGGGTTCGCTGCGGCTCGAGGTGCCCGCGGACCGGATGCACGCGATGCAGTGGCAGGCGGTGGGCGCGGTGGGCCTGGTCGCGCTGGCCTCGCTGGCTGCGGGCGTGGCGGTGGCGGTGGTGACCGCGCGCCGGGTGGCCGATCCGCTGCGCGACGTCGCGGGCCGTGCCGCGCGCCTGGCGATGGGCGATTTCCGCCTGGAGGTCCGGCGGCACGGCATCACCGAGCTCGATCGGGTCTCCGATGTGCTCGATTCGGCCGCGGTCGAGATCGCCGGCCGGCTGCAACGCGAACACACGCTGGTGGCGGACGTGTCCCATCAGCTGCGCAGCCGCCTGACCGCGGTGCGGCTGCGCCTGGACGAGTTGTCCGCGCACGCCGATCCGGCGGTCGTGCACGAGGCGGAGGAAGCGATGGCCCAGGTCGACCGGCTCACCGCCGCCATCGATGAGCTGGTGCGCGCCTCCCGCGACGAGAACGCCGCCGACCGCGATCCGGTGCCGGTGGTGGAGGAGTTGCGCGGGGTGGTGGCCGAATGGCGGCATCCGTTCGCCGACGCCGGTCGCCGGCTGATCCTGTCGGGCGATCCCACGCTGCGCGCGCCGGTGACCGGTTCGCGACTGCGCGAGGCGCTCGCGGTGCTGATCGACAATGCCCTGATGCACGGCGCCGGCGACTGCACGGTCTCGGTGCGCACGGTCTACGGCGGTCCGGATCGGGAGCCGCTGATCGCGGTTGAGGTAGCCGACGAGGGCGACGGCGTCAGCGACGAGCTGGCCCCGCACATCTTCGATCGCGGTTTCTCCGGTGCCGGATCGACCGGCGTCGGACTCGCGCTGGCGCGGGCGCTGATCGAGGCCGACGGCGGCCGCCTGGAACTGCAGCGGCGACGTCCGGCACTGTTCGCGGTCTTCCTGGGCAAACCCACTCGCGCCCGCACGGCCATCGGCGTATCGGGCGAACCGCGCTGAGTTGTGTTTTTGGCCTCTGGATTTTTGGCCTCCGCTTCGCTCCGGCGGGTTTTCGGCGCTGTAAGGCTCGTCGTTCAGCCCTCGAGACTCGGCCTTCGGCCATGCGCTTCGAGGGCTGAACGACGAGCCCGCGCCGAAAACCTTGCGGGCTGGCGTTGCTGAACCTATCGCTTCGCGGGCGACTACCAGCCATACAGAGACGCTTCGCCGCTGGGGCGTTGGTCGTTGCCTCGCTTCGCTTCGGTGGTGGTTCGTGTGATTCGCGCCAGGAACCCTTTGAGCTGGTGTTGTGGAGCCTGTCGCTTCGCGGGTGACTTCCAGCCATACAGAGGCGCTTTGCCGCCGGGCGTTGGTCGTCGCCTCGTTTTGTGGAAGTTTGGTGTGATTCGTGCCGGGATCCGTTTGGGGTTGGTGTTGTGGAGCCTTTCGCTTCGCGGGTGAGTCCTGCGGGATGGAGACGCTTTGCCGCTGGGGCGTTGGTCGTCGCCTCGATTCGCTTTGGTGGAGGTTTGGTGTGATCTGCGCCGGAACCCGTTGGGGTCGGTGTTGTGGAGCCCTTTCGATTGGCGGGCGACTTCCAGCCATTCAGAGGCGCTTTGCCGCCTTCTGGGCGGGTCGGCGATACAGAGACCGTTTGCGCTGGGCGCGTCGGCCTTCGCTTCGCTTCGGTGGTGGTTCGGTGTGATTCGCGCCGGGACCCGTTGGGGTTGGCGTTGTGGAGCCCTTTCGCTTCACGGGGCTTCCTGCGGGATGGAGACGCTTTGCCGCAGGACGCGGCATCTGGGGCGCGACGGAGAGGGTGTTGGGGCCCGTTCGTGGCTCGGCGGGGTGCGTCTTCGGGCACCGGAACCGGGCGCGGCGGGGGCGACAAGGATACAGCCGTGCGGAAAACTCAGTGTGGGGTTTCGGTGCTGTGTTGCTCTTCGTCGTAGAGTTCCTCGAATTCGTCGACCAGGGCGTCGATCTCGTCGGGGAACACCCAGCGCTTCATGGTCCAGTAGCGGAACGCCATCTGTAGCAGGTTGCCGATGACGAACGCGCTCAAGAAGTCGGCGATGTTCTCGGTGGTGAGGCTCACGTGCGGGACGCGCAGCTGGAACACGTAGCTCGAGATCCACAGCGGGATATTGCTCAGCAGCACGCCGATACCGCTGACCACGAAGAACAGCAGCGCCTCGTGATGACGTTCGCGTCCGCCGCGGCCCTTGAACGACCATTCCCGGTTCAGAATGTACGACGCGATGACCGCGATCACACCGGAGATGATCTTGGCGGTGACCGGTTTGGGCGAAAGCACCGTCAGCTTCAAGGCATAGAAAATACCGCTGTCGATGATGAAAGTGGTCGCTCCGACAATGGCGAACTTGATCAGTTCGTGATGACGGATTGCGAGGTCCCGCACCGTTTTGGGCAGGACACTGACCACATTGTCGACGATTGACACCCGATGAGTCTACGTCCGTTCCAGTTCGGGCAACCAACCCGCACGCATTCGCCGGTGGCGGCGCATGACAACATTGTGGCTCGTGACGTCCCGTTCTTTCGACAATTCGGGCATGCCGACCGTGACGATGATCGGTGGCGGCCAGCTTGCCCGCATGACGCATCAGGCAGCCGTGGGGGGCGGGGGGCGGGCGCGCGGGTGGTCTGAACGTCACAAGGTCCACGCCCCCCAAAGGACACCCAAGGTGGTGCTGGGTTCGCACACGGATCTGGCGGCGCTGCGCAAGGCGGCGGTCGGCTCGCATGCGTTGACCTTCGACCACGAGCACGTGCCGACCGCGCATCTCGAGGCGCTGGTCGCCGAGGGCGTGAACGTCCAGCCGCCGCCGGGCGCGCTGATCTTCGCCCAGGACAAGCTGGCGATGCGGCGTCGGCTCGCCGAGTTCGGTGCGCCCGTTCCGGCGTTCACCGCCGTGGAATCGGTCGCGGACGCGGTCGGCTTCGGTGCGGAGCACGGCTGGCCGGTGGTGCTCAAGGCGGTGCGCGGCGGGTACGACGGCCGCGGGGTGTGGATGGTCGACGATGCCGAAGCGGCCGCCGCCGTCGCCGGGGAGCAGCTGGACGAGGGCGTCCCGCTGCTGGCCGAGCAGAAGGTGGCGCTGCGCCGGGAGCTGTCGGCGATGGTCGCGCGTTCGCCGTTCGGTCAGGCCGCGGTGTGGCCGGTGGTGGAGACGGTGCAGCGGGAGGGGCAGTGCGCGGTGGTCATCGCGCCCGCGCCGGACCTGCCGGAGGAGTCGGCTGCACAGGCGCAGTCGCTGGCCCTGCGGTTGGCCACCGAACTGGGCGTCACCGGGGTGATGGCGGTGGAGCTGTTCGAGACCGATGACGGCGCGCTGCTGGTGAACGAGCTGGCGATGCGACCGCACAATTCCGGGCACTGGGGAATGGACGGCGCGGTCACCGGCCAGTTCGAACAGCATCTGCGGGCGGTCCTGGACTATCCGCTCGGCGACACCACACCGCTCGCGCCGGTGACGGTCATGGCGAACATCCTGGGTGCGCCGCAAGCGCCGGAGATGTCGATGGACGAACGGCTGCACCACCTGTTCGCCCGCCTGCCCGAGGCCCGAGTTCACCTGTACGGCAAGGGCGAACGCCCGAAGCGCAAGATCGGGCACGTCAACATTCTCGGCGATGACGTAGCGGTGGTACGCGAGAAGGCCGAGCGTGCGGCGCACTGGATGTCGCATGCGGTATGGACCGACGGATGGGATCCGCACGATGAGCACTGAGGCAAATCCTGCTGGTGGCAACGGGTCCGGCGGTTCGGGCCCGATGGTCGGCCTGATCATGGGCAGCGATTCGGACTGGCCGACCATGCAGGCCGCGGCGGAAGCGTTGGCGGAGTTCGGCATTCGCTTCGAGGTCGGCGTGGTCTCGGCGCACCGCACGCCTCAGCGCATGCTGGACTACGCCCGGGCCGCGGCCGGGCGCGGCATCCGCGTGATCATCGCGGGTGCGGGCGGCGCGGCCCACCTGCCCGGCATGGTCGCCTCGGCCACCGCGCTGCCCGTCATCGGCGTTCCGGTTCCGCTCAAATACCTCGACGGGATGGATTCCCTCCTGTCGATCGTGCAGATGCCCGCCGGTGTCCCGGTCGCGACCGTCTCCATCGGCGGCGCCCGCAACGCGGGCCTGCTGGCGGTGCGCATCCTCGCCGCCGCGGACCCCGAATTGCGCACTCGCATGGAGCAATTCCAGGCCGGCCTGGAAACGATGGTGCTGGAGAAGGACGCCGCGCTGCGCACGCGCCTGCTGGGCTGACCGCACCGGGCGCCTACTCGAGCAATGTGCTGGGCCGGCAGGTCCGGTCTTGCACCGGGTAGGCGCCGTCGCGGAAGTAGTCGTTGGTGGTGTCCAGGACGCAGAGGCTCAGACCGGGCCGCAGCACCATGTGAATCCTGGTGTCGGTCAACGTGATCAAGCGTGACCGCGACATCTGATGATGCAGGGCGACGGCCCCCGGGTAGGGCGTCCGATTGTCGCCGGTGGCCTGCAGGATCAGTGCGGGCACGGCGTTGTCGACCACGGTGGGCGGTTCGGCGGGCGGCGGCCAGAAGGCGCAGGGCTGAATGTTGTCGGCCAGTGCGGCGAAGATCGGCTGGGTCGGCCGGGCGGCCTGGATCGCGTTCCAGTACCAGGCGGGATCGGCGGGCATCGGCGCGTCCGCGCACCAGATCTGCACCATCACCGAATTCTCGTCGTGCACGTTGTCCTGGATCAGCTTGTGCAGCTCCGGCGGCACCTGCGGTGCGCGTCCCGCGGCCGCGTCGGCGAGGGCCAGCATCGACGCGGCCAGGGCCGCGTTCAACCGCGCGTCGCGCAACATCGTCCACAGCACCGTCGGCAGCAGATGATCGTCGAATCCGAAGCCCTCGACCACGATCGGCGATCGTGATGCCCGGTCGATCAGGGCTTCGACGCCCCGCCGCACCTCGGCCGCGTCGGCGCCCAGATGAAACCGCCGGTCCCGGGCGGCGACCCAGCCCGCCCAGTCGTCGAAGGCCGTTTCCACCGCGGGGCCCCAATCCTGTTGCAGCCCCAGCCAATAGCGGCGCGGATCGATGGCGCTGTCGAGCACCATGCGATCGGACCGGCCGGGGAACAGCTGGGCGTACACCGCGCCCAGGTACGTTCCGTACGACACGCCGTAATAGCTGAGCCGGTCCTCGTGCAGCGCGGCCCGGATCACGTCCATGTCGCGGGCGGTATTGCGAGTGCTCAGCTGCCGCATCCAGTCCCGGTCGCCCACCAGGCATCGGGCGGCCAGCTGAGCCTGCAGGCCCGTCTCGGCGACGAATCCGGGCAATCCGACGCCCGCCGAGCGGATCGGGGTGGCGACCGGCCATCCGCAGCGCTGGTGCCGTCCGGATCGGGCGACGCCGCGCGGGTCGAAGCCGATCAGGTCGTAGCGGCTCAGCACGTCCGGTCGCAGCACGTCACCGACCAGATCGAACGCATCGATCCCCGGCGTGCCCGGCCCGCCCGAGTTGGTCAGCAGCACGCCGCGCCGGTGTGCGGTATCGCGCGCCCGGATCCGCGAGATCGCGATCGTGATGTTCGGCCCGTCCGGCCTGCCGTAGTCCAGTGGCACCGCGACACCCGCACATTCCGCGTGTTCCGCCGCCAAGCCCGGATCGTCGCACGGATGCCAATCCAGATGTTGCCGGTGAAAGTGCGCCAGGGGGTCCGCCGGTTCGGCGACCGCGACACCAGCCGCCATCGCGGTCGCCAGAACGGCGACGATCATCGTCGCGACGACACTTCCGGCATCACGCAGCCAACGAGCTTCGATACCCACCGCAAACTGCCCCTTTCAGCAAGTCGAGACCGAATCACGCAGGGAGCCACCGCAGAACGAACGCAACTCAGGGAGAGTCAACCGCAAATGCGAGCGAATTCGCGGACGCTCCCCGGCGTTTTGCGGTTCGGCCGCGGATTGCGAGCCGGGACTCGCGCCGGACCAGTTCGGCGAACGTGCCGGAGAGAATGGTCGTGGAGTGGGATGCCCTCGCGCCGGACCGCTCTGGGATAATCGCCGATATGCCGACCGGCCGACTGATTTCGCGTGCACATGGGTAATTCCATGTGCTCGCGTATGGCTAGCGTGTGGTTGTTGCCGTTGTCAAGTGTTGGCTGTGTTGGGTGCCGTTGGCATATCTGCTATTTGAGCTGCGCTGATCCAGGATTAGAAGCGAGGCACGCAGTGTGATATCGGTCATTGACGTTGGTGCGTGCGGGTGGTGCTGGCTGACGTCAGCCATTAAATAGCGGGATAAATGACAATCGCCGACGCGGTGGCAGCAACCTGGCCGTGCGGTATGGGTGTGCGAGAGCCCCAACTCTGCTGCGGCCTAGTTGTGGAAGGGTGCTTCTCCTGGCCAGTGGACCCGAGAGGGTTGAGACCTCGTCGGCGGCGCGGCCACACGTACCGCACGGTTGCCGACACGGTCCCGCAATGGACTGGCTAATCGCCGGTGATTCACTTACGGCGAGCAACATGGTCAGCGGACTGGATATCGCAGCAGTAGTGCCGCCCGGACACCACGACGATCGCGGCGGTTTGGCCGTTGCGGTGCTTCCCGCGCGAGCGGGGATGAGCCTGCATTGCCTGGCAGGCGACAGTTGTGTTCCGAGAGCCAGGATTCCGGACGTGTGACCCTGGCGCGTTGCTCTCCGTGGCAGCGGTGATGTCGGGTGCTACAGTCTCGACCGGTTTACCGGCCTTGGTTAGGGTTTGCACGCCACCCTGGTATAGGACGTCACCCGCGTATTACATCATTGCCTTTCGTACTCGACCGATCCGGGTGGCGCTGATTGTTCTGTCCAAGCTGGCGCCATACGGCTGGAAAGGTCGGAGAGAAAGTGAATGAAAACCAGGCTAGTGCGTTGAGAAAGGCCCGGTGAAGAAGTGTGCTCCCCGCGAGCGGGGATGAGCCTCGATGTTCGCGCTGGGGGACTCGTCGTCGGCGGTGCTCCCGCGCGAGCGGGGATGAGCCCTGGACGGTCAGGAAGTAGCCGTTCCCGGCCATGTGCTCCCCGCGCGAGCGGGGATGAGCCCGAATAGCAGCGATGCTCGCTGCCTTGCTCAGCGTGCTCCCCGCGCGAGCGGGGATGAGCCCCCGATGGCTGGCTGATGCTGTATGCCGCTCAGGTGCTCCCCGCGCGAGCGGGGATGAGCCCCTCGGGCGTGGCCTCCAGTTCGTCGACACCAGGTGCTCCCCGCGCGAGCGGGGATGAGCCCGCATACCCGTGTGGAACAGCAGCGGTTCCGCGGTGCTCCCCGCGCGAGCGGGGATGAGCCCTGGCGGCCGGGCAGCCAATCCACCACCCACTTGTGCTCCCCGCGCGAGCGGGGATGAGCCCTTGAAGCCCTTCGCACCGCCGGCGTCCATCAAGTGCTCCCCGCGCGAGCGGGGATGAGCCCATCTGCTCGAGGTTTGAAGTCCGGACTGGAGGTGCTCCCCGCGCGAGCGGGGATGAGTCCCGCTGTACACCCCGGACAGCAGGCCGGGAAGCGTGCTCCCCGCGCGAGCGGGGATGAGCCGTTCGGGAACCCCAGGACCGCTGTCAACGGTCATCGGGACATCCGGGCGGATGGATTCGGTTTGTCCGGCTGGGCG
>CBJNFW010000239.1:0-13328 GCA_966435935.1 uncultured Nocardia sp.
TCGCCGGGGACCACAATGAATTCGCCGCTGCCCGCCGCGGCGGTCACCGCGTCGGCGAAATGTGCTGCGTCCCTGGCGAAGACGACGTCACCGGTCAATCCGCGGGTGGTGAGTGCCCGGTCGGCCGTTTCGGCGACGGTGCGGCGGTCCGCCACGGTGCCGGGGGCGAAGACGATGTCGACAGGCGGGGCGGAGGGGTGCACGAGCGACTCCTGGTTACGTATATGCGGCGGCCGTCATATTTATGTAATATCAGAAGGTAGTCGACATCGGTGAGGTCAGCATGGGTGCACGGTCCGGCAGCAGAGCCATCGAGCCGGGCGTCGTCCGGGATTTCCGCTCGCGCCCGAGTTATGGCGAATATCTGGATCTGGACACGCTGCTCAGCGCGCAGAAGCCGGTGAGCAGGCCCGAACACCACGACGAGCTGCTGTTCATCATCCAGCATCAGACCAGCGAACTGTGGCTGAAACTGGTCCTGCACGAAATCCTCGCCGCGCGTGCGGCTCTGGACGAGGACGATCTGGGTGCGGCACTCAAATGCGTGGCGCGGGTCAAGCACATCCAGCGGACGCTGACCGAGCAGTGGTCGGTCCTCGCGACGCTCACACCCACCGAATACGCCCAGTTCCGCGGCTTCCTGGGCAATGCCTCGGGATTCCAGTCCTATCAGTACCGCGCGGTCGAATTCGTGCTGGGCGCGAAGAACGCGGACATGCTGGAGGTCTTCGAGGCCGACCCCGCGGCTCACGCGCTGTTGCGCGGGCTGCTCGGTGAGCCGAGTCTGTACGACGCGTTCTGGCGCTGTCTGTCCCGGCTCGGCTACGCGGTGCCCGAGTCCGCGCTGACCCGTGCGCTGCGCGCGCCCTACACGATGAATCCGGAGTTGATACCGCTGATCGGCTTCGTCTACGAACATCATCGCGAGCACTGGGCGGCCTACGAGGCGTTCGAGGAGTTCGTCGACCTCGAGGAGAATTTCCAGCTCTGGCGTTTCCGTCATATGCGCACGGTTCTGCGCACCATCGGGACCAAACCCGGCACCGGCGGATCGAGCGGTGTGGGATTCTTGCGGAAAGCGTTGGAGCTGAGCTTCTTTCCCGAACTGTTCGCGGTCCGCACGGAGATCGGAAGTCGATGACCACAGCACTGCTCGCCCGCGCCGCCGAGCTGGATGCGCGAGATCCGTTGCGCGCCTGCCGCGATCTGTTCATCGGTTCGGACGATCCGGGGGTGGTCGCGTACCTGGACGGAAATTCACTGGGCCGCCCGTTGCGGGCGAGCGCCGAGCGGATCAGCTCGTTCGTCACCGACGCCTGGGGCGGGCGGCTGATTCGCGGCTGGGACGAACAGTGGTTCGAGCTGCCGATCACGATCGGGGACATGCTCGCCGACACCGTGCTGGGCGCAGCTCCGGGGCAGACCACCATCGGCGATTCCACGACCGTGCTGCTGTACAAACTCGCCCGCGGCGCGATCGCGCTGCGGCCCGGGCGAACCGAGATCGTCGTGGACCGGGACAATTTCCCGACCGATCGCTACATCATGGAATCCATTGCCCAGGAACATGATCTGACTCTGCGCTGGATAGAACCGGATCCGCGCGGCGGGGTGGGGGTAGCGGAGCTGGCCGCGGTGGTCGGCGAACGTACGGCGCTCGTTGTCCTCGGACACGTCGCCTATCGCTCCGGATATCTGCTGGACGCGAGCGAAATGGCACAGGTGACGCACGACGCGGGTGCGCTGCTGCTGTTGGACCTGTGTCACTCGGTCGGCTCGGTACCGCTCGAACTCGATTCCTGGGCAGTGGATCTCGCCGTCGGATGTACCTACAAATATCTCAACGGCGGCCCGGGATCGCCGGCCTTCGCTTACGTCCGGAGCGAACATCAGGACCGGTTCCGGCAACCGGTGTGGGGCTGGATGGGGCGCGAGCAGCCGTTCGCGATGGCGCAGGGATATCGACCGGCACCGGGAATTCGGCGGGTGATCAGCGGCACGCCGCCGATTCTGGGCATGCTGTCGATCCAGGACACGCTCGCGCTCATCGGTGCGGTGGGCATGGCCGCCGTGCGCGAGAAGTCCGTCGCGCTGACCGAATACGCGTTGGAGCTGGTGCGCGAGCAGCTGATTCCGCTCGGGGTCGAGATCGGTTCACCGCTGGATCCGGCGCGGCGCGGCGGTCACGTCATCATCGACCATCCGCGGTTCGCCGATATCACCGCGAACCTGTGGCGCCGCGGCGTGATTCCCGACTTCCGGCCGCCGCGCGGACTGCGAATCGGGCTGAGCCCGTTGAGTACCGGCTTCGGCGAGGTGGCCGCGGGCATACTGGCGATCCGTGACGAACTCCTCGCCTGACCACGCGGTCCTGGACGACTTCGACTCCCGTCCGGGCAGCGCCACCTCGCTGATCCGCACCGTTCTCGGCGCGTACCGGGGCGAGCTGGGCGGCTGGACCGCCATCGCCGAACTCGTCGAGCTGATGGGCGAATTGGGCGTTCCCGCCGATGCCACCCGGATCGCGGTGAACCGGCTCAAACGGCGGGGCGTACTGGTCTCCGAGGTCCGCGACGGCCGCGCCGGATACGGCCTGACCGCGCAGGCCGAGGCGATGTACGCGCGAGGCGATCGCCGTATCTTCGGATTCCGGCAGATGACCGATGCCGACCCGTGGCGGCTGATCTCGTTCACCATCCCCGAGACGCTGCGCGCCGCACGGCATCAGCTGCGTCGCCGGCTCGGCTGGATCGGCTGCGGGACCGTCTCCCCTGGACTGTGGATCGCGCCGGAGCACCTCACCGCCGAGGTCACCGATATCGTTGCCGCACTGGGGCTCTCGGGCTACGTGACGACTTTCCTGGCCACCTCGGCACAGGTTCCGGACTCGCCGGCCGAGGCCGCGGCCCGCTGGTGGGATCTGGACGCGATCGCGGCACGTCATCGCGAATTCCTCGGCCGCCACGCGAACTCGGCCACTGCCCGCGGCCGGACGCCGCGCGAGACATTCGCGGAATTCGTTCCGCTGCTGGATGAATGGCGAATCATCCCGTACATCGATCCGGGTCTGCCGCCGTCGATGCTGCCGCCGGATTGGCCCGGTGTGCGCAGTGTCGAACTGTTCGCCGCGGTCCGCGACCGCTGCCTGGTGACCAGCCGGGAATGGGTTCGTACGCTGCGCCGGTAGTCGCGGGAGCCGCCAGGCGGTCACGCGCTTCAGTCCACTGTCCCCTGCAGCACTCGCACGCCCGCGGTGAGCGCGGCGCCACCCGCGCTCCAGCTGATGTTCGCCGGCTGGGAACTCAGCACGACGACGACGTAGCGCAGCGGTTGCCCCGCTCCCGCGCCGACCAGGCCGGTGGTGTCGAGAGTCGTGGAGTCCGCCAGCGACATCCAGCCCTGCTTTATCGCCCAGTCCGCGCCGGTGAGGCCGTCCGGAATGCCGAAGTACTGGTCGGTGCCGTCGGCGGCGGTCCGCTCGGCGCCCTGCAGACCGGTCATGATGACATCGCGGGCGGCCTGCGGGACCGTGTTGAGATACCGGTACACGGTCACCACATCCTGTGCGGTGGTGAGTGTTTCGCCCCACTGGCTGGAATCGCCCGGTGCGCTGGTGCCGGTGAGGCCGATCAGACCGGCCATGCGGGTGACGATGGCATCGCCTCCGTCGGCGTCCCAGAGTGTATCGGCGATATCGTCGTCGCTGGCCGAGAGCATCTGCTCGAGTTGCGCAGCGGTCGCCGAATCGGCTTGCCAGCCTTGCGAATTCAGCTCGTCCAGGGCGATCAGCAACTTGACCACGGACGCGGTGTAGAACTGCTGACCACTGTCGAGGTCGGCGACCGTCGCCCCGGTAGCGGTGTCCACGACATCGATGCCGACCCGGGTGCCGGGAGACGCGGCCTGGATCGCGGCTTGCATCTTCTGGCCCAACGCCTCCGGGGACACCTGCGGCGCGCTGGGCGCGGTTCCGGCGGAACCGCTCGGCAGCTGCGGGATCGGCAGGCTCGGCACGGGCGCGGCGACCGCCGATGCGGTGGCTGCGCTACCGCGCTGTGCTGCAACCGAATTGTGCGCCGCTGCCCGAGCCAGCGGCGTCGCGATGACGCCCACGACGATCGCCACGACGGCGACAGCGCCGATGACGACCCACAGCCATCCACGTCGCGCCGAGCGCGGCAATATCGAGTCCATACTTCATAGATCGGCGCGCTGCCTGTGTGGACCTCGAGATGGCGATGCCAGCTTGCTGCCAACCGGTGCCGACGACGCGGAATCACGAGCGTGGCGGCCGGTTTCGGCGCCGGCCGCCGGGGTCGGTCAGCTCGCGGCCCGGCCGGTCGGCTCGGGTAGTTCCGGGATCGATCGCAACGGCGGCGGAGACGGCTGACGCGGTTCCCGCACACCGGCACCGCCGTTGCGCCGCAACCACAGTCGCACCGCCGAACCGGCCGACACTCGCGCGCCGGACTCCGGGCTCTGGTCGGTGACGAACCAGCCCGATTCGGCCGCATCCGGCAGCGGCGCATCAGGATCGGCGTTCGCGGCGACCAAGCCCTTCGCGGTGAGCGCGTGCAACGCGGCGGCCCATTCGAGTCCGACGACCGAGGGGACCTCGACATTCGCACGCCGCCGCCGGGTACCGGCGTCGAGCAGATCCCGTTCCCACTCGGTGACCTCGACCGATTCCGGTGCCGGATCGGCGGATTCGATGCTCTCGGTGCGGCCGCTGGAGGTGCCGCGCTCGGGTTCGGAGTCCAGATCGCGCCAGCGCTCCCAGGCCGACTGCCTGGTCACGCCCAGATAGGTCGCGATCTCGGCCCACGACTTGTCCCGGCGGCGAGCGATGCGCACCGCGCCCAGTTCCCATTGATCCAACAGTCTGCGCACCGCGCCGATATCGGCCAGTGCGGTGAGCGCCTCGTCACCTGTTCGTGGTCCGCCGCGACGGGAGGTGAGCCGCCGCCACGCGGCCCCGCCCTCGTCCGGTACGTCTGCCTTCGCCATGCTGTAAGGATATCCTGACGCGACGGACCGGACCGGGGAACTTCTCACGCCCTCAGCGAACGGGCGGTCCCGGTCGTCGGCCCGGTGGGCGCAGCGCCCACGACAGGACCGTCAGCGCGGTCATCACCGTCAGCACCGCGACCTCGCCGAGCGCGTATCGCTCGGTCAGATGAGACGCGATGGCCCCGGTGTAGACGAAGAACGCGCCCGCGTACGCCCACTCCTTCGGCAGCGGGCGTCCCGGAACCAGCAGCGCGAGCGCCCAGAATCTTCCAAACGCCCAGCAGCACCAGGAAATACGTGGGATGCGCGCCACATCCCAGACGCCGCCCACGCCGAGTTCGGCGGCGATGAGCACGGTGGCGGTCCAGTAGACGGTCGAGCGAATGCGCGTGCCGGGCGAAGGCAGGGTCGATACGGCCATACCTCTCGCGGCTATGGCGGATGACGTCCGGAGTATGTGACAGATGACCGATTCGCTCACGCGCGAACTCGAGCAGAGCCGGGCCCGGTTGCGGGCGATGGCCTATCGGATGCTGGGATCGGTGCGCGAGGCCGATGATGCGCTGCCCGATCCGATCGTCACCGCCGACGGGCACAGCACACCGGAAACCCAAGCGCTGCTTGCGGATTCGATCGGCATGGCGCTGCAGGTCGGGTTGGATCGGCTCGATCCCGCCGAACGGGTCGCCTTCGTCCGGCACGACAGTTTCGCCGTGCCGTTCGGCGAGATCGCGGCGATCCTGGACCGCTCGCCCGAGGCGGCGCGCCAACTGGCCAGCCGGGCGCGACGGCGAGTCCGCGCGGCGCCCGAGCCCGAGGGCGGTCCGGCTGATCAGCGTCGTGTGGTGGACGCCTTCTTCGCCGCCGCTCGCCGCGGCGATATCGCCGCGCTGGTGCGAGTGCTCGCCCCGGACGTCGTCCTGCGCGGTGATCTCGGGACCGGAAAGCTCCGGGAGACGGATAGTTCCGATGACGCCGCTGCTCAGGCGGTGCGATTCGCGCACCCCCGCGCGGTGCTGCACCCGGTTCTGGTGAACGGTGCGGCCGGGGTGCTCGTCACCGTCGACGGGCGATCGGCATCTCTCCTGGCATTCGTCGTCGCGGGTGGCCGGATCGTCGAGATCGATGTCCTCGTCGATCCCCGTCGGATCCCCGCGGTCCCGGCGGCGGGGTGACAGCGGGGACCAACAGGTGCGGGCGACTGCCCGGCGATCCAGGGCGGAGCAGGGCGGTCTTGCCGACCGGATGCGCGTCTCACGCCAGATCGCGCAGCGTCTCGATGACGGTGTGCGCCGCATATGACGGTGTGCGCTGCGCATCGTGCGCCACGGCCAGCTTCCAGGGGATCGGCCCGTCCGCCGGCTCGATGCGCACGAGGCCGGTCCACCGTTCGGCGACCGAGCGCGGCACCAGCGTGACCCCGAAGTCCTGAGCGGTCAGCTCCAGCGCGAATTCCTGATCGGCGACCTCGATAACCGTGCGGCGCAACGGGAATCGTTCATCGGCGATACTCCGGATGCCCCAGCCCGGCGGATAGTCGATGAACCTCGTGCCCGCCAGCGCGCCGGGCGGGAACGGCCGCCCGGCCAGCGGATGGTCGGGGCGCACACACAGCACCAAGGTCTCCTCGAGAATCGGATACAGGCACAGCCCGGGTATCTCGTCGGCGGAACCGGCCAGCAGCGCGATATCGAGACTGCCCTCGAGCAGTCCGGCGATATTGCCGCGCACGCCCGCGATGCTCTGGCGCATCTGCAAGGTCAGCGCCGGATATCGGCGGTGCATATCGGCCAGAACGGCGGCCAGGTCCAGGGAACGGATATTCATCAGATTGCCGATCACCACCTCGCCGCGCACCTCGCCCCGGGCCGCGGCGATCGCGTCGGTGACCTCCCGCCGAGCACGCACCATCGATGTCGCCGGTCCGGAGATGGCACGTCCGGTCTCGGTGAGTTCCAATCCGCGCGGGGTGCGATCGAACAGCCGCGCACCGAGTTCGCGTTCCAGTTTCGCCACGCTCGTCGACACCGCCGACTGCACCAGATTCAGCGAACGCGCCGCCGCGGTGAACGAGCCGGCCTCCCGGCAGGCCAGGAAGCATTCGATCTGACGCAACTCCATCCTGCGAGCCTAGACTTGCCATCTGCCTCGTTGATGGGGCTATCGAAATCCATCGCTTCCGTTGATCGACTCGGTACCGGACCATGGATGGAGTGAGTGTTTCGACCGTCGCCGCGCCGCAGCAGGCCCGGCTCACCCGTCTGCTCGTGCTCGTGTTCGCGGTGACCGCGGGATCGTCCGCGGGCTGCCTCTACTATCTTCAGCCGCTGCTGCACCAGGTAGCGGGTGATCTGCGCATCTCGACCGCCACCGCGGCGCTGCTGGTCAGCGGCGCTCAGGTGGGCTATCTGTGCGGGCTGGCGCTGCTGGTCCCGCTGGGTGATTTCCTCGAACGCCGCCGGATGGTGCCGGGCCTGCTGGCCGCGTCGGTGCTGGCGCTGGTCGTTTCGGCGGCCGCGCCGAACTTCCCGATTCTGCTGGTGGCCGTGTTCGTCACCGGGATCACCGCCTCCGCCGCGCAGGTCGTGGTGCCGTGGTCTTCGTCACTGGCCGAACCGGGGCGTCGCGGTCAGGTCGTCGGCACGGTGATGAGCGGGCTGCTGCTGGGCATCCTGTCCTCGCGGGTGCTCTCCGGCGCGATCGCGCAACTGGGCGGCTGGCGCACGGTACTGATCGCGGCGGCGGCGATCCAGCTGGTGATGTCGGTGAGCGTCTACCTGCTCACTCCCGCCACCGGCCGGGCCGCTGCCGGCGAACGTTATCGCGAGGTGCTCGTCTCGATCCTGTCGCTGATCCGTCTGCATCCGATGCTGCGGCATCGCATGGTGCTGGGTTTCGTTGCGATGGCCTGCTTTTCGGGTGTGTGGACCGCACTGGCATTCCTGCTCGCCGGGGGACACGGGAGCCCGTATCACTATTCGGAGGTCGTGATCGGGTTGTTCGGCATCGCCGGTGTGGCCGGGGCGCTGGGTGCACCGGTGGTGGGCCGGTTGTCCGATCGCGGACATCTGCGCGTGGTGACCACGCTGGTGTGGGTCGTGCTGCTGGCCAGCTGGGCGCTGCTGACCTGGGGCGGGCATTCGATCATCGCGCTGATCGCGGCCTTGCTGGTCTTCGACTTCGGCATCCAGGGCATCCAACTGTCCAATCAGAGCGCGATCTACGCACTGGATCCGGCCGCTCGCAGCCGCCTGACCACGGCCTACATGGTGATGTACTTCCTCGGCGGCGTCGTCGGATCGGTCACCGCCGGTACGGCCTACGAATCGGGCGGCTGGCTTCGGGTCTGCGAGATCGGTATGGGCGCCACGATCGCCGGGATCGCGCTGTGGGCGGTGTTCGCCCGGCACATTCCGGCCCGTGCGGCCACTGCGGACACCCCGGATTAGATCCGCTCACGGACGTGGCCAGGGACGCCCGTGATAACGCTCGATATCGGTGTTCAGGCGTTCGAGATAGCCGACCAGCGCGGCCAGGTCCGCCCTGGACCAGTCCGCGAGGATGGCGTCCAGATGGCCGACCGCCGCGGCTCGATCGGCCTCGAGCTGAGCGGCCCCCTGCTCGCTGACCTGGAATTTGCGAGCCATACCGCCGTCCGGATCCGGAATCCGGTCCACCAGCCCCGCGCGGCGCATGGCCGCGGTCTGCCGGTTCACCGTCGAGGCGTCCAGCCCCAGCGCCTCGCTCAACTGGCCGATGGACATCGCACCCTCCATCCGCAGCCGGTACAGCAGGGTGTACGCACTGCGGTCCAGCCGTCCCGCACCGCGCTGCGAGGTCAGGCTGTAGCGGCCGAGCAGCATCGTCTCGAACTCGAGCAGGTCCGTGAGCTTGTCCATGCGGTCCTTCCGGCTCGGCGTGCGGTATGCGAATGTCGGTATATCACACGCAAATGTGCCCACCGTTCTGCTTTCCGAAGCCGACGTCGGATTCGAGGGCCGCGATGATACCGTGGCGACCGGGAGCGGGGTGTCGGCGAGCCGGGAGCAGGTGATCGGGGTGGTATCGGAATCCGTTGCGGGCGAGGGAGAGTCCGGTCGCCCCGCGCCCCGTACCCAGCGAGGTGTGCGGACCCGGGCGGCGCTGATCGCGGCCGCGCGGCAGGTGTTCGAACGTGACGGCTACCTCGAGGCGAAGATCTCCGACATCTCCGCGGCCGCCGGTGTGGCCTCGGGCTCGTTCTACACCTACTTCGACGGTAAGGACGAGATCTTCGCCGCCGTCGTCGAGCAGGTGCAGGAAGAGATGCTGCATCCGCACGTGCGCGAGCGCAGCGGTATCACCGATCCGTGCGCCCTGATCGAGGCGGCGAACCGCGAATACCTGTTGTCCTACAAGCGAAATGCCCGCCTGATGGCGGTCTTCGAACAGGTTGCCCAGGTCGACGAGAACTTCCGGCGGATGCGCATCGAACGCAGCCGCGCCTTCGTCCAGCGCAACGCCCGCATGATCCGCGCCCTGCAGAAGTCCGGCCGGGCGGCCGCCGACCTGGATCCGACCATCACCGCGCACGCGCTGTCGGGGATGGTGAGCCGGATGGCCTATCTGGTCTTCGTGCTGGACCAGCGGATCGCCTTCGAGAAGCTGGTGCGGACGCTGACCGCGCTCTGGGTCAACGCCCTGCAGCTCGACCGGGAGTGAGCGGGCCGCGGCCCGGATGCGCGGCCGCGGCGAGGAGTCTCACGCCTTCGCGTCGCCACGCCGTCGGTACTTACCCAGCTCGGCCCGCGCGATACTGCGCTTGTGCACCTCGTCGGGTCCGTCGGCCAGACGCAGCGTGCGCAGGTGCGCCCAGAAGCTCGCGAGGGGGAAATCCTCGGTCACCCCGCCCGCGCCGTGCAGCTGAATCGCCCGGTCGACGATCTTCAACGCCATATTCGGCGCGGCCACCTTGATCGCGGCGATCTCCACTCGCGCCTGCTTGTTGCCGACGGTATCCATCATCCAGGCCGCCTTGAGGGTGAGCAGGCGGGTCTGCTCGATCTCGATGCGCGCCTCGGCGATCCAGTCCTGGATATTGGCGCGCTCGCTGAGTTTCGCGCCGAAGGTGGTGCGCGATTCCGCGCGGCGGCACATCAGTTCCAGGGCGCGCTCGGCCATGCCGATCGCGCGCATGCAGTGGTGGATGCGGCCGGGCCCGAGCCGGGCCTGGCTGATCGCGAAACCCTCACCGGGACCGGCGAGTACGTCGCTGCCCGGCACGCGCACGTTGTCGAAGACGATCTCGGCGTGGCCCTCGCGATCGGAGTAGCCGAACACCGGCAGATTCCGGACCACCTGTACGCCCGGCGCGTCGATCGGGACGACCAGCATGGACTGCTGCCGGTGCGGCGGGGCCTCGGGATCGGTCTTGCCCATCACGATCAGCACCTTGCAGTTGGCGTGCAAAGCGTTGGAGGCGAACCACTTTCGGCCGTCGAGCAGGTAGTCGTCGCCGTCGCGGCGCATGCTCATCTCGATATTGGTCGCATCCGAACTCGCCACGCCCGGTTCGGTCATCGCGAACGCGGAGCGGATGGTTCCGGCCAGCAGCGGTTCGAGCCAGCGCTGCTTGTGCTCCTCGGTGCCGAACAGCGTGAACACTTCCATATTCCCGGTGTCCGGGGCCGCGCAGTTGCACGCCTCGGGGGCCAGCGCGGGGCTGCGGCCCATGATCTCGGCCAGCGGCGCGTACTCGAGATTGGTCAGGCCCGGACCCCATTCCGGATGCGGGTGGAACAGATTCCACAGGCCACGCTCGCGCGCCTCGGCCTTGAGATCCTCGAGGATCTGCGGGTGATGGTGCGGGTCACCGGCGGCGCGCATCTGCTCCTGATAGACGGCCTCGGCCGGGTAGATCCGCTCGTCCATGAAGGCCGTGAGGTCCGCGATATACCGCTGAGCGCGTTCGGAACCGGTGAACAGGTCCATCGGGTCTCCCATCGATGCGTGCCGCACCGCTGCGGCATCGGAGTGAATGCAACTGTAGTTCGGCGGCCGGATCAGCTCCGGGCCACACCACGGGCGAAGTCGATCAGCGCGGCGCTGACCTCGTCGGGCCGTTCCTGCTGGATCCAGTGGCCCGCGCCGTCGAGCAGCAGGGTGCCGCGCAGATCGGTCAGTACGGCGTCCATCTTGGCGAGCGGGGTGAAACGCAGCACCGCGTCGTCCGCGCCCGCGATGAAGTAGGCGGGCGCGGTGATCTTCGCCCCGGCCAGATCGGCGGACAGTTCCCAGTCGCGGTCGAGGTTGCGGTAGTAGTTGAGCCCGCCGGTGAACCCGGTCGTGCTGAACGCGTCGATGTAGTACCGCAGTTCGGACTCGGAAAGCCATTGCGGCGGTTGCGGGTTCGCGCTGTCGCCGGTCAGGTCCGCGGCGCTGATCACCTGGTCGCGCAGCAGGGTGCGCCGCACGTCGGCGGCCAGGGCCGCATCCGCGACGCCCGGCTCCTGGAACCAGCACATGTAGAAGTCCTCGCCCAGCCGGGAGCGGAAGATCGAGATCGGCGGCGCCTTGGGCCGGGGCGCGACCGGAACGCTCAGGCCGGCCACCGCACGCACCCGATCCGGATGCCGCAGCGCGGTCTGCCAGACGACCGACGCGCCCCAATCGTGACCGATGAAGATCGCGTCCTGCGCGCCGACCGCGTCGAGCAGGCCGACCAGGTCGCCGCAGAGGGCCGCCATCGCGTAGTCCTCGATCCGGTCCGGCCGCGAGCTGCCGCCGTAACCACGCATATCCGGGGTCAGGGTGCGGAATCCGGCTTCGGCGAAGGCGAAGACCTGGTGTCGCCAGGAGAATCCGAGTTCGGGGAAACCGTGACAGAAGACCACCAGCGGACCCTCGCCGTGTTCGACGACTCGCAGTTCGATCCCGTTCACCGCGATCTGTCTGCTGCCCAGGGCCGCCCAGTCCGGTACCGGAGTCCGTGTACTCACTTCTCGCGCCCACCTCGCCTGCCGAGTGTCTGCACCGCGGTCGCGGTACTCGCTACCGTATCAAAGTTGACGCCGGATTCAACTAATGGTCATAAAGTACTGGCGTACAACACTTTTGAGCAAATGAGTGGCGATCGGGCCGTGCGGCGGAATTCACGACCGCCCGTTGGGCGCGCTGTCCCGGCGCTGGGTCGAACGGGCGCGCACCGCCGCGGCGACCTCGTCGGCGGCCGAGCGGATGCCGTCACCGTAGGGGTCCGCGCCGAGCGCGTCGAAATATGCGCGGGCCGCCTCGAGGTGCTGGTCCGCGGCGTCGAAGGAACCGAGGCGGCGGAGGTTGTCGGCGAGGTTCAGATGCAGGGAGGGGTAGAAGCCGCGCACGCGCAGCGTCGGGTGGTGCCGCCTGGTTCGCTCGTCGGTGAGCGCTCCGGCCGCGTCGAGGGCGCGCACGTCCCAGATCAGCGCCTGCGCGGCGTCGTCGTACAGATCGGCCAGGTAGTGCGCGAGGGTGCAGCGGTGCAGGGGGTCGCCCAGCGGGCCGAGCCTGTCCCAGAGGCCGAGGAGTTCCGCACGAGCGGCGTCGGGATCTCCCGCGTGGCCGTGCCGGACCGCGACGGTGATCGCGGTCATGGTGTCGTCGGGTCCGGCTGTGGAGGTCACGGATGATCCTTTCCGCGGGTGGGCATGGCGAGGGTGGTGAGATCTCCGGCGGCGGCCGAGCGAATGACGACCGGCTGGTCCGGTGCGGCGATGTCGAGCATGATCTCCGGGCCGACGGCTGTGCGCAGCGCGGGGGACAGGGTGGCGGGATCGAAGGCCAGCGTGGTTCGAATGCCGTTGACGGACGCGGGGATTCGGCGTTCCGGTCCGTCCGGCGCGGTCGAGGTTCGCAGCGAGACGGCATCGATCGCGCAGTGCAGGGTTCGCGCACCGGCCTGGTCGACCGCCTCGCGGAGCAGATCGCCGTCCACCACCACGCGAGTGCGCGCCGGGGGCAGTGCGGCGAGCATGTGCCGATAGTCCGGAAACGGCTCCGTGATTGCCGGACAACGGATTTCGGTGCCGGTGAGCACGAGATCCGTCCCGGAAGAGGAGAGCGGGACCTGTTCCCGCTCGCGCAGGCGGGCGGTCAGCGCGTCGAGGTCCCCGGCCGGTACGACCAGCGACCACGGGTTCGCCGCGGCGCGCAGCGGAACCAGGGACCGGGCGGTGAGCCGATAACGATCGGTCGCGATCAGTACCACCGAGTCGGCGTCGGCCTCGACGAGAATTCCGGTCAGCACCGCGATCGCGGTGTCCCGCGCGGCCGCAGGCCGGACCTGCTTGATCGCCTCGGCGAAT
>CBJNFW010000240.1:0-13270 GCA_966435935.1 uncultured Nocardia sp.
TGGATCGTGCCGTCCGCCCGGGCGGTCGACACCACACTGAGCCCATGATCCCCGGCGATCAGCCGGGAGAAATCCGCGAGATCGGTCACCTGTGGCAGTCTAGGCGAATTCCGCGCCGGCGGATGCGTCCGCGGCGGCGTGCGCGCAGTGAAGACGCAGTGCGAGAAAGGATCTCGTTGAGCGTAACCCGTGGGCGATACCGGCGTGCCTGATTAGCGTCGCGGTATGGCAAGCACCGACCGGCGGCGGCCGCTGAAGATCGTGACCGGGGTGAGCGGATCTCCGCAGGTCTACGCGGCGGCGATCGATCCGGGGAAATCCACGCTCACCGATCTGCTGGAGATCGCCCGGCTCGCGGAGCAACACCGGTTCGACGCGCTGTTCGCCGCCGATCTGCTCAGCTTCGGCAATCAGAGGGCGATCGGGGCGCAGGAACCGCTGATCGTGCTGTCCGCGCTCAGTGCGGTCACCGCGCACGTCGGCCTGATCGCGACCGTCACCACCACATTCCACCACCCGTACAACCTGGCGCGCCTGTTCGGCACGCTCGATCACGTCAGCAACGGCCGCGCGGCGTGGAACGCGGTGACCTCCTCGGTCGGCGAGGAGAACTACGGTCCCGGCGAGCTGCCCGGTCCCGAGGAGCGGTACGCGCGCGCGGCGGAGTCGATCGAGGTGGTCAACGCGCTGTTCGACAGCTGGGGCCCCGGCGCGCTGACCTCGGACGGGCGCGGCGGGACGAGGTTGGACGCGGAATCGGTCCGTCCGATCGACCACGCGGGCCCGCACTTCACGGTCCGGGGCCCACTCAACATCCCGCCCCTGCCGCAACGCCGGCCGGTGCAGTTCCAGGCCGGGCAATCCGAGGGCGGGGTGGAGCTCGGCGCCCGGTATGCGGAAGTGGTGTTCACCTCGTTGGGCACGCTGGACGACGCGTTGACCTTCACCAAGCGAATCCGCACGCGCGCAACGGAACTGGGCCGCGCCGACGGGCTGCCGCTGATCTTCGGTTCGTTACACGCCACCTACGGAGCCACCGAGGCCGAGGCGCTGCGCCTGGTGCGCGAACGCGAGGAGGCCACCGATTTCGATGCGGGACGGCACGCACTGGCCGACATGCTCGGCGGCGGAGTCGATCTCACCGATCTGCCGCTGGACAAGCCGATCCCGGAACAACTACTGCCGCAGGTGAATTCGGTGCACCGGCGGCGCGGTCGGGTGGAGATCTTCAGTCGCTACGCGCGATCGGGAAAGACGTTGCGGGAGTTGATCATCGCCGCCAAGGACACCGGGCACTGGGCCGCCGCGGGCACCCCGGAACAATTGGCCGACGCGATCGAGGAACGGTATACCGCGGGCGTTCTCGACGTCGTGAACCTCGGCGGACTCGCAGATCCGCGCACCCGGGATTTCCTGCTCGCCGGACTGCTGCCGGAACTGCGCAAGCGCGGCATCGTCGGCGAGGACTACGTGGGCGCCACCTTCCGGGAGAATCTCGAGCTCCCGCCGCTGCCGCCCCGGCACGGCTAGCCCGATCGCCCGCTGGTCGCGCCCGGCCGCCCCTGGTGGAGACTGAGGGGCGTGGTGGACGATTCGGTGCGGTTGCTCGTCGTGGACGCGGCCAATGTCGTCGGCTCCCGGCCCGACGGCTGGTGGCGTGACCGCGCGGGAGCGGCCCACCGGTTGCTGACCGGATTGGCGGCGCTACGCGCTGCGCTTCCGCACTCGTGCGAGGTGGTCGTCGTCCTGGAAGGCGCGGCAAATGCGGTGCGGGACAGCGAGTTCAGCCACCTCGGGGTGGTGCGTGCCGCAGGCTCGGGCGACGACGCGATCGTCGCGGTCACGGCCGAGCACAGCGATCCGGCACGGGTGCTGGTCGTCACCGCGGACCGCGGCCTGCGCGCCCGCGTCGAAGCGCTCGGCGCACGCACGACCGGGCCACGGTGGCTTCTCGACCGCATCGATTCGGCACGAAACCGGTAGCCGAGTACGAGAGGCCACCTCGCTCACACCGGCTTGACCTCAACCTCGCTCGAGCTTGCAGGCTGTGGTCGGAACCGGAGCAGCGGAGGATCACATGAGTACTCGACCGAACGTGCACGACCCGGCCGCCGATGCGATCGCACGAGCCGTCGCCGCGGACCTCGCCGCGGAACTACAGCAGGCGGGCGAGAGTGCCGACGCCGACCGCTACGACAATTCGTTCGCCGCGGATGTGTTGTGGGGCAGCCCTTTCGGCGCGCTGGTCGTCGGCTACGGCCAGATCAACGCGATCCACCGCCGAATGATGGGCCGGCGCGAACCCGTCGCACCGCCGTCCCGCTTCGAGGTCGTGGCGGCCAACAGCCCCGCCCCGGGCGTGGTCGTCACCCAGATCCGCAGACAGGCCCTGGACCCGGAAGCATTCTCCGAGGTCGCCATGTATGTCCTGGTGGAACGCGACGGTCGGTGGTGGCTGTCCGCGGCGCAGAACACCCCGGTCGACGAATCGAAATCGTTCTCGAGCCACACGAATCCGGCCCCCTGACGCAGAGTTCGCCGATCCGGTCGGCACCCTTGCGGAACGGCGGCGGCACCGGTCATCATTCAAGCATGAGTAAGGTCACCCTAAGTACCGAACTCCCGTTGCGGGCCGAGGTGGCATGCGCGTTGGCCAGGACACCGGAGTTGTTCGCCTTCGTCATGGCGCCGATCATCTCGGTGCCACGGCTGGAGATTCCGGATCGAGTCGAGCCCGGAGTCGAGGGCGTGGCGCGGCTCTGGTGGTTCGGGGTGGTTCCCGCGTGGCGGCACCATCTGCGACTGGTGCGGCTGACGGATCGGGAGATCTACACCAACGAGTGGGGCGGTCCGGTGCGGATCTGGAATCATCACCTGACCTTCGAGCCGATCGGCGAAAACCGTTGCCACTACACCGATGAGATCGAGGTGCAGGATGGGCTGCGCGGATTCGGCGTGCGAATGTTCGTGCACGTCATGTTCCGGCATCGGCATCGCCGGTGGCGTCGGCTCGCCACGCTCCTGGCGCAGGGCGAGATCGATATCCGTCCTGGGCGCGCGGCCGCCGGCTGATCGGATCGCGGCCGGTCGATCACCATCGCCGATTCGTCCGATTTCCGCGTGGGCAGGCCCGCGAACAGGCAACTCGCCACCGAATGCCATGTCCGATTACCGCCGGTACCGGGCGCCGGACTCGGGCAGAGTCGTCGACAGGGATACCAGGCGACGAGTGAGAGGAATCGCGATGGCCGTGTACGCGACGATGACCAGCCCGGTCGGGGAGTTGTTGTTGACCGGTGAGCTCGGCCGAAATGGCCTCGCGCTCGGTTCGGTGTCCATGAGCGGCGGGAAATCCGCTACGGCCGTGGGCGAGCGAACCGCCGCGCCGGAGGCCTTCGCCGAGGTGATCACCCAGCTGAACGCCTACTTCGCGGGCAACCGCACGACTTTCGATGTCGAATACACCGGTGCGGGAACGGATTTCCAGCGCCGGGTGTGGCGCGCACTGGAAGAGATCCCCTATGGAACGACCGTCGGCTACGGATCGATAGCCGAGCGGATCGGCGCGTCCCGCGCGGCGGTGCGCGCGGTGGGCAGGGCGATCGGCGCGAACCCGCTGCTGATCGTGCGGCCGTGTCACCGGGTCGTCGGCGCGAACGGCGCACTGATCGGCTACGCGGGCGGCCTGGACAACAAGCGAACACTTCTGGAACTCGAATATGACTACCGCACAGCATAATTCGAGCGAGTTCGCGGACCGGGTCGGGAACCAGGACTGGCCCGCGCTGACCGACGAGCTGAACGAGTACGGATACGCGCTCACCGGACCACTGCTGCGCGCCGGGGAATGCCGAGCCCTGGCCGCTCTCTACGACCGCCCGGAGCTGTTCCGCGGCACCGTGATCATGTCCCGGCATCGCTTCGGCTCGGGCGAATATCGCTACTTCGACCACGATCTCCCCGAACCGGTCCGCGAACTACGCAGGGCGTTCTATCCGAAACTCCTTCCCATCGCCCGGGACTGGGCGGCGAAATTCGGCCGTCCGGGGAGCTGGCCGGAGAGCCTGGAGGACTGGATCGCTCTGTGTCACAAGGCCGGCCAGCGTAAATCCGCGCAGATCCTGTTACGCTACGGTCCCGGAGACTGGAACGCCCTGCATCGAGACCTGTTCGGCGACATGATCTTTCCACTCCAAGTGGTGATCGGCCTGGACGAACCCGGCCGCGACTACACCGGCGGCGAATTCCTCATGGTCGAGCAGCGTCCGCGAGCCCAATCCCGCGGCTCGGCGACCCTGTTACCGCACGGCCACGGGCTGATCTTCACCACTCGCGAGCGCCCGGTGCGCGGGGCGCGGGGGTGGTCCGCCGCACCGATGCGCCACGGGGTGAGCGTCGTGCGTTCGGGCCACCGCCACACCCTGGGCCTGGTGTTCCACGACGCGTGATCCGCCGTGTCCGCGGTGAGCGTTGCCCGAACCATCCGAACGATGAATTGTTGCCCAACTTTGGTGGCGGAGGGGCAATTCGCGGAAACCCGGAGCGAAGATGGCTGCACATCGAGATATTCGGGGGACAGATCCGAGTGGACAGCTATCTGGTGCAGATCGGGTTGCCGGTCATCGCGCTCGTGGTGTCGTTGGTCGCGTTCTTCTGGGAATTCGTGATCATGCGGCGCAAGCGCCTGGGCTATCGCGTGCAGATGGACACTCCCCTGACCGGGGAGACGAAATCGGTATTTCCGGGCGTCCTGGAACAATTGGAGCCGGACGGGGGTACCGCCGATACGCATCTGCGGGACCTGTCGATCGTGTTGATTCGGGTGGAGAACGACGGCGTCACGAACATCGATTCCGCCGATTACGCGATGCCCGACGACGAACGGGTCGGGTTGCGGTTGCATTTTCCGCATCGCCGGATCGCCGGAATGGCGGTGACCGAACTCAGCGATACCGTGCTCGGTTCCTATCTCGAGCCGGGCCGCGGCATCGCCGCGCGTGCGGACGAAGCGCAGGACCTGGGCATCATCGATCTGCCGAAGGTGCCGATGAACCGGCGGGACCACTACAAGATCCTCGCCATTCTCTCGCGCGGTTCCGGCGACGGCCCGTATCCGGAGCCCTCACTGCACGGCAAGCTCAAGGGTGGACGGGTCCGCACGAGCCAGAGCCGCACCGGGCTGTCCCGGAATATGCTGGCGTTCATCGGGTTCCTGGTGATCGTGATCGTCGTGCAATTCGGCGTCGCGCTGGCCGGGAACAATCCGCCCGCGCCGGACTGCCTCGCGGGCCGGCTCACTCTCGTGGGGTCCTCGGCCTTCGAGCCGGTGATCCGGGATGCCGCCACCGCCTACCGGAAGTCCTGCCCGGCAGCGAATTTCACCTTCGCATTCGACGGCAGCGAACGCGGGCTCACCACCGTCGACAAGCAGGGCCACGGCGATCCGGGATTGCTGGCGATCACCGACGGTCCCAAGGGCGTCGGCTATCCCGCGCTACTGCCGCGCCCGCTGGCCATGGCGGTGTTCTCGGTGATCGTGCACGGCGATCTCGGCGTGCCGAATCTGACCGCACAGCAGATCCGGGATCTGTTCGAGGGCCGGATCGGCAACTGGAACAAGCTCGGCGGCCCCGACCTGCCGGTGCGACTGATCAACCGCGCCTTCGGTTCCGGCACTCGGGAGACCTTCGGGCAACGGCTGCTCGGCGGCAACTCCGTCACCCTGCCGGAGGCGAGCTGCCGGACCATCCAGGTCACGAATCCGCCCGGTCCGGCGGCCTGCGAGGTGCCGCTGACCGGTGACATGCTCGAGGCCGTAGCCGATATTCCCGGCGCGGTCGGCTACTCCTCCTACACCGAGGCGGCCGGATATCCGGGGGTGGCCGTGGTCTCCATCGACGGGCATCAGGCGACCCGCGACGAGGTGCTGGCGCACGGCTACGCGTTCTGGGGCGTCGAATACGCTTACAGCAACGGCGAATTGCCGTACGACTCGCTCGCCGCGGCATTCCTGCGGTATCTCACCGACCGCGCGGGCAAGGACATCATCCGCTCGCACGGCGGCACACCGTGTGGCGAACTCGCCGATCCCGCCCAGTGCAGCCCGCGGCGGTGACCCGGCTCGGTCACAGCGACCGGGAGATGATTTCCTTCATGATCTCGCTCGTGCCGCCGTAGATCCGGTTCACCCGCGAGCCGGTGTACATATTGGCGATCGGATATTCCATCATGTAGCCGTAGCCGCCGAAAAGCTGGAGGCATTTGTCGACCACCTTGTCGGCGGTCTCGGCGGCGAACAATTTGGCCATGGATGCGGTCGCCGGATCGTTCTGCCCGCCGACGTACTGCGAGATCGCGTAGTCCACAAGGGTTTTGATGGCCAGCGCCTCGGTCTTGACCTCGGCGAGGGTGAACGCGTTGTGCTGGAATTTGCCGATCGGGCGGCCGAACGCCTCCCGCTCGCGCGAATAGCGCAGCGCCTCGAGCACCGCGGCCTCGGCCAGCGCGGAACAGATGGTGGCGATGATGAGCCGCTCGCGGGCCAGCTGTTCCATGAGTTGATAGAAGCCCAGCCCCTCCTGCTCACCGAGCAGATTCGCGACCGGCACGCGCATATCGGAGAAGAACAGCTCGCGGGTGTCCTGCGCGTGCTGCCCCATCTTCTCGAGCACCCGGCCCCGCTCGAACCCGGGCAGATCCCGGGTCTCGGCCACGATCAGCGACACGCCCGCGGCGCCCTTGGACGGATCGGTCTTGGCGACGATGACGACCAGATCGCAGTGCGTGCCATTGGAGATGAACGTCTTGGAACCGTTCACCACATAGTGGTCGCCGTCGCGAATCGCGGTGGTGCGCACCGCTTGCAGATCCGAACCCGTCCCCGGCTCGGTCATGGCGACGGCGAGCACCAGCTCACCGGCGATGATGCCCGGCAGCCACTTCGCCCGCTGTTCCGGACTGCCGTACTGGTAGATGTAGTGCGACACGATCGGCGAGTGCACCGAGAAGCCGAAACCGTTGTCGTGCGCGTAGACCAGCTCCTCCTGCACGACCGCCTGCATACCGAAATCGCCTCCGGCGCCGCCGAATTCCTCCGGCAGATCCAGCCCGAGCAGACCCGCCGCACCGGCCTTGTTCCAGAACTCGCGGTCGACCATGTGCTGCGCGCTCCAGCGTTCGCGGTGCGGCGCGCTCTCCTTGCCGAAGAAGGCCGCCGCGTGCTTGCGCAGTTCGCGATGTTGGTCGGTCTCCCAGGAGGGACGGTAGTCGGGGAAGAGTTCGGACATGGGCGATCCCTCTGCTTTCCGGCGCGCGGGGGCGAGACCCCGTCGTTCACGGCAACGGACAGTACAGTTGTATTGTCCACCGGTCAATAGCACCGCAAAATACCGCGGAACAGAGCTACTACACGACGTAAGATGTCCGCCAGACCCGGATGAGCTGAGGACCGATGCTGAATCCACGCGCGACGAACGAGGATCTGACCGCCAAGGCGCGGATCCGCAATGCCGCCATGGATCTGTTCGCGCAGTACGGCGAGTCCCGGGTGTCGCTGCGAGCGGTCGCCGCCGAGGCGGGCGTGACCCTGGGCCTGGTCCAGCATCACTTCAAGACCAAGGCGGGCCTGCGCGATGCCGTCGACCAGCTGGTGAGCGAGTACTTCTACCAGGCCGTGCACTCGGTGCCCAACACCGGAACGCCCGGCGAGGTCGCCGGCGCCCGGGACGAGGCCGTGCGCGAGATGCTGCGCGAGAACCCGGCCGTGGTGAACTACATCCGCCGCGCGGTCCTGGAACCGGAGCCGGCGCGGCTGAAATTCCTGGAGCGCCAGGTGGAGTTGGTGCGCGGCGAGGTCGTCGCGCTGCGCGAGGCGGGTTTGGCCTCGACCTCGCGTCGCGAATCGACCCAGGTGGTCGCGGTGCTGGTGCGACAGTTCGGCGAACTGCTGCTGGCGCCGATGATCGATTCGGTCTGGCAGATGGTCGCCGGCGAGGCCGATACCGCCAAACCGCGACTCACGGTCACCGTCGAGGAATGACCCCGCGTTAGCCGGAGCCTTGCCGGGTATTGTGCCCGGAATCACATTTCCATCGCCCAATCGCGCTCGGGCACAAATGAATCGCCGTCGGCGATACAGATGTCCAGAAAATTGTTCAACTGCGCCGCCGACGCGGCACAACGCTGCTACCTTGGCTTGCTACCGGGCGATACCTCGATCACCAGCCGTCCCCGCCCCGAGGAGCAGCACCATGAGATACGGAATACGGTGCGCGGCGGCGGTGCTGATCGGCGTGGCCGCACTGGTGTGCGCCGGTTGCTCGGCGATATCCGGGCGCCCCGGACCGACCCGCATCACGGCCGATTTCCGCGGTATCCCGGGCATGTTCGCGGGCAATCCGGTCACCGTGCTCGGCCTGCGGGTCGGCACCGTCGACAAGGTCGTCCCGCACAACCGGTACGCCGAGGTGCACCTGAGTATCGATCCCGGCGTCACGATCCCCGAAAACGTCACAGCCGCCCTGATATCGCAATCCATCGTGACCGATCGGCACATCGAACTCTCCCCCGCCTACACCGGCGGCCCGGCCCTGCCCGACGGCGCGCACCTGACCATCGAATCCACCCGCAGCCCGGTCGAACTGGACACCCTGCTGCAAACCATAGACAAATTCACCGCCGCCCTGGCCCCGCCGCCGGGAACCACGCAGGGCCCGCTGTCGGGCACCCTGCTCTACGACGTGGTCGACGGCCAGGGCGCGAAGATCCGCGACACCCTTCGGGCCTTGACCGACGCCCTGCGAACGGGCGTGGGCAATCGGGACGCGATATCGCGAATCATCGTCCAGCTCAACGACTTGACCTCGATGCTGGCCGACAACGACCGAGCCGTGCGGGAATTCGGGAACAACGTCACCCGGATGTCCACGATGCTCGCCCAGCAGTCCCCCGGCCTGGATGCGACCCTGGATCAACTCGAGTCGTTCCTGGCCGACAGCAGCAGCACCTTCGGCGGCTATCAGGATCGGCTGGCCGCCGGCCTGACCGGTCTGACGAACGTGACGAACCAACTGCGCGCCAACGCTTCAGAGCTCACCGAGACCACGGACGTCGCACCGCTGACCCTGCAGAACCTCGATCGGCTGGTCGATCGCGACGGCCGGTTCGGCCGCGCCCACGCGCTCATCGGCACCGCCGGCGGGGAGATCGTCAGCACCTTCTGCGAGCGGGTCGAGTTGCGGGCCGATGGCTGCCGGACCGGACGGGTTCAGGATCTGGGCCCGGACTTCGGCCTCACCGCGGCGGTACTCGGCCTGACCCGATGATTCCGGCGACCGGCCCGGACCCCAGCCGGTGCTGGTGAGCACGGTCGGGCTCACCAGCACCGACAACGGTTACAGTGCTCGCGTGGGTGAGACCTCGCAACGCGCACGCAACCCCTGGGGCCAGGGCGAGCGCCTGCGGCTGGAAATACTGGAGGCCGCCGCGCGGTTGCTGTCCGATCTGGGCAGTGAGGAGGGGCTCACGATCCGCGGCGTCGCCCGCGCGGCGGGAATCTCACCGGCGAGCATCTATCAGCACTTCAACGACAAATCCGCGCTGGTCGACGGCCTGATCGAGTACGACGCAACGCAATTGGCCGCGGCGATGGCCGCCGCGCAGGCGGAACTGCCGCCGGACGCGGTGCTGGACCGGGTGCGCGCGCAGATGAAGGCATACTGCCGATTCGCGCTGGACAGTCCCGGCCACTACCGCCTGATGATCGACAACCGGCCCGCGCAGGCCGCGCGTCCGGGCCCGCTGATGCAGTTCGTTCAGCAGGTGATCACCGCGTTCGAGCGTTGCCGCGAGGCCGGGGTGCGGTTGCGGCTGCCACCGGAGCGGGCCGCGGTGGTGGTGTTCGTCGGCACGCACGGCCGGGTCGCGCTGTGGCACGCCAGCCAGGGCGCGCAGCCGGCCGAGACCGTGACGGATTTCGTCGACGAGCTCATCTCGCTCGTCATCGATTGACTCCCTTCACATCTCGCTAATCGTTGCTTAGCAGAACCAACGGGATCTATCCTGGCCGAGTTAGTGAACGATTGTTTAGTAACTCTGTCAGGGGGTCACCATGACCGAAGCCCTTCCCGCGTTCCCGATGGCGCGAGCCACCGGCTGCCCGTTCGATCCGCCGCCGCAGCTGCGCGAACTCGATCCGGTCTCCCGGGTGCGCATCTGGAGCGGCGAAACACCTTGGCTCGTCACGGGTTACGACGAGCAACGCGCCGTCCTGGCCGATCAGCGGTTCAGCGCCGACACCACCAAGCAGGGCTATCCGCATCAGTCGGCCGCGATCAACGCGCGGCGGCGTACCTTCCGGGCGTTCATCGCGATGGACGATCCCGAACACGATCGACAGCGAAAGATGTTGACCCGCAACTTCATGGTCAAGCGGGTCGAGGCCATGCGACCGCGCGTGCAGCAGATCGTGGACGGGCTGATCGACGATATGCTCGCCGGTCCGCAGCCCGCGGATCTGGTGACCGCCTTCGCCCTGCCGGTGCCCTCGCTGGTCATCTGCGAACTGCTCGGTGTGCCGTACGAGGATCACGAGTTCTTCCAGTCCTGCAGCCGAAAGATGGTCTCCCGCAACACGCCCGCCGAAGAGGCGGTCGCCGCGAACGAGGCGTTGCGCGAATATCTGCGCAAACTCATTGCGGTCAAACAGCAGTCACCGACCGACGACCTGATCGGGCGACTGGTCAGCGGCCAGGTCGCCGCGGGCGAGCTGACCGTGGACGAGGCCGCGGACATGTCCGTGCTGATGTTGATCGCAGGGCACGAGACGACCGCGAATATGATCGCGCTGGGCACCCTGGCGCTGCTGGAACATCCCGATCAACTCGCCGAACTGCGCGAGACCGAGGATCCGGCGCTGATCGCGAACGCGGTCGAGGAGTTGCTGCGATACCTGAACATCGTGCACAGCGGACGCCGGCGGGTCGCCCTCCAGGACGTCGAGGTCGGCGGACAGCTGGTGCGCGCGGGCGAGGGCGTCATCCTCGCCAATGACGCTGGTAACCGCGATGATTCGGCCTTCCCGAACCCGGACGTCCTGGACATCCACCGCAAGGCCAGGCATCACGTGGCATTCGGGTACGGCGTGCACCAGTGCCTGGGGCAGCCGCTGGCACGGATGGAGCTGCAGGTGGTCTACGGCACGTTGTACAAGCGGATACCCACACTGCGCCTTGCGATTCCGATCGAGGACGTGCAGTTCAAACACGAGATGGTCGTCTACGGCGTCCACTCCCTCCCCGTCGCCTGGTAAGGAGAATGCATGAAAGTCATTGTGGATCAGGAGAAATGCGTCGGATCGGGCCAGTGCGTGATGCTGTCCGAAGCCGTGTTCGACCAGCGCGACGAAGACGGCGTCGTGGTGCTGCTCCAGGACGAACCCGCGCAGGACCAGCACGAGGCGGTGCGTGAGGCCGCCCGGGTGTGCCCCGCGCTGGCGATCCGGATCGACGAGTAGCGCCGCGCCCGGGGAGACAGTATGCGGGCCGTCGACCGCATGGCCGGCGGCCCGCATCGCGCCGCGTTCGAATCCGCACCCGCCCCGGCTTTCTGCTCGCTCCGGGCCAATCGTGACCCGTTCGAAATCCAGCGAACTCTTCGCAAACGACATGAGCGCTGAATATCCTTCCCGAATGGGCCTTCGGCAATTTTTCGGCCACGATGGCCCAACCTGCTCTGATCCGCCGACGGGCCCGCACCCGCCGACGCCGAGATACGGAGGATACGACGCATGCAGCACACCGATATTCCGACCCGCGGTCAGATCCTCGACCTCGTATCGACGACCGAGCCATGGTGTGTCTCGGTCTATACGCCCACCGAGGTGAGCACGCCGACGCCGGACATGAATCGGGTCGCGTTCGAGAACCAGGCCCGGCGGGCGCTCGAACAGGTCACCGACAAACAGGCCCGGGTGGCCCTCGAGGAGGAGTTCGAGGATCTGATCGACGACCAGGAGTACTGGCGGTATCAGTCCCGCACGCTGGTCGTGCTCGCGACGCCCGAGCGGACGCGGACGTTCCGGGTGCCCAATCGGCTCGAGGCGGGCGCCACGGTCGGGGATCGGTTCGACATCAAACCGCTGCTGCGCACCATCACCTTTCCGCAGGACGCCTTCGTACTTGCGCTGTCGGAGAACGCGGTGCGCCTGGTCGAGGTGACCCCGGACGAGCCCGCACAGGACGTCCCGGTGCCCGGGCTGCCGGCGAGCCTGACCGACCACATCGCCCAGCCGGGCATGAGCCGCAGCCCGCACGGACGACTCCAGGGCACCGAGGGCCGCAAGGTCCGGATCCGGCAATTCTGCCGCGCGGTGGATCAAGCGTTGCGAAATGTGCTGTCCGGCAGGGATATTCCGCTGATCCTGGCCGCCGCCGAGCCGACCGCCTCGATGTACCGCTCGGTGAACAGCTATCCCGGCCTGCTGGCCGATGAGATCGCCGGCAATCCGGGGCATCTGTCCGACGCGGAATTGGCCACCCGCGCCCGCACCGTGCTCGATGGGCACTATGCCGGCGAATTATCCGAGCTGCGTGCGGAATTCGAGCGACGTCGCGGTGAAGGACGAGCCACCTCGGATCTGTCCGATATCGCCCGCGCCGCGACCTACGGCTCGGTGCAGACCCTCATGGTGGATATCGACACCCCGATCCCGGGCACCGTCGGCGATGACGGATCACTCACCTTCGCGTCCACCGGTGAGGTCGACGCGCCGGGCATTCTCGACGAAATCTCCCGCCGCGCACTGCTTTCCGATGGCCGAGTGGTAGCGGTGCGCGCCGACGACCTGCCCGACGGCGCACATGCGGCCGCGCTGCTGCGCTACGTTCGGTGACCGGGCGACCCGGCCGCGGCGCGGTTGCCGTAGCTGACCAGCCCGGCGCGGGCGACCACCGCGAGGACGGCGACGGTCACGGTCACCACGCCCATCGGGACGGCGCTGCGCCCGCCCAGGCCGACCAGCGGAGCCACGATCGCGCCGAGGACGAACTGGGTGCAACCGACCAACGCCGACGCGCTTCCGGACACGTCACCGAAGCGTTCCAGGGCGAGGGCGGCCGCATTGGGCATCGTCAGACCGATCGAGGACACCATCACGAACAGCGGAATCTCGATGGCCACGGGACCGCCGTGCGCGAGCGCGACGATCAGCACCGCGATCGCGCCAGCGCACACCCCGGCCAGGCCCAGATCCAGGACCCGGCGTGGCGGCAGG
>CBJNFW010000241.1:0-13256 GCA_966435935.1 uncultured Nocardia sp.
GCGAGCCTTCGGGGCCGCGAACACGCCGGAGCGGAGGCCAATTACACAGCCCCCGGACCGACGTTGCGGGAGTTCCGGGTACGCAGCGCGTGAACGTATTCGGCTGGGGCTCCGGCCTTTTCGGCGGCGTCGGCGATGACGCCGATGTAGCGGGCCGAGGGCAGGCCGCCCTCGTAGGCGTCCAGGACGTACAGCCAGGCGAGCACCGGTTGCGAGCCGGTGCCCGAACTCGGGGTGACGCGCAGCCGGATCTTCTTGTGTATGCCGAAATCCGAGCCCTCCCAGCGGTCCAGGCTCGCCTCGTCCTCGTCGGGGACGTCGTACAGCACGACGAACACCCGAGCCCCTGGCTCCTCGACCACCGTCGCCAGCGGTCCCTCCCAGCCGATGTCGTCTCCGGCGAAGGTCAGGCGCCAGCCCTCCAACCAACCGGTTCCGTACACGGGGGAGTGCGGACAGCGCTTGAGCATCTGCTCGGGATCCATATTGGATCCATATGCGGCGTATATCGGCACCAGGCAAGAGTATCGAATGACCGCGCGCACTCGCCCCCATCCCGCCCATCCGATATCCGGCGCCCGGATCGGGTGCCCCGCGACAACCGCTCGGACGTGCGCGAAGACGCTCGCGAACGAATCGGTGCGCGAGGCGCCGCCGCGCTGGTGGGATGGTCCGGCGATCGCCGGGCACTCGGGGTAACCGCACGCGGCGGTGGCCCGGTGACGACCGCGCGCCGGGCCGCAAACCTGCGGCGGCCGAGCCTGCGTGTCGCCGCACAGATACCCTTTCCACGACCGGAGATCCCGATCGAACAGCACGAAGGCGGAGGTATCCATGACCCGCATTGCAATCATCGGCGGTGGCCCGGCGGGCTACGAGGCCGCGTTGGTGGCCGCAGCGCACGGCGCGGAGGTCACCGTGATCGATCGCGACGGCGTCGGTGGCGCATGCGTGCTGTGGGACTGCGTGCCCTCCAAGACGTTCATCGCCTCCACCGGCGTGCGCACCGATCTGCGCCGCGCCCGGGACCTGGGGATCACCCTGCATCCGGCGCAGGCCCAGGTGCGGTTGTCCGAGGTGAACTCCCGGGTCAAGGCGCTCGCGCAGGCGCAGTCCTCCGATATCCGCGCCAAACTCCAGGCCGCCGGCGTCACCATCCTGAACGGGGACGGTGAACTGATCGATCAGATTCCGGGCCTGGCCACCCATATGGTGCGCGCCAGGATGGCCGACGGCGCCGAACGGGTGCTCGAGGCCGAGGTGGTGCTGATCGCCACCGGCGCGAGTCCGCGCGTGCTGCCCGGGGCCGAACCGGACGGTGAGCGAATCCTGAACTGGCGGCAGCTGTACGACCTGCGGGAACTGCCGAAGACGCTGGTGGTCGTCGGATCCGGCGTCACCGGTGCGGAATTCGTCAACGCCTACACCGAGATGGGCGTGCAGGTGAAACTCGTGTCCAGCCGGGACCGGATGATGCCCGGCGAGGACGCCGACGCCGCACTCGTCCTCGAGGACGCGCTGGCCGAACGCGGTGTGGAACTGGTCAAGCAGGCGCGCGCGGACGCGGTGGAGCGCACCGCGGACGGCATCGTGGTCAAACTCTCCGACGGCCGCACGGTCACCGGCTCGCATGCCCTGATGACGGTCGGTTCGACCCCGAACACCGGCAACCTCGGCCTGCAGCGGATCGGCATCGAACTGGACCGCGGCGGCTACCTGCGGGTGGACCGGGTCTCGCGCACGTCGGTTCCGGGTGTGTACGCCGCGGGCGACTGCACCGGACTGCTCCCGCTGGCCTCGGTGGCGGCGATGCAGGGCCGGATCGCGATGTATCACGCACTCGGCGAAGGGGTGCAGCCGATCCGGCTCAAGACGGTGGCCTCGGCGGTGTTCACCCGCCCCGAGATCGCCACGGTCGGGGTGAGCCAGAACGCGATCGATGATGGTGAGGTCCCGGCGCGCACGGTGATGCTGCCGCTGAACACCAATCCCCGGGCCAAGATGTCCGGACTGCGACGCGGTTTCGTGAAGATCTTCTGTCGCCCGGCGACCGGTGTGGTGATCGGCGGTGTGGTGGTGGCCCCGATCGCCTCGGAGCTGATCCTGCCGATCGCGATGGCGGTGCAGAACAACCTCACCGTGAACGATCTGGCGCAGACCTTCTCGGTGTATCCGTCGCTGTCCGGTTCGATCACCGAGGCGGCTCGCCAGTTGATGCGGCACGACGACCTCGGTTGACCCCGGCCGCACGGCATTCGGCGAGCTCTCCCGCGGCGCCCGATCAGCCCCCTCGACGACGTGTCATACGGGAACGAGTGCGTTTGCGCCAGTGGGAATTCGGTTCATGTTGCCGGAAACCTGTTCGTATGATTCACTTCCCGCAGAGATGTGAGTGGTGGGTCGGTTGGCAGGTTTCGTGTGCGGGGGGATGGTGCCTTTCCCGACCGGAATTCGCGAGCGACCTCCGGGGTCGCGGCAGCGGTCCGGCATCTGATGAGGGACAACGGGAGCGCGGTAGGCCTTGCGGGACGTGACGGCGGCCGCGCTCGGGAAAGGGACTGCGAGCAGTGAAACATCATCGTAGTAAGCCGAATCGGGTGCAGCGCGCGGTGGCGACGTCGTTGCCGCTGGCCACCGCGGCCGCCGTTGCCACTCTGCTGGCGGCGCCGGCCGGTGCGGACCCGGTTGGTCCGTCCGCGGTTCCCACCACGCCCGCCCAGCCGGGCGGCACGCAGGCGGGTAACCCCTCGACGCAGAATCAGGCCCCGACGCAACCGGGCGTCACCAAGCCGGGCCAGCAGTCGAACGACACCAACACGCCGCAGCCCGGTGTGACCTCGCCCCAGCCGGGCGTGACCGCACCGCAGCCGGGAGTCACCCAGCCCAATTCCGATGGGACGCAACCGAATCAGAGTCTGACCGGTCCCGTCCAGCCGGGTGTGACGACGCCACGTGTCGCGCCGCTGCCGGTGCCGGGGCAGAACGCCCAGGAGCAGAACGGCCCGGCGCAGCCGGCCATCATGCCCGGCCCGAACGAGACCCAGCCGCAGCCTGACCAGCAGCCGCAGCCGAGCCAGGACAACACCAACACCCTGAACGGCCCGTCCGGCAACGGCAATGCCCATCAGGGCACCGTGCAGGCCCCGCCGCGTTGGAACTCGCCAAGCCTGCACTCCGCCCCGGCCGCGCCGGTCGTGCAGATGAACGGTCCGCACACCGAGGTCGGCGCGAATGTCGACGGCGGTAGTGTCGCGCCCGGTTACGTGGCCAATACGCACCACTTCAACAACGCCAACGGTTATGTCGGCACGGTCGGCTACCGGACGCCCACGGGCACCGGCGATGCGGGCGTCTCGATCGAGTACGTCGAGGCCAACAAAATCAAGGTCACCACGTACACCCACACCACGGGTATCGATGACCTCAAGGCCCGCACCGGTTTCAACGACGTCAAGAACGAGACCTACGTCGACTCGACCCAGGCCAACGCGGCCAAGGCGGCGGTCGAGGGCTGGATCCGGATGCAGCCGGGCGGGGTCGCGGCACTCGATGCGGCCGCGCACGTTGGTAAACTGCCCGAGGGGAATTACGCCCCGCAGACGGTGAATGTCGCCGGTGTCACCACCCAGTGGAGCGGTTCGGTCCAGAACTGAAATTCCGTACGGGCGGGCCGGAAGGCGCCGGTGCAAGCTGATTCGACGTGGGGCGGTCGTTGGTTGACCGCCCCACGCGGGTGTCATGGGGAAGGAACGGGTGATGGCCTCCATGGACGATGCGGAACACGACGAATCGGGGGAGTCGGTTCCGTCGTCGCGCGATCGTGGCGAGTCGGCCTTCGGGCCGCCGACGTCCGAATTCGGCCCGCCGGTAGGTGAATTCGGTCCTCCCGTGGACGCGTTCGGCCCGCCGACCGCCACTGGGAAACCGGTGGGATGGCAGCCCGCCGACGGTCCGGATCGTCCCACCATCGGATGGCAGCCCGCGGACACACCCGAGCGGCCCAGCCTCGGCTGGCAGCCGGTCGATCAGCCCGCGCAACCGACAGTTCCCGCGCCGCCGCAGCAGTATCGTGCGCCGGATTCGACGGGTTCGCGGGAGATCGTGCAGCCGCAGCAGTATCGTGCGCCGGATTCGACCGGTTCGCGGGAGATCGTGCAGCCGCAGCAGTATCGCGCGCCGGATTCGACCGGTTCGCAGGAGACGGTCCGGTATCCGGATCAGTCCGTCGCTCAGCAGGGCGGGCCGGATACGGGTGCACGTTGGCGGACCGCGCCGCCGCGCCCGTCCGAACAGTCCGCCGATGCGCCGAAGCCCCAGTACGGGCAGACCGGACAGCCGCGCTCGCTGTGGGATGACGACGATCTGGCCAAGAAGCTCGCAGCTCCGCGTGAGCCCAGCGTCGCCGCCCGAGGCTCCGGCTCCGGCAAGGGTTCTTCCTCCGGCTCGCTGTGGGATGACGAGGATCTGGTCCTTAAGGTCGGCGGTACCTCCGGACGCCAGGTCTCCACGCCGCCCGCCGACCGGCCACGGCGTAACCGCGGTGTGTTGATCGGCGGGATCGCCGCGGCGGTCGTCGTGGTGGTGGCGATCGTGGGAGTGATCGTGTTCGCCATGCGCGGGATGGGGGACACCAGCACTTCCGCCGCCGCGACGTCGGCCCCGGCGGCCGGATCGGGGTTGGATTGCGCCGCCAAGACGACCCCGACGATGGTCGTCGGAAATGGGCCCGGGGATACCAACAGCGGGCCGGGTGCGATTCTGGGTTACTGGCATGCGCTCATCGTCGATCGTGACGCGCGGCTGATGCACAGCTTCTCGGCGCCGAACGTGAACCTCCAGCCGGTACAGGAACTGCAGGCCACGATCGACGCGCAAATTCCGAAGGGCGCGACCTTCTGCGCGACGATCACGCTGCAGGCACCGGGCCAGTACAGCGTTGTGGTCACCCAGCGTGATCCCAGCGGCAAGATAACCGGTTACAACCCGGAGGTTATTACGACCGCAGTCGTCGGAGGCAAGACTCTCGTGCAGCTGACCCGGGTGCTGAATTGACCACAATGTGGGATTTTGGTTTCACGATTTGAGTTACCGCGTGCGATGGTGAATGTGTTCGAAGCTTCGCCCTCGCACTCGGAGGTATCCCGTGTCGCCGATCGCACCCTCGCTGTCCAGTCGTCTCGATGGCCTGGGGAGTTCGGCGATTCGTGACCTGCTGAAGCTGACCGAGCGGCCGGAGGTGATAGGCCTGGCCGGTGGCCTGCCGGACGAGCAGCTGATGCCGCGTGACCGGATCGCCCGTGCCGCCGAGTCGGCGCTGTCCGATCGGTCGCGGTTGCAGTACACGCAATCGGCGGGCTGGGGACCGTTGCGCGACGTGCTCGCTGCGCGCGAGTCGACCCGGCTGGGCCGATCGGTGCCGGTGGGGGAGATTTTCGTCACTCACGGCTCGCAGCAAGCGTTGTCGCTACTGGGTGAGGTGCTGTTGGACCCGGGCGCGTTGGTCGTGGTGGAGGACCCGGCCTATGTCGGTGCGTTGCAGGTCTTCCGTGCCGCCGGGGCGCGCATCGTGTCGGTTCCGCTGGACCAGGAGGGTATGCGCGTCGATGTTCTCGGCGAACTGCTCCGGCGTGGTGAGCGTCCGGCGGTCGTGCATACGGTCAGCAACTTCCATAATCCGCGAGGCGTGACGCTGAGCGCGCGGCGTCGCGCGGAACTGGCCGGGCTCGCCGACCGGTACGGCTTCTGGGTGATCGAGGACGATCCCTACGGCGAGCTCTGGTTCGATCGCCCGTCACCCGATCCGGTCGCGACCTACTCGCCCAATGTGATCCGGCTGTCCAGTGCCTCCAAGATCCTCGCGCCCTCACTGCGTGCGGGCTGGATGGTCGCGCCGGACTCGGTGTGCCGCGGTGTGGAACTGCTCAAACAGGGCGCGGACCTGTGCGGTTCGGCGCTGACCCAGCAGATCACCGCCGAACTACTCGCCGACGCGGATTGGCTTGCCGCGCATGTGAATACAGTGCGAAATAGCTACGGCGAGCGGGCGAAGGCGCTCGTCGGCGCGCTCCGGGAACGGTTCGGGGACCGGGTCGTCAGCACCGACGCCACCGGCGGCATGTTCGTCTGGGCAGCTTTCACCGACGGCACCGACACCTCCGAATCGCTCTCGCGCGCAGTCGATCATGGTGTCGCCTATGTTCCCGGGTCCGCATTCGCGGTCGAATCGGACTACCGCAACGCAATGCGCCTGTGCTTCACCACATTCGACGCGCCGGTTCTGCGCGAGGCGGTGGATCGGCTGGCTCGCGCCCTCGGCGCGTAGCGAAAGACACTGTGGCACAAGATTTTGCGTCCGGATCGGACATCATTTGCGCCTGGATCGAGGTGTCGCACCTGTTACGTTCCCTCGGGTAAGTCATCTGAAGGGAGCAGATCATGATTGCGAAATTCATTGCGGGAGCGGCGCTTGTGGTGAGTGTCGCTTCGTTCGGGGCGGGCATGGCGCAGGCCGACTGTCCCCCGACGCAGCCGGGAGGGGTACAGCCGGGTGTATGCAACAACCCTTCCGCGCCGCCGCTGCCGCCGCCTCCTACGCAGCCCGGAGTCGGACCCGGACCGGGCTAGCCTTCGATGGTGGAATCTCCGGCCTGCGCGCGAGGGTGACTGCCGGACAATGAGAGCTGTGCCCGGGCGATCCGATCTGCCGGGACAGCCGCCTCCTGGCGGCGTGGGAGTCCGGATCGATGGGGCGATTCGGGGCTCGCTCGCCGTTCGACGGCCGGGCCGGTGTGCTTCCACCGGTCCGAAGGCGCCGGACCCGCATGGGGCGTGCCGGCCGGGAGTGATCGGATGCTGAAAATCGCCCGCGGGCCGGCCGGCAATGTAGCCGAGGCGCTGTCAGCGGTACCCCCCTTGCCCGGCGGATGTGCTCTGCCGGGCAAGGGTGCATCTCGATCTCGATGTGCGGGAAAGGCTGGTCCGGGTATGCGCTTCGGGGCGTAGCGCCTCGGTGCCGGGGTAGTGCACTACTGTGAGGGCAGCTACTGGCCGGTAACGGGTTGGGGTGCGAGACGGGGCCGTGCGTATGTCGGGCGGCATTCGGTGATCTCCGGCCCGGGACCGATCGACCAGGACAAGGGCGTCACCAACGAGCGTTTCGGCAATGGCTGGAGGAGTCGAGGATGACGAAGACATCGCAATCGCAGTCTCGGTCGGCCGCGGAGTTGGGGCCCGCGCAGCGGGTGGCCGCGTGGGAGCGGCTGGGGCGGGATCATTTCGACGTGGTCGTCATCGGCGGCGGGGTGGTCGGCGCGGGTATCGCGCTGGACGCGGCCACTCGCGGGCTCGAGGTCGCGCTGGTGGAGGCGCGCGATCTGGCCTCGGGTACGTCGAGCCGCTCGTCCAAGATGTTCCACGGTGGGCTCCGGTATCTCGAGCAACTGGATTTCGGGCTGGTGCGCGAGGCGCTGCACGAACGCGAGTTGAGCCTGAAAACCCTTGCGCCGCATCTGGTCAAGCCGCTGCGGTTCCTGTATCCGCTGACCCATCGGCTCTGGGAACGTCCCTACGTCGCTTCCGGGCTGGTGCTGTACGACACCATGGGCGGTGCGAAATCCGTTCCGGGACAACATCATCTGACTCGATCGGCGGCGCTGCGGCTGTCTCCCGGAATCCGGCGGGACGCACTGATCGGCGGAGTCACCTACTACGACACGGTCGTCGACGACGCCCGGCACACCATGACCGTGGCCCGCACCGCGGCGCACTACGGCGCGGTCGTCCGGACCTCAACGCAGGTGGTGGGATTTCTGCGCGAGGCCGATCGCGTGGTCGGGGTGAAGGTGCGCGACAGCGAGGACGGCCGCACCACCGAGGTGCGCGGTCACGTGGTGATCAATGCGACGGGCGTGTGGACCGACGAGATCCAGGCGCTGTCGAACCAGCGCGGCCGGTTCCACGTGCGCGCCTCCAAAGGCGTGCACATCGTGGTGCCGCGCGATCGGATCACCAGCGATGCCGCGCTCATCCTGCGCACTGCGACCTCGGTGCTCTTCGTCATCCCGTGGGGTGCGAGCCACTGGATCATCGGGACCACCGATACCGACTGGAATCTCGACCTCGCCCACCCCGCGGCGACCAAGGCCGACATCGCCTATCTGCTCGAGCGCGTGAACCAGGTTCTGGTCACCCCGCTCACCCACGAGGACATCCAGGGCGTCTACGCCGGACTGCGACCGCTGCTGGCTGGGGAGAGCGATGAGACCTCCAAGCTCTCCCGCGAACATGCCGTCGCGCGGATCTGTCCCGGCTTGGTGGCGATCGCGGGCGGCAAGTACACCACCTACCGCGTGATGGCGTACGACGCGGTGGACGCCGCGGCGCAGGACATCCCGCAGCGGGTCTCGCCCTCGATCACCGAGAAGGTGCCGCTGCTCGGTGCGGACGGCTATTTCGCCCTGCTCAACCAGGCCCAACAGCTGGCCCAGAGCTACGGTGTGCATCCCTATCGCATCGAACATCTGCTCGATCGCTACGGCTCGCTGGTCACCGACGTGCTCGATCTCGCGGCCGGCGATCCCGATCTGCTGCAACCGATCACCGAGGCCCCGACGTATCTGCGGGTGGAGGCGATCTACGCGGCCACCGCCGAGGGCGCGCTGCATCTGGACGACATCCTGGCCCGCCGCACCCGCATCTCGATCGAGTATTCCCACCGCGGCGTGGCCTGCGCCGAGGAGACCGCTCGGCTGGTCGCGCCGATCCTGGGCTGGAATGCGGAACGCACGGCCCGGGAGGTCGAAACCTACAACGCGCGGGTGGATGCCGAGGTCTGTTCCCAGACGCAACCGGACGACGTGTCGGCCGACGCCCTGCGCGCCGCTGCTCCCGAACCGCGCCCGGAGATCCTCGAGCCTGTCCCGGCCGACGGCTGAACTACGGGGAGTTACCGATAGGCGTCGGATCGTTTGGCGACGACGTAGACCGTGATCAATCGCGCGTCATCGTCCACCTCGTACACGATTCGGTACTGACCGATACGCACCCGCCAATCGCTGTGGCTCCCAACGAGTTTTTTCGCACCAGGCGGCCTCGGGTCGTGACTCAGTCCGATGATCGCCTGAAGGGCGGCCTCGAATGCTTCGCGTGGCAGCTTCTGTAGCTGTTTGAGCGTGTCGGGATGGAAAACAACTTTCACGAGGCGATAACCGACGAGGGGTCGACGCCGAGCGCTTCGATCATTTCCGACAGGGACAGCGTCTCGAATGGAGTCTCCCGTAACTGCCGCAGGTGAAGTGCATCGGCGACATCGGCGTGCTCGTGCAGGCGTTCGTAGTCGGCCATGCTGATGAGTACGGCGACTTCCGTGCCGCTGTCGGTGATGATGACTTCCTCGCTGGTAGCGGCGACTTCACGGACGATAGTGCCAAGTTTTGCCCGCAGATCCTTCAAACTCTGGGTGCTCATGTTCAACATGTTACACCGGGAGATCGAGACTATCGGCTCGTGGCGTGCAGCAGCAGGTAGCCCAGGAACATCATGACGGCGAGTGCGACCAGCGCGTACACCAGTTGCAGGGTGAGGCGGGCGATGCGTCGGGCGGTGGCTGCGGTCATGGACGACCTGTCTCGTGTTTTCCCATCGGCGGATATGTCGGCCGGTCGGAACGAGATATTAGCTACTGAGTGGCAAACGACACTGTGCGGGTTGGGCGGCGCGTCGCGGGGGAACCCTGCGAGCCCCCTGATTCACTCCTGGCAGCCGGTGCAGAAGTAGAGCGCGCGCTCACTGTCCGGGCCCTCGCCGATGAGGGTCAGGGTGAGGTTGGTGCCGCAGCGGCGGCATGGTTGCCGGTGGCGGCGGTAGACGTACGGCCGCCAGGGCGGATCGTGCGCGGCGCTGTGCAGCACCCGATGCGCCCGATCGACCAGGGCCGCCAGATCGGGCACCGATCCGACCGGGCGGCGCGGGTCGACGCGTTCGATGAAACAGATCTCGCTGCGGTAGATGTTGCCGATCCCGGCCAGGTTGCGCTGGTCGAGCAGAGCCAGGCCGATCGGGCGATCCGGCTGCGCGAGCAGTCGGCGAACCGCTTCGGCCGCATCCCAATTCGGACCAAGGAGATCCGGGCCGAGCCGGTCCAGGACGGTGTGTTCCTGATCGCGTCGCAGCACCTCCACCGTGCCCAGCGCGAAGCCCACGGCCTCGGCTTCCGCGGTGGCCAGGATCAGCCGGGCGGTGAACGCCGGCTTGGTCCAGCGCTGGCCGGGAGTGAACACGCGCCACGTACCCTCCATCTTCAGATGGGTGTGAACGCTGACCGCCGGGGTCCGCACGAACAGATGTTTGCCGTAGCTGCCGACCTCCTCCACCGGTTGCCCCGACAGATCCAGCGTCGCATAGCGTGGAACCCGGAAATCGCTGCGCACCAATAACTTTCCGGCCAGGGCCGTGCGCAGTCTTGCCGCGGCGAGGAAGACGGTGTCACCTTCGGGCATCTCGGCCCCTCGCGAGTGATCGGACTCCGCTCTGTCGCGGTACCTCCGGAAACGCTCGTCGCGCAGCGTGATCCGGTTCGCGCGCCGGTTCCGTTCCGCGCGGATGCCGCAGCGCTCTCGAACGTGTTGGCCGCATCGCCGGGCTCGCCACTCGTGAGTGCAGAGGTCTGCCGGGGCGGCCCGGTCTCGTTGTCGTGTGGCCGGGGCGTACCGCCTGCTCGGGTCTCGTCACGCGTTCCGGTGCCGGGCTCACCACGGCGCTCGGATGTCTCGACCTTCGCGCAGGTCCCGATCCCGACTCGCGTTGTGCGAGGGAGCGGGGCTCATTGTCCGCCTCGTTTCGCGTACTCACGGCCGGCTCCGCAGGCGGAACCCGCGCGGGGTGGCGGCGAAACCTGCTTCGGTCAGAAAGGTGGCGAAGGTGTTGCCGTGTACGGATTCCCCGTCCACACGCTCCACGACCAGCGAGTCGATGTGGTGATCGTGGACCAGCGCGGCCAGGGCCGCGGCGGCGCGGGCGCGGCGGTGGGGATCCTCGGTGAAGGTCAGCAGGGTTTTGCCGCCGCGTTCGAGGTAGAGGGCGAGGTCGCCGTCGACGAGGACGACCAGGGCGCCTGCCTTGCGTCCCGGACGGTGCCCGGCGCCCTCGCTCGCTCCCTTCGGCCAGGGCAGCGCCGCACCGTACGGATTGGCGGGATCGCAGGCGGCCAGAGCCAGAGCGGTATCCGAGGTATGTTGTGCGCGTTCGATTTCGGGAGTCCGCTCGGTGTCGAAGGAGCGCAGCCGGTCCACCACGTCGGTCGTGGAGAATTGCGCGCCGCCGAGCGAGTCGATGAAATAACCGCGCCGGCAGCGGCCGCGGTCCTCGAATTCGGTGAGTACGCGATACATCAGCGCGAAGCCGCCCGGGACCTGTTCGCCCTGAACCGATCCCCGGGTCAGCACCCCGTACCGCTCCAGCAGCAGATCGGCCGTGGCGTGGGCGCGAATCGTGTTGTCCACCGCGCGTTCCGGCAACAGCGACCAACGTCCGGCGACCGTGGGCGGACCCGTGCGCGTCGGCATGTTCGCCCGCGGCAGGTACATCCGCCCCCGCGGCGTGCGCCGGGGCGAACGATGTGTGGTGGTGCTGCGCGTCGTGCCCGACAGCAACGCGCGTACCGGTGCGAAGGTGTCACCGGCGACGTGTCCGGCCCACACCAGCTCCCACAGCGCCGCAGCCACCGCCGCGTCGTCGAGCAGTCCGGTGGCATCGGAGAGTTGCCGGAAGAAGTACGCGCCGCCCGCCGATGGCACTACTCGTGCCGAAAGAGCACCGTCGATCGGCTCGCCCGGTGAACCTGGACTCTCCTCCGAAGACGCTGCGGCCGTTCGCGGAATCACAGTGGCGCCGAGGGCGAGCAGGAGCTGGGTCTGGGTTTCGGTGAGGTCGATATCGTCGGGCGGCGGGAGAGTCAGGGCGGCCTGCTCGGCGGGGTGCAGGGCGATCCAGCCGTCCTTGGCGGTGAGGGAACCGTGGCCGGACCAGATGACCTCACCCGTGGACATCAGCTCGTCCAGCATGGCGGGTGCATAGTCGCGCACCCGGGCGGGCAGGATCAGGGACTCCCACGCCGAAGCCGGAATCGGCACGCCCGCAAGCTGTTCCACGACCGCGGCCACACCGTCGACGCCGCGCAACTGACCGGTGCCCACCTGCTGCCAGGCGGGCAGGAACCGGGCGAACGCGGTGGTCGCGACGGGTTCGATCTCCTTGCGCGCCGCGGCCAGCGAACGCCGCCGCAACCGGCGCAGCACCTGGGTGTCGCACCATTCCGTACCGGCCGCGCCGGGGGTGAATTCACCCTCCACGACCCGCTTCTCGGCGGCGAGCCGATGCAGGGCGGTCGCCGCGACGGCCGGGCCGATACCGAATCGGCTTGCCAGCGCCGCTAATTCGAACGGGCCGTGCGTGCGTGCGTACCGGCCGACCAGATCGCCCAGAGGGTCGGCGACCGGCTCGATGAAGGCCGCCGGAACCCCGATCGGCAGCGGCACACCGAGTGCGTCGCGCAGCCGGGCGGCATCCTCGATCGCGACCCACCACTGCTGTCCGGCATACGAAACCGACAGGGCGCGACGGGCTCGAGCGAGTTCGGCGAACCACGGTCCGGGGTCGGCGGTGCATCGCAACGCCGCCTCGGCCGGGGTGAGCGGGCCCAGCAGACGCAGCAGATCCGCCAGCGCCTCGGCGTCGCGGGCCTGCCGTTCGGGGGTCAGGCGCTGCAATTCGCGTTCGGTGAGTTCGAGTACCCCGGCGTCGAGCAGTTCGCGCAGTTCCACGCGGCCCAGCAGTTCGGCGAGCAGTCCCGAGTCCAGCGACAGCGCCGCGGCGCGCCGTTCGGCCAAGGGGCTGTCGCCCTCGTACATGAACTGGGCGATGTAGTCGAACAGCAGGGCGTTGGCGAACGGCGAGGGGGTGGCGGTCTCGACCTCGACCAGTCGCAGCTTGCGGTGGGCGATCCCGGTCTGCAGCTCGCGCAGCGAGGACAGGTCGTAGACGTCCTGCAGACACTCGCGGGCGGTCTCCAGCAGGATCGGAAAATCCGGGAATTTGCGCGCCACATCCAGCAGTTGCGCCGCGCGTTGGCGTTGCTGCCACAGCGGTGCACGGCGACCCGGATCGAGGAGCGGAAGCAACAGGGCCCCCGCCACGAACCCCCCGAACCAGGAGGCGGACAACGCCGAACACCGACGCGTCCGAGCCCGGGTTGAGCATGT
>CBJNFW010000242.1:0-13253 GCA_966435935.1 uncultured Nocardia sp.
GTCGGGAGTCGCCCACGACATCCGGATGCGCTGTGGGGCAGGCGATCCGAACCGATCGCAGCGCACCCTTGCCGACGTCACCGACCATGAGCAGGCCCTCACGATCCAGGGCACGCTGTCACGCCGCTTGGCCGTTCCTGCCCCACCGCAGCTACCCCGGCTGTCCGAGCGGATCGACCGCTGGGAAAACGAAATCATCACCACCGCAGTGGCTTTCGGTAATCCGCTGCCGGGCGAGGTGCTCGAGGCCGCCGTTGCCACATTGCGCGAGCTGGGGCCCGGCCAACCCGATTCGCTGGTCCACGGCGACCTGCACGATGCCAACATCCTGGCGTCCGATCGCGAACCCTGGCTGGCCATCGACCCCAAGACCTGGGTCGGCGACCCGGCCCACGAAGCCCTCAACGTGATTCGCAGCCCCCGCTTCGCCGAGGTCCTCTACTCCGCGAACATGCGGCCGCTCGTGCTGCACTACCTCGACATCTATTGCGACGCAGCCGAACTCGGCACCGAGCGAGTGCGCCGCTGGACTCAGCTCGGCGCGGTGCGGGAAGCGATGTGGGGACGGCGCCACGGCGACCCCGATCAGCTCGTCCACGCCACCGACCAACTCGCCCGGGCCCTCACCTGAACATGCGAACGTGCTGCCGTGGCTGGCCGGCAGGTACACCACCGCCCGCGGCGCAACCAGCTCGTATTCGCCGACCACCGCGCCGACCGCGGGCCGAGACGATCGGCGAGAACTGGCCGAGCGCGGCTGAGCGCCGTTCGTTCCCGTTCGATGTCGGTGCCCGATGGCACCATTGGCCCGTGACTACTTGGCATCAGTTCGAGGACGAGGCCCCGGAGCTCGCGGCGCAGGTGAAGCGCCGATTCGAAGCACATGAGACGCACGTGCTGGCCACGCTGCGGCGCGACGGCGGTCCGCGAGTCAGCGGTTCGGAGGTGGACTTCCGCGGCCCCGATCTGACCTTCGGTTCGATGCTCGGCGCGATGAAAGCCCGTGACCTGCAACGTGATGGCCGGTGCGCGATCCACGCGCACCCGTCCGACGGCGACGCCAAGGTAGCGGGTGTGGCTGTCGAGGTCACCGACGCCGCCGGCAAGGCAGCGCTGACGACCGGAAGCGAACCGCCGGGCGACTTCCATGCCTTCCGGCTCGATCTCACCGAAGCGGTGCTCGTAACGGTCGATCAGGAGGAGCAACTACTGATCGTGCAGCTCTGGCGGCCAGGACGCGGAGTCACCGTGACCCGCAGGCACTGAGCCATGACCGGCGCGCGGCGCGTCACGTGCTCTGGCTGCCCGGATCGCCGATCACCCAGGCGGCGATCTGCACCCGGGAGCTGAATCCGAGCTTGGTGAGGATGTGTTCGACGTGCCCCTGCGCTGTGCGTTGGGATATCACGAGTTTCGCGGCGATCTGCTTGTTGCTCAGGCCCTGCGCGACCAGATCGGCGACTTGTCGCTCACGATTGGTCAAGACCTCGGCGGGCCCGGTGACCGTGGTGGCGCTGCCCTTTCCGAACGCGAAGGTGAGTGCGGCATCCATGCTCATCGACTGGCCACGCCGAAACGCGGTGGTGAATTTCTGGTTGCCGAGCGCTCGGCGTGCTGTCTGCTCACATTCTCTGTGCAACGGCGACATATCCGGAGAGACGCTCGTGGCGCTGCTGGCGGCCGGCCAGATGGTGTCGGTGGCGCCCATCAAAACCGTGGCCCGTTCGGCATCGACATCCGCGACGATCCATGCCAGGGACTGAAGTATGAATGACGCGGTGACCGGGCTGTTGAACTCGCTGTTGAGACGCAGCGCGGTCTGGATCAGCTGCTGTGCGCGGTCTCGGTCGCCCCGCTGCCACGCGGCGACGGCCATTCCCCGTAGAGCCGCACACCGATAGGCCAGCTCGCCGGACGCCTCGGTGAGAGCCAGTAACTGCCGGCAGTATTCATCTGCCCGCTCCCGGTCACCGTTCCCCTCGCAAGCCCACCCGAGATAAGTCAGGGCGCTGATATACAGACCAGTTTCCTGCTGCCCACTCATTCTCTGCACGGCGCTCTCGAGACAGGACCGCGCGCGGGCGGCATCGCCGCTCAGAAGAGCGCATGTACCGGCGGCATGATCTACGGAGGCTTGGACGACAGGGCTGTGATCCCGCTCCGCGAGCGACCGAATTCTCGCCAGAGATGTTTCAGCGGTACGCAAGTCACCATGTGCGGCGGCAAGTTGAATGTCGACCCACAGCGCATGAACGCAGTCGGGTATCGACCCGTCGTCGCAGCGGGCGAGCGCGCGCTCGATCCAGGACCGGCCTTCGCCGTAGAGGCCACCGAAGAACCAGAACCCGTGCAGTGCAGCAGCGGTCTGCACAGCCGCGTGGCCCGCTTCGGCGCTCTCGTCGCCCATCAGGGAATCGAGTGCCTCGCGCAGGTTCGGTTTCTCTCGATCGAGCCGGGCGAACCAATATGGCTGCCGGTGGCTGAGCCACTCGGCTTCGGCCGTCAGCACCAACTGCCTGTACCACTTCCGGTGCCGGTGTCGCAGTTCCTCGTATTCGCCCGATTCCCGCAACTTCTGCCGCCCGTATTCACGGAGCGTTTCGAGCATCCGGAAACGTACGACGGTATCGGCGTCTTCGCGGACCAGAATGGATTTGTCCACCAGGGAGGACAGCACGTCGAGCACGCTCTCCGGTGTCACCGCCAGCCCGGCCACCTGCGCGGCGGCGTCGAACTCGAAGGTGCCGGCGAAGATCGTCAAACGTGCCCACAGCTGTCGCTCGGCCGCCGTACACAGGTCGTAACTCCAGTCGATACACGACCGCAACGCTTGCTGCCGCGTCGGCGCGGTCCGGCTGCCGTGGGTCAGCAACGAGTAGCTGTTGTCCAGATTCTCCAGGATCTGCACCGGCGACATCGAACGGAGCCGGGCCGCCGCGAGCTCGATCGCGAGTGGCAGGCCGTCGAGCCGGGCACAGATCTGCGCTATGGCCGATCGATTCTTCTCATCGAGCCGGAATCCGGGTACGGCTGCGACGGCACGATCGGTGAACAGCGTCACCGCGTCGAAACGGGGCATCCGCTGCAGACTGGGTTCGTGATCCTGGTCCGGAATCGTCAACGGCGGCACCCGGACCACCGATTCTCCGGAGATATTGAGCGCCTCCCGGCTGGTGGCGAGGATTCGCAGCTCCGGACAACTGCGCAGCAGCGTGTCGGCCAGTTTCGCCGCCGCATCCACGAGGTGCTCGCAATTATCCAGAATCAGCAGCATGTCCCGCGAGGCCGAGAAATGGATCACCACCTCGAGCAGTGATGCGCCCGGCACATCTCGCAGGCCGAGAACGGCCGCGACCGCGTCGACCACGAGTGCGGGATCGGCGACGTCGGCGAGTTCGACGAGCCACGTGCCATCGGCGAAGTCGCGTTGCTGGGCCGACGCGGCGCGCAGCGCCAAACGTGTCTTCCCGACACCGCCGATACCGGTCAGCGTCACCAGCCTGGAGGTGGTCAGCATGTTCTTGAGGTCGGCCAATTCGCTGCGGCGGTTGATGAAGCTGGTCAGTTCCGACGGCAGATTGCCGCTCCCCCGGCCGCTGCCCGGCTCTCCCATGGCCGCCAGGTGCTGTGGCGGGATCGGGACCTTCGGATCGTGCGCTGTCCGGCCCGCCTCGGCGGGCAGCGCCATATCGTCCACCGGAAATCCGTGCTGCCGCTGGATCCGGCGCAGCGAGCTGCCGAAGGCGGTGGCGGTCGGCCGGGCGCTCGGATCGCGGCTCATCGCCGCCCCCACCAGTGCCACCACATCCTCGGGCAGGCCGCTGATGTGCAAACGCGGTACCGGCTCGGTGGTGATCCGCAGGAATTGCGTGATCACGTTCTCCCCCTCGCGGCGCTCGTACGGCGCGTGGCCGGTGAGGGCGCTGAACAGCGTGGCGCCGAGTCCGTACACATCCGAGGCGGGGCCCGGTGTGTCACCTTCGAGAACCTCCGGGGCGGTATATGCCGGCGATCCCGTCAGCGTGCCCTCGGAGGTGCGGAAACCATCGATGATGTGCGCTATCCCGAAGTCCGTCAGCGCCGGTTCGCCGTATTCGGTGAGCAGAATATTTCCCGGCTTCACATCGCGGTGCACGATGCCGAGACGGTGTGCGGTCTCGAGCGCTCCGGCGATCTTCACCCCCACCACCAGCGTCCGTTCCAGAGAAAGCGGTCCGTGTTTGCGGATCCACACATCCAAGGAATCGGCCGAGTGGAACGGCATCACCAGATAGGGGCGCCCGTCGGCGATGGAGCCGACCTCGAGGACGGTGACGATGTTCGGATGCCCGGTCAACCGGCCCATTGCCCGTTGTTCGCGCAAGAAGCGCGCCTTGCTGTCGGCATCCAGGTCGCCGCTCGACACCTTCACCGCGACGGTCCTGTCCAGCGCCGGTTGCCAACACCGGTACACCACGCCGAAACCACCGCGGCCGATCTCCACCGCGTCCTCGAAACCCGCAGCTTCCAGCTCCGCCGCGAGAGGTGTGAGAACCTCACGACGCGTCTGAAGCGGTTCGTCGTCACTCATCGGCCATTTGGGCATCCAGCGGGTCGGCGGGCACCGAGCATCCTTTGCTCATCATTCGCCGAGCCCAGTTTATCGCCTGAAATCGCATCCCAGCGCGGATGGCGGAATCACGTGCGCACGAGCGCGCATCGGGCGGCCGCACACACCTCGAGGTAGCCGGGCACGCAGCTGCCGCCGACGGCTCGCCTCGGTCGAAAACCTCTGTTACTCAAGGGATCATGCGAGCCGACGGGTACGTACGATAGCCGGGTGGACGTCTACCGCGCGGTGCAGACCAGACAATCGATTCGCGCCTTCACCGCGGAGCCGGTGGCTCGAGCGGTCCTGCAACGGGTGCTCGGCGTGGCCGCCCGCACACCTTCCGGGGGCAATATGCAGCCCTGGCACATTTACGTGCTGGGCGGTGATCGGCTGGCGGAGTTGAAGAAACGAATCGGCGAGCGGATCGCGGCGGGCGATTCCGGGGACGAACCGGAATTCGCGGTTCACCCGCCCGATCTGGGCTCGCCGTATCGCGAACGCATGGCCGATATGGGCGCGCGCCGCTACGGCGCGATCGGCATCGACCGCGACGACGCCGCCGGGCGAGCCCGCGCCAGGGCCGAGAACTGGAACTGCTTCGGCGCGTCCACCGCGCTGTTCTGCTACCTGGACCGAGACATGCCCGCACCGCAGTGGGCCGATGCGGGCATGTACCTGCAAACGGTGATGCTGCTCCTGCGCCAGGAGGGCCTGCACAGCTGCGCCCAGATCTCCTGGTCCGAATACCACCGCACCGTGGCCGAGACGATCGCGCCCCCGCCCGAGCGAATCCTGTTCTGCGGCATGTCCATCGGCCATCCCGACCCCGAGGCCCCGCACCCGTACAGCGTCCGGGCCCCGCTGGCGGAAACCGTGACGTTCCTCGACTGAGCGCCGGCGATTCGCGGGCCGCGACCAGGTACCGCACGGGCCTACGGAAACTGTTGCGGCACATCGAAAATCATGTCGGCGCCCGAAGCGCTGCCCCGACGGCGATTGCGCCCCGAGCAGCCGCGCCACCTACGTGCGATTCGCCGAAGACCGCGCTGGAAATCTCGCCGGACCAGCACCGAGTGGGTGAACTACCATGACTGCATGGCCGTCCCAGAGGCGAAGCGACCCGAACTCCCGGAGTACATGACCTGGGAAGAACTGTCGGCGCTTCCGGATGAGATCGCCGAGCACATCGAGCTCTGGGAGGGGCGCGTGGTGTGGTTGCGACGCGGGCCGCACGAACACCAGGAGTTCACCAATCTGATCTGGAACGGACTGCGGACCTGCGCCAGAGCCGCGATGACCGCCGATCCCGAGCAGTGCTGGCGGGTGGGAACCGAGACGAACGTCTTCTTCGGGCGCACCGGCATGTCGGATTTCGTCACCCCGGATTTCATGGTCTACAAGTGCCTGCCGGAGCCGTACCAATACGTCAGATCCGATCGGGTGGTTCTGGTCGGCGAAGTTCTCTCGCCGTCCAATTCGGATGCCGACATGGAATTGAAGAAGGCACGCTACGCGCGAGCCGGAATTCCATGGTATTGGGAGGTCACTCTCGCCACCCACCGCAGCGAGATCGCGCATATTCATGCCTTCACGCTGATCCCCGAAGTGAAGCCCGCGGACCCCGGCATCACGGTGCTGCACCGCGCGAACTACGTCCTGGCCGGAGCCTGGTCTCCGGGCGACGCCGGCGCAGTGCGCATCGATCATCCGTTCCCGATCAGTATTCCCTGGTCCGAGCTGGTCTTCTGAGCGGACGCCGCACTGCTTGCCGGCAACAGCAGGTGTGCCGGGGGCCCGAACCGGTTCTGCGATAACGACTCCGGCTGGAATCTCGGTGAGCAGAACCCTTCTCGGCGTTTCCGGCTGCCCCTAGCCTGGCTGGTCGAGTCGACGCTGGAAAGAAGAGGATCGCCCATGTCGTTGCTGGAATCCGCGTCGGTGAACGAGCGCGCAACCGAGGATGACCGACACCTGACGGTCGCCGATACGCGCACCGCGATCGCGGCGAGCCTGATCGGGACCACCGTCGAATGGTACGACTTCTTTCTCTATTCCACCGCCGCCGGAATCGTTTTCGGCAAACTGTTCTTTCCGCATTCGAGCAGTTTCGTCGGGACGATGTTGTCGTTCGCGACATTCGCGGTCGGATTCGTGATGCGGCCCGTCGGCGGGTTGGTGTTCGGGCATATCGGCGATCGGATCGGGCGTAAAGGGACACTCGCGCTGACGATGGCGCTCATGGGCGGGTCCACCGCGCTGATGGGGGTGTTGCCCACCGCGAGCGCCATCGGGATCGCCGCGCCGATTCTGTTGCTGCTCTTGCGAATTCTGCAGGGATTCGCGCTCGGCGGCGAGTGGGCCGGTGCGGTGCTGTTGGCGGTGGAATACAGTCCGCGCCGCAAGGTCGGGATCTTCGGCAGTTATCCGCAGGTCGGGCTGGCGCTGGGGCTCGCACTGGGCACCGGGGTGTTCGCGCTGCTGCGCTCGACGCTGAGCGAGCCGGCGTTCCTGAGCTACGGGTGGCGAATCGCGTTCGGCGCCAGCGTGGTGCTGGTCGCGATCGGTCTGATCGTGCGGCTGCGGATCGACGAGACGCCCGCGTTCCGGGAGATCGATCGGCTCAACCGGATCTCCAAAGTGCCTGTGGTGGAACTGTTTCGCAACGTGCGCACGCGGCGCAACACCGTCCTCGGGCTGCTCTCGCGGTGGGGTGAGGGCGCGGCCTTCAATACCTGGGGCGTGTTCGCAATCACCTTCGCTACCGGCCATCTGGGGCTGCGACAGGTTCCGGTGCTGGTCTCGGTGACCATCGCGGCGCTGGTGATGGCCGCGCTGATCCCGGTCTCGGGGCTGCTCGCCGACCGATTCGGTCCGCGCCGGGTCTACATCGCGGGCATCGCCGCATACGGACTGCTGGTGTACCCGGTGTTCGCGGTGTTCCAGACACGCAACATCGTGCTGTTCGCGCTCGCGATCATCGTGGTTTTCGGCGGCGCGCACGCGCTGTTCTACGGCGCGCAGGGCACCCTCTACGCGGGCCTGTACCCGCCGCAGGTGCGGTACACCGGGCTGTCGTTCGTCTATCAGGTCTCGGGCATCTACGCCTCGGGCATCACGCCCATGATCGTCACCGCACTCATCGCGGCCGCATCCGGCTCACCGTGGCCGGCCTGCGGATATCTTGTGGCTACCGCGGTGATCAGCGTCGTGGCGACCCGGTTCATCGACGAGGACGACCGGCTCACCGCCTGAGCATCCGGCCCGCGGGAACCGGTCCCGGGGCCGGATGCGAGGGCATCACCCGAGGGTGGCCACCTTGGCCGTCCCCTTCACGACGGTGTCGTCGCGGGTCACCAGCGCGGCGCGGACCTGCACGCGCTGGCCTCTGGCCATCGGCGTCCCCTGCAGCACCACCACGGCCGAGTGCTGAGCGCCGTCACAGGTGAACGCGGTCTGCGTGCCGGTCGCCGACGGGTGGTCGGCATCCGGCGCACCCGCCATCACCTTGACCGCGGTCACTCCGGCAGACGGATCGCAGCTGTAGTTCACCATGACATTGGTGGGCCCGATGCCCGTGACATCGATACCGTTGGCCGCGAACGCGGTCCCCGCGGCCAATGCCACGGCAGCACCCACCCCGGCGGCGACGGTGGTCAACCGGGCGGTGTGCCGGAACGTGCCGAAAATCGCCATAGTCGTCATTCCTCCTGTGTAGCGGACATGGATCGCTGGACACACTCAGAACGCATCGCGACGCTGGCTGCGCGCCGCAGGACCATGGTCCCCCACCCCGTCCCGGCCCCGCTACCCGCCCCGGCCGATCAACTCGCGGCAGGACGCATACAGCCGCGCAGGGAGTCGATGTAGGCGGACATGGCGTCGCGATTGCGGGTGAGCAGATCGACTCGGTCGGTCAGGCGGTCGCGCTGATCTTCCAGTACGGCGATGATCTCCGGTGTGGCGTCGGCGAAGTGGATGTCACTCGGGTCTCGCAGGCACGGCAAAATCTGTTTGATGATTCGCGTCGGCAGGCCCGCCTCCAGCAATCCCCGGATGTGCACCACCTGATCGACGAGCCGCTCGTCGTAATCGCGGTAGCCGTTGGCCGCGCGCTCGACGCGAATGAGGCCCTGCTCCTCGTAATAACGCAGCAGGCGGGGCGAGGTCCGCGTGCGCTCCGCCAACTCCCCGATCCGCATATGCCGCTCCTCACAAGAACTTCCGATTGACTCTCACATATGTGTGAGGGTTCGAGCATAGCGATATGAGCACAGACATCACCCTCTTCGACTACAGCCCGATCGTCGATCGCGCGCCGATCCACTGGCCCGGCGGCAAGCGTGTGGCCTTCTACGTCGGGCTCAATATCGAGCACTTCTACGTCGACCTGCCCGGTACCGCGACCTATCCGGGCACCACCGCGCTGACGCCGGACTCGCTCAACTACGGCTGGCGGGACTACGGCCCGCGCGTGGGCATCTGGCGACTGATCGACACGTTGGACAAGTACGGCATCCGGGCCAGTGCACTGCTGAATTCCGATGTGGGGCAAAGGTATCCGCAGATCATTCGCGCGGGCGTGGAGCGCGGGTGGGCGTGGCTGGCGCACGGCAGCAGCAACAGTCACATGCACAGCGGGCTGTCCGTCGAACAGGAGCGAATCGCCTTGCGCGATATCGTCACAACCATCGAGCGCAGCACCGGGCAGCGGCCGCGCGGCTGGATGGGGCCCGGCCTCACCGAAACCTTCGACACGCCACGGCTGCTGGCCGAGCTGGGCGTTGATTACGTCCTGGACTGGACCAACGACGACCAGCCCTATCCGCTGAACGTCCCGGGGATGCTGAGCGTCCCGTATTCGGTGGAGCTCAACGACATCGGGATCTTCGTGAGCAAGGGACTCACCGGGCCCGATTTCGTCCGGATGGTCGTCGATCAACTCGACCAGCTCTACGAGGATTCCGCCGACAGCGGCCGCGTGCTGCCCTTGGCGCTGCATCCGTTCGTCACCGGCCAGGCGTTCCGCCGCCGCTATCTGGACGAGGCTCTGGAGTACGTCACCAATCATCCGGGCGTCTGGGTCACGACCAGCGACGAGATCGCCGCGCACTATCGCAGGACAGCCCTGAACAGGCAATAGCCGGCACGAACCGGTAGTTTGAGCCGATGCGGATGGCGATGACGGCGGACTTCCGGACGACCCGGAAGCGGCTGCGGCGCTGCAGGATCGGCTCCGCGGACAGGTGGACCCGACCGATCCGGCCGCGCCGCGGTTCGAGACCGTGGCCGGACTGGATTCGGCCTACGACGAGCAGGGCAATGTCGTCGCAGTCGTGGTCGTGCTGGACGCCGCGACGCTCGAGCCGGTCGATCGGGCGACCGCGCGGGGAACAACCCAATTCCCGTACATCCCAGGATTACTCGCGTTCCGAGAGCTGCCGACCATCCTCACCGCACTCGAAAAGCTGGAGACGACACCGGATCTGATGGTGTGCGACGGACAGGGCCTGGCGCACCCACGCCGCTTCGGCCTGGCCTGCCATCTGGGCCTGCTGACCGGCCTGCCCACGATGGGCGTCGCGAAGTCGTTGTGGGGCAACGCTTCCGAGCCCGGGCCCGAACGCGGCGCGATGAGCGACATCCTCCTGGACGACGAGGTCGTCGGCCGGGCCGTGCGCACCCGGCCCAGGGTCAAACCCGTCTTCGTCTCGGTCGGGCATCGCATTGCACTCGATACCGCCTGCGCGACCACCCTGGCTCTGGCCCCGCGCTACCGCCTGCCAGAGACCACGCGCCGGGCCGACCAGCTGTGCCGCACCCTGCTGCGCGAGCAGAGCCGAGCCGTGCCCCGATAGCTCGCGCACCGGGCCGCGCCGCATGCCCGATCGGAGCCCGATCTCAGAACAGTTTGATCGGGTTCACGATGTCCGCGGCCAGCACCAGGATCATGTACGCCCCGCCGATGACGACGACCACGTACGTGGCCGGTAGCAGCTTCATGTAGTCGACCGGGCCGCCCGCCTCCAGACCGCGCCGCCCGCGCAGCAGGTTACGGACCTTCTCGTAGAGCACCACCGCGATGTGCCCGCCGTCCAGCGGCAGCAGCGGCAGGATGTTGAACGCGCCCAGGAAGAAGTTCAGGCTCGCCAGCACGAGGATGAACACGTTCCACAGGCCGTGCTCGACGGTCTCGCCGCCGATCTTGCTGGCCCCGTACACGCTGACCGGGGTGTTCGGGTCGCGCACGCCGCCGGTGACCGCGTGCCACAGGTTCACGACCTTGGTCGGCATCTGTGCCAGCGATTCGAACGTCTTGCCGAACATATCGCCGGTGAACCCGATCGAGGCGGGGATGGCCGTGAGGACGTTGTAGTGCGAGGTGTCGTAATAATCCTGCAGGACGCCGATCTTGCTGGCCTCCACCGGCGTGGCGGCAGGCTTGTTCGTCTTCGGATCGATCGGGTAGCTCTTCACCCGCACGGGGTCGACCGTGATCTGCAAGGTCTTGCCGTCCCGCTCGACGGTATAGACGATCGGTCCGGTGCGGTCCTTGGTTTCCGCCGCGATCTGTTCGATGTTCTGCACCGGCGTACCGCCCACCGCGACGATCTTGTCGCCGCGGCGCATACCCGCCAGCTGGGCCGGGCCCGCACCGCTGCACTTCTGATGGGTGCCGTCGGCGTTGTCCGCGCCCACGCAGGCCACCGCGATCTGGTTGGCCGGCGGCGAATCCAGGCGCGGCAGACCCCAGCCGACCGCCAGGATGACGATCAGGATGAAGCCGAGCAGGAAGTTCATCAGGATGCCGCCGACCATCACCACCAGGCGCTTCCAGGTCTTCTGGCGGTACATCGCGCGATCCAGGTCCGCCGGATCGATCTCGTCCAGCGCGGTCATCCCGGCGATATCGCAGAAGCCGCCCAGCGGCAGGGCCTTGAGCCCGTACTCGGTCTCACCGCGGCGGAAGGAGAACACCTTCGGGCCGAATCCGATGAAATAGCGGCGCACTTTCATGCCGGTGGCCTGGGCGGCCCACATATGCCCGCATTCGTGCAGCGCCACCGACGCCGTGATACCGAGGGCGAACAGCACGAACCCGATCGCGAACCCCATGCGGTGTCGAACCCTCCTGCGTCAGTTGCCTACGTACGTGCGCGCACGCTGTCTCGCCCACGCGTCCGCCGCGAGCACCTCGTCCAAGGTACTGGGTTCCGCGCGCCACTGGTCGGCCGACTCGACCACAGCCGCGACCGTGCGCACGATACCCGGGAAGCCGATCCGCCCGTCGAGGAATGCCTGCACCGCGATCTCGTTGGCCGCATTGTAGGTCGCGGTCACCGTTCCCCCCGCCTGACCTGCCTGCCTGGCGAGTTCGACCGCCGGGAACACCGAGGTATCGACCGGCTCGAACTCCCAGGTGTGCGACCGCGTGAAATCCAGCGGCGCGAGGACGCCGGGCACCCGGTCCGGCCAGCCCAGGGCCAGCGCGATCGGCAGTTTCATATCCGGCGGGCTGGCCTGGGCGATCGTCGAGCCGTCGGCGAAGGTGACCATGGAGTGCACGATCGACTGCGGGTGCACGGTCACATCGATGCGGTCGTACGGGATGCCGAACAGCATGTGCGCCTCGATCAGCTCGAGCCCCTTGTTGACCAGGGTGGCCGAGTTGAGGGTGTTCATCAGGCCCATCGACCAGGTCGGATGTGCCTTGGCCTCGTCCGGGTTCACCGATTCGAGCATCTCGGCGGTCCAGCCGCGGAACGGGCCGCCCGAGGCGGTGAGCACGAACCTGTCCACCTCCTGCGCACGTCCGCCGCGCAGGCATTGCGCCATCGCCGAATGCTCCGAGTCCACCGGGACGATCTGGCCTGGTTTGGCCGCCCGAGTCACCAGCGAACCGCCCGCGACCAGCGATTCCTTATTCGCCAGCGCCAGGCGGCGGCCTGATTCCAGGGTGGCCAGGGTCGGTTCGAGTCCGAGCGAGCCGACCAGGGCGTTGAGCACGACGTCGGCCTCGGTCCGGCGCACCAGCTCGGTGACCGCGTCCGGACCGGCAAGGGCCACACCGAGTTTCGCGGCGGCGGCCGGATCGGCGACGGCGACCTCGGTGGTGCCGGTGGCCCGGATCTGCTGCGCCAGCAGGTCGGTGTTGCCGCCCCGTGCGGCCAGTCCGACCACCTGGAACCGGTCCGGGTTCTCGGCGATCACCTCGAGCGCTTGCGTACCGATGGAACCGGTGCTGCCCAGGAGCAGGACTCTCACTATGTCGGACACCACTTCATTGTTCCGCACAATGGAAGCTGACACCCGCTCACCCCACTGGCTACGACGGGCAGTCGTATGTCACGATGATGACCGACAGTTCTACCTGTAACCGATGGGAGCGAGCAGTGGCCGGCAAGGAAATGGAGCACGCCGAGAACAGCGGCGTCGTCACCAAGGTCGACCCCGCCGAGGTTCCCTCCGCCGCCTTCGGCTGGAGCGGTGAATCCCGGACGACCTTCAAGGTCGCGGGCGTCGTCGTGGCCCTGATCCTGCTCGCCATGCTGTACGAGAACCAGCAGGGCGCGTCCACCGGCTGGACCGGTTACATCTACCTGATCCTGTTCGCCGCGACCATCCTCGGCATTCTGGTCCGCGACACGGTCCTGAAGAACAAGCC
>CBJNFW010000243.1:0-13156 GCA_966435935.1 uncultured Nocardia sp.
CCGCAACGCCGCCGTGCGCGCCCGCCTGCCGCAGACCCCCGTGAACGCCGCGCCGCTGGTACTCACCTCCGGTGCGGACCGCTCCTCCACCGCGACCCTCGCCGGACTGGTCACCGGCCCCAACTCCGCGGTGCTGGCCGCACATCCGATCGTCGCGGTGGACCGGCGCGGGGTCGGCAGTTCCCAGCCGATCAACTGCCTGACCGACGACACCAGGCGCGGCCTCGCGGACAACGACCAGTTCGCCGGGGGCAACCAGATCGCCGCGATGGCCAAGGTCAGCCAGGACGCCACGATCGCCTGTCAGGATTTCCTGCAGCCCTATCAGGGCACCTTCGATGCCGGGCACGCCGCCGACGACCTCGATCAGCTGCGCAAGCAGTGGCAGGTCGACCACATCGCACTGCTGGGCGCGGGTGACGGCTCGCGGGTGGCGCTGGCCTACGCCGCCAAGTACGGCGAACACCTGGCCCGGCTCGTCCTGGATTCCCCGGTTGCCGCCAAGGCCGATTCCGCGACTCGCGCCGAACAGCGCGTCAAGGGCTCCGAAGCCGCGCTGACCGCCTTCGCGCAACGCTGTGCCGCACTGAACTGCGCGCTGGGCAGCGATCCGCGCGGCGCGATCATCGCACTGGTCAACCGGGCGGCCGCGGGGCAGCTCGGCGGCATCTCCGCGAACGCGCTACTGACCGCCGTGTCCGGATTCCTCGCCGATCCGCGCGCCGATCAGGCCAATCACACCGCCGACCTGGCCGATGCGTTGTCCGCGGCGGGCCGCGGGGACAACGACGCGCTGAACCAGCTGATCGGCAAGGAGTCCGCCGCCACGGACGCCGACGGGCAGTTCGTTTCGACCTGCAGCGACAACCAGAAACCGGCGACTCCGGATCGGGTGCAACAACTCCAGACCGCCTGGGCCAAGCAGTACCCCGTCTTCGGCAAGGCCGCGGCGATCGGTCTCATGGCATGTACCGCCTGGCCGACGCCGAATCCGGCGCAGCTGCCCACCACGTTCACCCTGCCCACCCTGGTCCTGGGCAACGACGCGAACCCGATCGCAGGCAGCGACGCGCGTCCCTCGGTCACCGGCGTGCTCGGCGCGGCGGGCGCGCGCAGCGCCAGCGTCACCTGGCAAGGCTGGGGTTATCCGGTGTTCACGCACTCGGCGTGCGTGCAGCAGAACTTGGTCGGCTACCTGAAGGATGCGACGTTGCCCGCCGACGGAACGGCCTGTCCCGCCTGATCGCTCGCGCCGCCGATCCGGACCGAACGACTACGCCGGTGGTCCGTATCGCTGCCGAGATGCCAGGGCCGCGTTGTGCCGTCACCCGGCGATCCGGCTCGCGGGACCGCGGACAGCGGCGCCCGAGCGGAGCGGAGACGGCGCCCGAGCCACGGTTTCGGCGGGTCCGAGCAACGGTCCGGGTACTTTCCGGTGTACCGTGCCCCAGTGTTCCTTCGTCAGCTCGAGCCGCGCACCGCTCGTACGACCTCCGAGGTCCTGAACTTCGCGCTATGGCCTTTCGCGGTCATGACCGTACTGCATCAGGTCTTCGTCAAGGCGACGAACTTCAACATCACCGACGATTTCGCACCGGTCTACAAGGCGTCCCTGGCGTTTCTGAACGGACGCTCGATATACGCCGAGAACTTCGACCTGGTGGATCCGCACTACCTGTATCCGCCCGGCGGCACCCTGTTGATCGCGCCGCTGGCGATCATCGACCCCGAGAAGTCGAAGTGGTGCTTCGTCGGAGTCAACGCGGTGGCGATGCTGATCGCCTGGTACCTGCTGCTCGCGCTGTTCAAATTCAGCATCAAATCCTATGCCGCGCCGCTGACGCTGCTGCTGATGTTCGCCTCCGAAACCGTCATCAACACACTGGCTTTCGGCAATGTGAACGGATGCATCCTGCTTGCCGAGGTCGTCTTCATCATCCTGCTGCTCGCTCGGCGGGAACTGTGGGCCGGCGCGGTGATGGGTTTGGCGATCACCGTGAAACCCACGATCGCGCCGATGTTGCTGATCCCGCTGATGCGGCGGCAGTGGAAGGTCTTCCTGCCCGCGCTCGGCGTGCCGATCGCGCTGACGGCCATCGCACTGCCGCTGATCAAGGATCCGATGGACTACCTGCATCGGACCCTGCCGTATTCGATTCAGGCCCGCGACTACTTCAACAGCTCGATTCCCGGCACCGCGGCCTACTGGGGGCTGCCCTCACCACTGGTCTGGAGTATCCGGATCGGGATGGGCGTGCTCGTGCTGATCTCGCTGTGGCTGCTGTACCGGTACTACCGCCACGACGAGCTGTTCTTCATCTGCACCAGTTCCGGCATTCTGCTGCTGGCCGAGTTCCTGATCAGCGGGCTGGGCCAGCAGTACTACTCGATGCTGCTGTTCCCGTTCCTGATGACGGTGGTGCTGCGCAATTCGGTGCTGCGGAACTGGCCCGCCTGGCTGGCGATATTCGGCTTCACCACCTTCGACAAATGGCTGCTGGACCACTGGCAGAGCCTGGGCCGGGACCTCGAGTACCTGCGAATCACCTTCGGCTGGGGCCTGCTGCTGTTCGTGACGTTCTGCGTACTCGGCGACCGGTATCTGAGCGCGCGGCGCGAAGGCCGGCTCGACTCCGGCATCGACCCGTCGTTCCTGCAGCCCGGCCACAATCCCGCGCCCCTGCCAGACGCTCCTCAGCCGCCACGGACCGGGGCTCCGCAGACCAGTGCGACCACCGAGCTGGTCGATCCGGACGACGAGCAACCCAGCACCGCACCGGACGAGGCGGGCGTTCTACGCTGAACGCCGGCCGGCGTTCCAGTCTCATTAGAATCGGCCTATGAGTTCCGAGTCCGAGACGTCGCTGCCCGCACCCAAGATCGTGCTGACCCCGCAGGAATGGCGGGCCAAGCTCAATCCGCAGGAGTACGCGGTACTGCGGGAGGCCGGTACCGAGCGGCCCTACACCGGCGAATACACCGATACCGAAACCGCCGGCGTCTACGCATGCCGAGCCTGTGGCGCGGAGCTGTTCCGCAGCACCGAGAAGTTCCATTCGCACTGCGGCTGGCCGTCGTTCTTCGATCCGGCGGATTCGGACGCCGTGCTGCTGCGCACCGACGACTCGCTGGGCATGCGGCGTGTCGAGGTGCTGTGCGCCAATTGCCACAGCCACCTCGGCCACGTCTTCGAGGGGGAGGGATACCCGACCCCGACCGACAAGCGGTACTGCATCAACTCGATCTCGCTGCGCCTGCACCCCTCGGACGACGCAACACACTGAGGCGACGGGGGTACAGTACGGCGCGTAACCGGTACCGCGCATGACCCGATTTACCGGGGCACGCGATGCTTGGTTCGAACCGGTATGCGACAGCGATCAGGGCAGCGAGGCGATCAACTGCTCGAGTTCGACGCGCGGACCGGTGAAGAAGGGAACCTCCTCGCGCACGTGCCGCCGGGCCTCGGTGGCGCGCAGATCGCGCATCAGATCGACGATGCGATGCAACTCGGGCGCCTCGAACGCCAGAATCCACTCGTAGTCGCCCAGGGCGAAGGCGGGGACGGTGTTGGCGCGCACGTCGGGGTAGTCACGAGCCTCTTTACCGTGGTCGGCCAGCATCTTGCGACGTTCGGCGTCGGGCAGCAGATACCAGTCGTACGAGCGCACGAACGGGTAGACGCACAGATAGTTGCCCGGCTCCTCACCGGCCAGGAAGGCCGGGATGTGGCTCTTGTTGAACTCGGCCGGGCGGTGCACCGCGGCGTTGCTCCACACCGGGGCACTGGCCCGGCCCAGTTCGGTGGTGCGGCGCAGATCGGCGTATGCGGCCTGCAGATCCTCGATCCGGTCGGCGTGCCACCAGACCATGAAATCGGCGTCGGCGCGCATTCCGGCGACGTCGTACAGGCCGCGCACGACCACGCCCTTGTCGGCGAGACCGTCGAAGAAAGCACGCGCCTCCTTGATCGCGGCCTCCCGGTCCTCGCCCAGAACCCCGGGCTGTACCTGGAACACCGAGAACATCAGATACCGGATGGTGGAATTGAGCGCCTGGTAATCGAGTCGTGCCATACCCCTATCGTGCCACTGCGGATGGCCGGGAGACACAGCCGCACCGCTTACCGGCGAAAACGCCGCCGACACCGGGTGCGGATCCGGGTAGCGGGTGCGGGAATCCGATAGTTGTGGACTTGTAACTCCTTGAGTGCCAACCTTTTTCACATGACAACACCCATCAGCCGCGTCGATTCAGCGCGTTCGGCCGGCGAGTATTTGCTCGGCGGCGGCCGTTCCCGATGCCGCGCAGGCCGGAACGCCGACACCGTGCAGGTAGGCGCCCGCCACCGCGAGCCCGGGTGTCGCGGCGACCGCCGATTCGATCGCGGACACGATCTCGGTGTGCCCGGGGGCGTATTGCGGCAGGCCGCTACGCCAGCGCTGAACCGCGGAGGCGACCGGCCGGATCGAGATCCCGGTCACGGTCGCCAGATCCTCGGTCGCGGCGGTGACGAGTTCGGTATCCGAGAGCGCCAGCAGGCTGTCGTCACCGAACCGGCCGAACGAGGCACGCACGATCGCGACGTCGCGATCGGCCAGATGCGGCCACTTGCGACTGGAGAGCGTGAAAGCCTTGGCTCGCAACGATTCTCCCGTGGCGATCAGGATGCCGGAGTTCTCCGGCAGCGGGGTGTCCGCCGGCAATGCCAGCGCCACCACCGCCGAGGAGGACAACTCGATCCGCGCGGCCGCGCGGGCGGCCTCGGGCAGCGACGTGGCCAGCAGATCGGCGGTGACGGGTGCCGGTGTTGCCAGGACGACCGCGTCGCACTCCCCGACCGGCTCCAGCCGCCAACCGTGCGAGGTGCGCGTCAGGTCCGCCGCGGTGGTATCGACGTCGAGTTCCGGGTCGGCGGCGGCCAGCAGCGCGTCGAGCAGGACGCGGTAACCGTCGCGAATGCCGCCGAAAACCGGTGCGTCCGAGGGCGGTGGCAACGCTCGCGACACCGCCGCTGTCAGATTCGGCGCGCCCGCGTCGAGGGCCGCGGCCAGACCCGGCAGGGCGGACCGCACCCCGATCGAATTCGCCAGTCCCGCATACACTCCGCCCAGCAGCGGCTCCACGCTGCGGCTCACCACCTGTGCGCCGAAGCGCTCGGCCACCAGGTCCGCCACCGAGACGTCGTCACCGGACGTCCAGTGCAGCGGCCGGTCCGGCTCCGCGGCGATCTGGCGCAGCGTCGCCTCGTCCACGAGTCCGGCCAAGGAATTCGCGTGTGCGGGAATGCCCATCAACGTGCCCGCCGGCATCGGATGTGCCGCACCGCCTGCCCAGATCAGCGGCCGCCGGCCGGAGGGATGCACCAACTGGTCCGCGAGCCCCAATTCGCGCAGCAGAGCCGGGATTTCGGGCCGCCGCCCGACGAATGCTTCCGCGCCCAGATCCACCGGACCGCCCGCGAGCACACCGGTGTGCAAGGTTCCCCCGATCCGCTCCCGCCGCTCCACGAGCACCAATTCCAGCTCGGCTCCCAGCGCCGCCCGCAACCGATAGGCCGCGACCAGCCCGCTGATCCCCGCACCGACCACCGCGACCCGCATCGACCACACTCCTCACCGCACCGACGAGCCTGCCTCACCGAGCCCGTATCGAACCTACTCGGCAACCCGCCGCCGCCGCGTACGGCCAACCCAGCGCACCCGATGCCCGGCCCCCGACGCCAGTACGCCACGAATCGACCGCCCGCGCGAATCCACCGCCCAAATATCGAGCGCATTCGCCCGACATGGCGACAGGACAGTCGATCAGCGCGCCTCCCCACCCGAGCCCCGCACCCTGCCCCACGCGGCAGCTCTGCCCGGCTGCAGCTGTTCCGAGCCGCTATGCTGCCGCGGGCCGCAGCTCCCCGGGCCGAACCCGTCACCAGACCAAAGCCCTCACCAGCCGCAGCTCTCTCTTCCCCCGTGCCGCAACCTCACCAAGCCGCAGTTCTCTTCCCCCGTGCCGCAACTCTCACCAGACCGCAACTCTCGCCCGAGCTGGCCCCTCACCGGACGGCAGTTCCCGCGAGCCGCAGTCTCACCAGGCTGCGGTTCTCACAGGCCGCCGTTCGCCCGAGCCGCAGAACTCCCCCGGGCCACAGCTCCCCCGAACTGCAACTCTCCCTTGGCGACAGATCCCTTCAAGCCACAGCTTTCCCCAGGCCACTGCCCTACAGAGGCAAACTGTCGATCATGTCGACCACGGTGCGATGGCGCCGCGATCGGCGCCGGGGAGCATGCCGAGGCCGAGGTTCAAGATACGGCCCGATGCACCGGGGGTGATCACCTCATGCGCGATGCGACGCACCTCCCGCTCCCCCGAGGCGAAACTTCCACCGAGCCGCAGCCTTCACCAGGCCACAACTCCCCGGGCTCAGCTCTCCCGAGGCCACAGATCTTTCCAGGCCACAACTCTTTCCAGGCCACAACTCCCACCGAGCCCCCGATCTCCTCAGACCACTGCTCTACAGAGGCAAACTGTCGATCACGTCGACCACGCTGCGATGGCGCCGCGATCGGTGCCGGGGAGCACGCCGAGGCCGAGATTCAAGATACGGCCCGACGCACCGAGGGTGATCACCTCATGCGCGATGCGACGCACCTCCCGCTCCCCGCGGCAACCTTGCACCAGGCTGCAGCTCGCTCGAACCGCAGCCCTCACCAGGCCATTCCTGAGCTGCAACTCTCGCAAGCCCGCAGCTCCCACCGAGCCGCAGATCTCCTCAGACCGCGGCTCTACAGCGGCAAACTGTGGACACGGCTGTTATGGCGCGGGGCACGCCGAGGCCGAGGTTGAAGATGCGGCGCGACGCACCGAGGGTGATCGCATCGTGCGCGATGCGACGCACCAGCCGCTCCCCCGAGGCAAACGCGCACCAGGCCGCAGTTCACTCGAGCCACAGCCCTCACCAAACCACAACTCCCCAACCTCAACTCTCCCGAGGCCACAAAGCCTTCCAGGCCGCAGCCTCCCACCGAGCCGCAGATCTTCTCGGACCGCGGCTCTACAGAGGCAAACTGTGGATCAGGTCGACGACGGCTGTGATGGCGCCGGGATCGGTGTCGGGGAGCACGCCGTGGCCGAGGTTGAAGATGTGGCCCGTCGCGCCCAGGGTGATCGCCTCGTCGGCCTCGTGGGCGATGCGGCGCACTTCTCGCTCGAGCACCTCTGGTCCGGCGAACAGCGTGGCCGGATCGAGGTTGCCCTGCAACGCCTTTCCGGGTCCGATGCGCCGCACGGCCTCGGTCAGCGGGACGCGCCAGTCCACCCCGACCACATCGGCCCCGGCCTCGCCCATCGCGCCGAGCAGTTCGCCGGTGCCGACGCCGAAGTGGATACGCGGCACTCCCGGTCCGGCGACCGCGGCGACCTCGGCGAAGACCCGTTCCGAATGCGGCAGGACGAACTCCCGGTACTGTGCCAGCGACAGTGCGCCCGCCCAGGAGTCGAACAACTGCCTCGCGTCCACGCCCGCGGCAAGCTGGGCGCGCAGGAATTCGATGGTGATATCGGTCAGCACACCGAGCAACTCGTGCCAGGTGTCCGGGTCGGCGAGCATCATCGCCTTGGTGCGCTCGTGATTCTTACTGGGCCCGCCCTCGACCAGATAGGACGCGAGAGTGAAAGGGGCACCGGCGAATCCGATCAACGGTGTATCGCCGAGTTCACCCACCAGCAGCCGCACTCCCTCGGCGACCGCGCCGACCTCCTCGTGCCGCAACCGCGGCAGCGCCCGCACATCGGCGGTCGAACGCACCGGATTCGCCACGACCGGCCCGACCCCGGGCACGATATCCAGATCGATCCCGGCCGCCTTGAGCGGAACGACGATGTCGGAGAACAGGATCGCCGCGTCCACCCCGTGCCGGCGAACCGGCTGCATGGTGATCTCGCAGAGCAGCTCCGGGTCGAAACAGGACTCCAGCATGCCGATCCCGGCACGCACCTCGCGGTATTCCGGAAGGGACCGCCCCGCCTGTCGCATGAACCAGACAGGACGCCGTGTCGGGCTCGCTCCACTGGCGGCGGCGAGGAACGGCGCGTCGGACAACCGGCGACGTATTGGTGTGCTCATCACGGCCATCGTATGCGACCACCGGCACCGCCCCTAAGCGCCACTCGAACCCCCGCATCACCCCAATTCTCCGGTTTGCGGCAGACCTGTGGCCCGGACGCGCGACAGGTACCGGGACCGGTTACCGGACACCGCGCGGGTGCTGAGCCTCGAATGCCGGAATCCGTCGCCGTGGCGCGAAGGCCGTGTCACGGCGCGCCTCCGGTCCCAGCGAGCGGTTCGGGGATAGGTTCACATTCGTGACACCGCTCGACTTCCGCGACGGCGCCGCACCGACCCCGGGCTCAGCCGGCGAACCCGCCCAGTTTCGCGCCGCGGTCGATGCGATGGGCACCGCATCCGTGCATCCCCGGATCGAGCTTGCACCGATTCGACCACCGCAGCGCTTGGCTCCGTATTCCTATGCCATCGGCGCCGAAGTAAAGCACCCGGAAACCAATGTGATTCCCGTCGACTCCGAGGATGACGCATTCGGCCGGTTGATCCTGCTGCACGATCCGAACGGCCAGGACGCCTGGCACGGAGTGTTCCGGCTCGTCGCCTACATCCAGGCCGATATCGATGCGGCACTGGCCGGGGATCCGCTGTTGCCGGAGGTCGCCTGGAGTTGGCTGGTGGACGCGCTGGAATCGCGCGAGGAGTCGTTCACCGCGCTCGGCGGCACCGTCACCTCGACCAGTTCCATCCGGTACGGCGATATCGCCGGGCCGCCACGCGCCTACCAGCTGGAATTGCGAGCCTCCTGGACGGTGGACTCCACCGAACTCGGACCGCACGTCGAGGCATTCTGTGAAGTACTGGCCTACGCGGCCGGTTTACCGCCCGCGGGCATCACTCATTTGCGGCCTCGTCCGCAGAATACCGACGACCAGTTCTGACCGCCACGTAGAGTTCTTGGCTATGTCAGTTGCCGACGAGTCCGCGAAGTTCCAGGGCGAGGACCGGGACGTTGCCGCAGTCCCGCTGCTCGAGCCCGCCGAGGGCGTGCCCCCGGTCACGGATACGGCGCGGGCCGTCGAAGAGGTGGCGGCGCGGTTGGCCGCCGGTAGCGGGCCGCTGGCGGTCGATGCCGAACGCGCCTCGGGATTTCGCTATTCCAATCGCGCCTATCTGATCCAGTTGCGCCGCAAGGGGTCCGGCACCGTACTCATCGACCCGATTCCGGTGGCCGACGCACTCGAGCCGCTGGCCGAGGCGATCAACGATCTGGAATGGGTGCTGCATTCGGCCGATCAGGACCTCCCCGGGCTGGCCGAACTCGGCTTGCGCCCGGCGCATTTGTTCGACACCGAATTGGGTGGGCGGCTGGCCGGATTCGAGCGAGTGGGTCTGGCCGCGATGGTGGACAAACTGCTCGGGCACGAGTTGCGCAAAGGCCACGGCGCCGCCGACTGGTCCACCCGCCCGCTACCGGCCGACTGGCTCAACTACGCCGCACTCGATGTGGAACTGCTGCTGGACCTGCGCGAGGCGGTCGCCGAGTCGCTTCGCGAACAGGGCAAGACCGACTGGGCGGCACAGGAATTCGAGCACGTCCGCACGACCGGACCAGCTGCGCCCAAGCCGGACAGGTGGCGGCGCACCTCGGGCATCCATACCCTGCGCCGTCCGCGCCAGCTCGCGGTGGTCCGCGAGTTATGGTCCACCCGTGACAATTTGGCCAGGTCCAGAGATGTCGCACCGGCACGGATACTGCCGGATTCGGCGATCGTGGCGGCTGCGGCCGCGGACCCGAAGAATATTGCCGCACTGCGTGCCCTGCCGGTCTTCGGCGGTCCGCGCCAGCGCCGGTACTCGCGCGATTGGCTCGCTGCGGTGGAACGCGCACGCGCCCTTCCGGATTCGGAGCTGCCCACACTCAGCCAGCCCTTCGACGGCCCGCCGCCGGTGAACCGCTGGGAACGGCGCGACCCGGTCGCCGCGGCCCGCCTCGCCGCGGCCCGCCTCGCCATGAACGAGCTGTCGACGCGCTATGCGGTTCCGGTGGAGAACCTGCTGACCCCGGACCTGCTGCGCCGCCTCTGCTGGGACGGGCTGCCCGAATTCCGTTCCGGCACAGTGCCGGACGATCCGGTCCACGCCATCGATGACTACCTGGCGTGCGGCGGGGCCCGGCCCTGGCAGCGAGAACTCGATGCCGCGCCTCTGGCCGCGGCCCTGTTCGCCGACCGGCCCAGCGCGCCGCACAACTAACGGCCGCCGCCTAGCCCGGCTCGGCGGCGCGGGTCAGACCCCGCCCAGCCAGCCGGTGATGCGCTGTGCGATATCGGGTGCGGTGAGGCCGAGTTCCTGGTGGATCTGCGCCCGTGACGCGTGCTCCAGGAATCGTTGCGGTACACCGATATCGCGGGCAGGCACGTCGATGCCGCCGGCGCGCAGCCGCGCGGAAACCGTGGAACCGATGCCGCCGTGCAGGCCGCCGTCCTCCAGCGTGACCACCAGGCGATAGTTCTCCGCCAGCTTCATCACCGTGTCCGAAACCGGCAGGACCCAGCGCGGATCCACCACGGTGACCGAAATCCCCTCCGGCGCGAGCAGATCCGCGACCTGCATGGCGGTCCGCGCGAAGGGACCGACCGCGACGAGCAGGACGTCACCGTGCACGGTGTGCGCCGAACCGCCCTCGGGCATCCGCAACACATCGACACCGTCCAGCCGCTCCACCGCCGAGATGTCCTCGGCGACAGGGCCCTTCGGGAAGCGCAGGACGGTCGGCCCGTCGGCGACGGCGAGCGCCTCGGCCAGCTCCTCACGCAACGTCGCCGCATCGCGCGGCGCGGCGACCCGGATACCGGGCACGATGCCCAGCACCGACAGATCCCACATGCCGTTGTGGCTGGCACCGTCCTCACCGGTGATGCCGGCGCGATCGAGCACGAGCGTCACCGGCAGCTTCAACAGCGCGACATCCATCACCAGCTGATCGAAGGCGCGGTTGAGGAAGGTGGAGTACACCGCCACGACCGGATGCAACCCGCCCAGCGCCAGACCGGCCGCCGAGGTCACCGCGTGTTGCTCGGCGATGCCGACGTCGAACATCCGGTCCGGGAACCGCTCGCCGAACGGGGTCAGCCCGGTCGGGCCGGGCATGGCGGCGGTGATGGCCACCACGTCCTCGCGCTGTTCGGCTTGGCGGATCAGCTCATCGGAGAACACCGAGGTCCAGCCGACCGACTTGGCCGCAGTGGACTTGCCGGTCTCCGGATCGATCGCGCCGATCGAATGCATCTGATCGGCCTCGTGGTCCTCGGCCGGTTGATATCCGCGGCCCTTCTGCGTGACCACGTGCACCACGACCGGGCCGCCGAAGTCCTTGGCGCGCCGGAACGCAGCCTCGAGCGCGACGGTGTCGTGGCCGTCGACCGGGCCGAAATACTTCAGGCCCAGATCGCTGAACAACTCCTGCGGCGCGACAGCGTCCTTGATCCCGGCCTTGAGCGCGTGCAGCATCGAGTACGCCGACCCGCCCACTCGCGGAATTCCCTGCACGAAGCGTTTGGTCGCGTCGAGCGCCTGCTCGTAGGCGGGCTGCATGCGCAGCGCGCCGAGCCGATCGGCCAGGCCGCCGATGGTGGGCGAATAGGACCGGCCGTTGTCGTTGACGACGATCACCACCGAACGGTCCTGTCCGGCGGCGATATTGTTCAATGCCTCCCAGCACATGCCGCCGGTGAGCGCGCCGTCGCCGACCACGGCCACGACGTGGCGACGCTGTTTGGTCAGCGCGAACGCCTTCGCGAGACCATCGGCATAGGACAGCGAGGCCGAGGCGTGCGAGGACTCCACCCAGTCGTGCGCGCTCTCGGCGCGGCTCGGATAGCCCGACAGACCGCCCTGTTTGCGCAGCCGGTCGAAGGAGTCCCTGCGGCCGGTGAGCATCTTGTGCACGTAGGCCTGGTGGCCGGTGTCGAAGATGATCGGATCGGCCGGGGAGTCGAAGATCCTGTGCAGGGCGATGGTCAGTTCCACCACGCCCAGGTTCGGCCCCAGATGACCACCGGTCACCGCGACCTTCCGAACCAGGAACTCGCGAATCTCCTCGGCCAGCTCACTCAGTTCCGGTGCCGTCAGCCGGCGCAGGTCCTCGGGCGTCTCGACCCGGGAAAGCACTCCCACCGCTATCGCTCCCTACTCCGGAGGTGTCGTCTGTTCCGAACAGTCTACGGAGCCGTCCGGGGAACCGATGACCGGAACAGCGACCGGGCCGCGACACACCGGCGCGTCGTCAGCTACATCACACCGAATTCGCGGCCGCGGTGAGCACGTCATCCGGACGAATCGCCCACGCCGATCGCACCGCGCACGACGGGGCCGGGGCACGGCGACATCACCCGCGGACCGGCTCCATCAGGGCAAGGCATTCGACGTGATGGGTCGCCGGGAAGGCGTCGAAGGCGCGCAGCCGGGTGGGCGCGTAACCGTGGGCACGGTAGAGCGAGATATCGCGGGCGAAAGCCGCGGGATCACAGCCGATATGCACGATGCGCGCCGGTCCCGCCGCCGTCAGCGGAGTGATCACCGCTTTACCCGCGCCGGCCCGGGGCGGGTCCAGGACGACCATATCCGGTGTGGCACGGTGGATTCCGTCACTCAACCAGCGTTCGACGCGCTGTGCGTCCAGGCTCACCCACGGCATATCGGTGAGCGCGGCGGAGCCGTCCGCCACGGCGGACCGCGCCGAGTCGACACCGAGGACCGCGCCGCCCGGGCCGGTGGCCGACCCGATCCGTGCGGCGAAAACGCCCGCGCCGCAATACAGATCCCAGGCCCGCGTTCCCGGCGACGGATCGGCCCACTCCGCTACGACATCCGAATAACATTGCGCCGCACCGCGATGCGGCTGCCAGAACCCGGTCGCCGACACCTCCCAGCGCCGGTCGGCCACGTATTGCACCGCACGGCCGGTGCCCTCGACGACCCGTTCACTCCGGGGCGCGTGCGCCGCCGCTCGCCGAGCAGTGGCGCCGCGACGATCATCCCCGCCGCGACGGCGGTCACCTGCCCGCTCAGCGCGCCGCGCGGCACCTTGTGCGCGCC
>CBJNFW010000244.1:0-13117 GCA_966435935.1 uncultured Nocardia sp.
CAGCTCGGCGACGTCGCCGGTGCCGGTGAGTGCGGCGGCCGCGCACAGGTGCCCGTAACGCAGCAGCTGCTCGTGCGGACGGCCCTGCAACAGCGCGGCCAGATAGCCGCCGGCGAAGGCGTCGCCCGCACCGATGGCCTCGGTCACCCGCAGGCGAAGTGCCGGGGCCTCGCACCGATCGTCCCCGAGAAATCCGGTGACCGAATGTCCGCTGTTCTTCACCACCAGATGCCTCGGCTGCGGGAACATCTCGCGCAGCCGGGCGGGATCGCCGGTGCCGAAGACCTCCTGCGCCTCGTCGGCTCCCAGAAAGGCCACATCGGCGGCGCGGATCTGCCGGGCCAGCACGTCCGCCGGCTCCTCGCCGCGCCGGATCCACAGTGCCGGACGGAAATTCAGGTCGAAGCTGATCAATCGGCCATGCCTGGGCAGCGCGAGAATCGCATCGGTGAGTTCGGTCGCCGACGGGGACAGTGCGGTAGTGACGCCGGTGAAATGGATCAGCTCGCAGGGCGCGAGTACTTCGGCGGCGGCGGTCAGGTCGTCGGGGGACAGGGCGCTGGCGGCGGATCCGCTGCGGTAGTACAGCATTCGGCTCGCACCCGCGGCCAGGTCGGTAGGCAGTGCCGAACCGCCGCCGCGCTCCTTGATGTACAGGCCCGTGGGTCGGGCGGGGTCGACGTGGACCGCGGAGGTGTCGACCCCCCGCTCGCTCAGATGACGAATCAGATAGCGGCCGAACCCGTCTCGGCCGACTCGGGATATCCACGCCGTGCCGATCCCCAGCTGGGTCAGAACGGTAGCGACGTTCACCTCCGCTCCGCCCGCGGAGCGCTCGAAGTCGGCGGAGTCCTCGAGCGGGCCGGGTCGCGCGACGAGTACGGCGAGTCCCTCGCCCACCGTGGCCGCCCGTATTCGGGGCGGCATAGGACGGATCACACTCATCTCCTCCGTGCGCTTGCGGGAATCGGACATCGTGTGCAGAATAACCAGGGTCAACACAATATGCAATTCGCGTTGCATATTACGCAATAGCTTGATTGCATGAATTTGATCAGAGGAGTGTCGTGGCGAACGTCGGCGCACCGCCCATCGACACCGCGATGGTCGCGGCCCTGCACGAGCGGGTTCTGGGGCCGGAACACAAATCGCTGCCGCCGTCGGCATGGGGCCGAACCGTGCGCGAATTCCTCTCCGGCACACCTCATCTCGATGATCTCCAGACGCCGGTGCTGACCATGGACCGTGGCGCGTTGGACTCGAACGCGCGGCTGATGGCCGACTGGGCCGCCTCGGCCGGAATGCGGCTCGCTCCACACGGCAAGACGACCATGTCTCCGCAGCTGTGGAGTGAGCAGCTCGCGGCCGGAGCCTGGGGTATCACGCTGGCCACCGGCTGGCAGGCGCAGGTGGCGCGGTCGTTCGGCGTGGCCCGGATCCTGCTGGCCAACGCGCTGGTCGACCCCGCCGGATTGCGCTGGCTCGCAGCCGAACTCGCCCGCGACCCGGAATTCGAATTCCACAGCTGGGTGGACAGTGTGGCAACGGTCGAGACGATGGACCGGCATCTGGCCGACGCGCCCGAGGGGGTGCGCGTGGCGGTGCTGGTCGAATTGGGCGGCCCCGGTGGACGCACCGGCGCGCGCGATGTGCGCGAAGCGCTGGCCGTCGCGGCGGCGGTGCGGCGCTCCGCGCGGCTCGAGCTCGCGGGCGTCGGCGGATACGAGGGAGCGTTCGCACACGACCGCGAGGATCGAGCCGTCGCGGCGGTGCGCGGTTATCTCGACAGCCTGGCCCGGCTGCACCGCGAACTCGCCGAACTCTACGAACGTCCGCCGATCCTCACCGCCGGGGGCAGTGCGTATCAGGATCTGGTGGTCGATCGGCTCGCCGGATCGGCCGACGAAACCGGCTCGCGTGGCCCGGCGACCACCGTGGTGCTGCGCTCGGGCGCGTACGTCATCCACGACGACGGTTTCTACGCCGGCATCTCGCCGCTGGGCGCCGAGCATGCCGAGCGCCCGCTGCGCTCGGCCATGCACGGCTGGGCGCGCACGGTCTCGCGGCCGGAGGAGGGGCTCGCACTGCTGGACGCCGGTAAACGGGACCTGCCGTTCGACGAGGGGATGCCGGTACCGCAACGGGTTTCGCGCGGCCAGGGGCAGGAGGATGTGCCCGCGGGGGCACACGTGTCGGCGCTCAACGACCAGCACGCCTTCCTGCGTCTGCCCGCCGGCGGGGCGGTACCGATCGGCAGCGTCGTGCGGCTCGGGCTCTCGCATCCGTGTACCGCCTTCGACAAGTGGCGGCTGATTCCGGTGATCGACGACGCCGCCGCGGACCGGCCGGGCGTCGTCGACCTGCTGCACACCTTCTTCTGAGGCAGCGAATATGTTGGGCAGCTTGCTGTTTCGCGGAGTCGACATCGTCGACGGAACGGGTGCGCCCCGCTTCCGTGGTGATGTCGCGGTGGCGGGCGGACGCATCACCGAACTCGCGGGCCCCGGCACGCTCGTCGGGGCCGAGCGGGTCATCGACGGTGAGAACCTCGCGCTGGCACCGGGTTTCATCGATATGCACGCGCACTCCGACCTGCATCTGCTCACCGAGCCGGGACATTTCCCGAAGATCAGTCAGGGCATCACCACCGAGGTGATCGGGCAGGACGGGCTGTCCTACGCACCGGTCGACCCGACCGCCCTGGCGGTGCTGCGTCGTCAGATCGCCGGGTGGAACGGCAATCCCGCCGGCCTGAACTTCTCCTGGCGCACCGTCGGGGAGTATCTGGATCGGCTCGACGCGGGGATCACGCCCAACGCGGTCTATCTGGTTCCGCAGGGCACGCTGCGGCTGCTCGTCGTCGGCTCCGAACAACGTCCGGCGACGCCGCGGGAGATCGACCGGATGTGCGCGATCCTGGCCGAGGGACTCGCGCAGGGAGCGGCCGGGATGTCCAGCGGCCTGACCTATCCGCCCGGAATGTACGCCGACGCGGCGGAATTGGCGGCACTGTGCGAGGTCGTGGCGGCGGCGGACGGTTTCTACGCGCCGCACACCCGATCCTACGGTGCCGGAGCGCTCGACGCCTATGCCGAGATGATCGATCTGGCCCGCACGACCGGCTGCGCGGTCCACCTGACCCACGCCACGATGAATTTCGGCGTGAACGCCGGGCGCGCGGCGGAATTGCTCGCCATGATCGACGACGCGCTGGACCGGGGTTGCGATATCAGCCTGGACACCTACCCGTACCTGCCCGGGGCGACCACATTGTCCGCGCTGTTGCCGAGCTGGGCGTCCTCGGGCGGGCCGGACGCGACGCTATCGCGCCTGACCGATCCGAATGACCTGTCGCGCATCACCGCCGATGTCACCGTGCGCGGTTCGGATGGCTGCCACGGAGTCACCGTCGACTGGGAGACCATCCAGATCAGCGGCGTCGCGAATCCCGGCCTGAGCCGGTACGTCGGCCGGACGATCGCGGATATCGCTGCGGCTGAGGGGGTTTCTCCGGTGGAGACCTTCTTCGAGCTGCTGCTGCGGGACGACCTGGCCACCACGATCCTGCAACACGTCGGGCACGAGGAGAATGTGCGTGCCATCATGCGGCACGCCCGGCACATGGGCGGCACCGACGCGTTGCTCGTCGGAGATCGGCCGCATCCGCGGGCGTGGGGCGCGTTTCCGCGATACCTCGGCCGTTACGTGCGCGAACTGGGCGTGCTGGGGTTGGAGGAGTGCGTGCATCATCTGACCGGACGCCCCGCACGGCGGCTTCGATTGCGCGAACGTGGCCTCATCCGCCCCGGGTACGCCGCGGATCTGGTGTTGTTCGATCCCGAGACGATCTGCGACACAGCGACATTCGAGGAGCCCAAGCAACCGGCGAGCGGGATCGCGCACGTGTTGGTGAACGGTGAATTCGCGATCGACGGCGGCATGCCCACCGGAACTCTCGCCGGGCGCGCGCTGCGCATGACGCCTGGCGGTACCGACGTGAAAGGCGAACGGAACAAATGATTTTCGATCCGGCGGCGGCGCCGTCGAGCACGGCCATGCGGGTGATCCGCGCCGACCGGGTGCTCACTGTCGTGCGTGCCGAGGCGATACCCGATCCGGCCGCCTTGGCCGAGGCGTTGTCGGGTGCCGGGATCCGCACGGTCGAGCTGACTTTCACGACACCGGGCGTGCTGGACGCACTGACCGCCGCATCGGCCGTGCCGGATGCGGTGGTCGGCGCGGGCACGGTGCTCACCGGCGAACAGGCCGAGCGGGCAATCGACAGCGGCGCCGCATTCCTGGTGACCCCGGGGCTGCGCCCGATCGTCGCGGAAGTGGCCGCACGACAAGGTATTCCGGTCGTGATGGGCGCGTTCACCCCCAGCGAGGTGATGGCGGCGCTGGATCTGGGTGCGGCGGCGGTGAAGATCTTCCCCGCTCGTGCGCTCGGACCCGGCTATCTGAAGGATCTGCGGGGGCCTTTCCCCGATGCGGCGTTCATCCCGTCCGGCGGTGTCAACGCCGGTAACGCCGCCGAATTCCTGGCGCATGGCGCGGTGGCGGTCACGGCCGGTACCGACGTCGTCGCACCGGGCGATGTCGCCGCGGGCCGATGGTCCGAAATCGCCTCGCGGGCGGCATCTTTCGTTTCATCCATGAAGTGAGGTAAGTATGGCCGCCACCGTAGACTGGCTGCGGACCACCACACCGGGACTGCTGATACTGTGCGGTCTGGCGATCGTCGTGCTGCTCGTGGCGATCATCCGGTTCAAACTCGAGCCGTTCATCGCCCTGCTACTGACCGGCCTGGTCCTGGCGCTCGCGGCCGGACTTCCGGTCTCCAAGATCGTCGGCACGCCCCTGAAATCCTCGGATTCCCTGCTGGAGACCGGATTCGGCGGGATTCTGGGACATATTTCGGTGATCATCGGCCTGGGCACAGTGCTCGGCGCGATCCTGGAACGTTCCGGTGGCGCCGATGTACTGGCCGAGAAGTTGCAGAACCTGTTCGGGCCCAAAGGCGCTCCCGTCGCCATGGGGTTGGTCGGTCTCATTTTCGGTATCCCGGTGTTCTTCGATATCGGCATCTTCGTCCTCGCCCCGCTGATCTACGTGGCGGCCAAGCGAGGCGGTGGATCGCTGGTGCTGTACGCGATGCCGATGGTGGCCGGCCTGTCCATGACGCACGCGTTCCTTCCCCCGCATCCTGGTCCGGTGGCCCTCGGCGGGCTGATGGGGGTCAGCCTGGGCTGGCTGATCATCATGGGCCTGGTGTGCGGCCTGCCGGGATTCATCGCGGCGGGCCTGGTCTGGGGCAGTTTCATCGGCAAGCGGGTAGTGGTGGACGTTCCGGCGGAATTCCTGGTGCGGCCCGCGGGCGACGGCGCCGAACCGGAACGGGGCACGCGCAACGCCGCGGCACAAGGTGATGCACCGGCCGAAGCCGAAGCGATTCGGCGCCCGTCGGTAGCACTGATCGGAGCGATCATCGCGATTCCGCTGGTGCTGATTCTGGGCGCGACCTTCGGCAGCCAGTTGCTGAAGTCGAAGTCCGCGCTGCTCGAGGTGCTGACATTTCTCGGCAATCCGGCTGTCGCGCTGTTGATCGCGGTGCTGGTCGCGTTCTACATCCTGGGTCTGCGGCGCGGCTCGACGGTGCAGCAGCTGGGCGTGCTGACCGCCGAATCACTACGGCCCGTGGGCATGCTGCTGCTGGTCATCGGTGCGGGCGCGTTCTTCGGCGCGGTCATCTCGGCCACCGGCATCGGAAAAGTGCTCGCGCACACCATGTCCGAGGCCGGTTTGCCGGTGATCGTGCTCGCCTACATCATCAGCTGCGGTCTGCGCATCGCCCAGGGATCGGCCACCGTGGCGATCGTCACCACCGGTGGCATCGTCGGCCCGCTGGTCGCCGGGCACGGCTACTCGCAGATCTCGTTGGCGTTGATCGCCATGGCGATCGCGGCGGGTTCGATCATTCTGAGCCACGTCAACGACGGCGGCTTCTGGATGATCTCGAAATTCTTCAATCTGTCGGTGAAACAGACCCTGCAGACCTGGAGTGTGCTCGAGACCGTGTTGTCGGTGGTGAGTTTTGCGGTCGCGGCGATACTGTTCGCCCTGGTGAGCTGAACCGCGCCCGACCTACCGCTGCGCCGGTTCCGGTTCGCTGCCGATGCCGCCGAACATCTTTCGCTTCAGCGGAGGCAGCGCACCGGCCACCCGGAAGACCGTGCGGGCCATGGTGCGCGAGACGCGGCTGTCCGAGACGGACTGCTCGGCGGCTTGTAAGGAAGCGCGTACGGCGGCGAAGCCGTAGCCGATCATCTGCGCCTCGTACTCGTGCAGGGCTCGGAGCAGTGGCCGTTCACCGCGTGCCGCCGCGGTGAGCGAGCCGGTCAGCACCTGGGCGTCGCGCAGGGCGACGTTCGCCCCGATGCCTCGGAACGGGGTCATGCTGTGGATCGCGTCGCCGAGAAGTGTGACGTTGGTCGTCTCCCAGGGGCCGACGGGAACCGAGGTGCGAATCGGCAACAGGGTGACGGTCTCGGTGTCGCAGCCGGTGATCAGCTCGCGCAGCTGCGGCGACCAGTCGGCGGTGAGCCGATCTGCGAGATCCTGAAGTTCCCTGGGCGCCAAGCTTTCCAGATCGGCCGGGTAGTCGCTGCGTTTCGCGGCGTAGCTCCACAGCACATAGGGCCGGGTGTTGTCGAACAGTGCGCCGGGGAACAGTTGCGCGGCACCGTCGTTGCCGCCGATCGTTCCGGAAGCCACATCGCTGGAACCGAATTCGTGCGGTGCGACGAACATGCCACACCCCCTGGGTGGGATGACGCTGACCGGCGCCGTCTGCAGCCGGGGTGCCAGGCGGCGGCGACTCTGCTCAGTCAGCATGTATTTGCCGCAGATGGCCACGATTCCGGTATCGACGCGCTGGGCGTGCGGGAGCAGTTGAGCGCGCACGCGCGAGGTGCCGCCGTCCGCGCCGACCAGGACGTCGCCCAAGGCCGTTGTGCCATCGGCGAACCGGGCCTCGACGCGGCCGTCGGGCAGTTGGGTGTATCCGGTGATGGCCTTGCCGTAGTGCACCACGTCGTCCAGGCCGGACAGCAGGACCTGGCGCAGGGTGATGCGGCTGACCCCGAAGTTGCGATCGACGTCATCGGCCGGGTTGCCTTCGATGGTCTGGCGATCGAGTTCGAGCAGGGTACTCATCTGTTCGGTGGCGAATCCGAATCCGATCTCGGACTCGACCGCGTTGGAATGCTCGACGAACGCGCGGTAGAGATGTTCGGGCAGTAGTTCGTGCAGGGCCCGGCTGCCGCGCGGGCTGATGTGGATGCGGAAGCCTTGCAGCCGGTCGGTGCGGTGCCGGTCGCGTTCGTACACCGCGACGTCGATGCCGGCCTTGCGGAGCCCGTGCGCCAGCGCCAGGCCGCCGATCCCGCCACCGGCGATGAGCACCCGCACAGATGTATTGGCGGACATGATGTTCACTTCCATTCCTGATCGATTACCAACAGGGAGAACGGTTTTCGGAGCAGCTCAGCCCTGGCTCCAGCCGAACGGCCGGTGCCGCTTGCGGGCGGCCTGCTGCTGCTCGGCCCCGTGCCGCGCCCAGTCCTCGGTCAGCCGGGTGAGCAACCGGGTCAGCGTGACCACGTCCTCGGCGGACCATTCGGCGATCACCGCGCCGAAGACCTGCTCACCGACGTCGAGGAACTGCCGCAACTCCGCACGGCCGGCGTCGGTGGCGATCAGCAGGACCGCCCGACGATCCGCCGGGTCCGGCTCGGTGATCACGAGTTCGGCCTCGGCCAGCGCCCGGATGTGCCGGGTGATGGAGGAGGGCAGGGCGTCCAGCCGCTCGGCGACCTCGCCCGCCCGCAGCGGGCCGTGCTCGACGGCCAACTGCAGGACGCCCAGCCGGACCGGGTCGAACATCCGTGCCTGTCCCTGCCGGTTGGCCTCGGCGAACTGGGAGACGGTGCGAACCAGGTCGGCGATCTGGGACTTATTTGCTTGCATGAAACAACACTAAATTACTTGTTCGCGTGAAGCAAATATTTTCCCGCAGACCCCGCTATGAATGGGATTGCATGATCGTGCATAATCATCACATGGCGGATACCTCGAGTGGGCCCGTACTGCGGGTCGCGGTGGCTGGTGCGAGCGGATACGCGGGCGGTGAGGTCCTGCGATTGCTGCTGGGGCATCCGGCGTACCGAAGTGGGCGCCTCGAGATCGGGGCGCTGACCGCCGGATCCAACGCGGGCACGCCGCTGGGGGAGTCGCAGCCGCATCTACTGCCCCTGGCCGATCGAGTGCTGGCCGAGACGACGCCGGAGATCCTGGCCGGGCACGACATCGTCTTCCTCGGCCTGCCGCACGGCCAGTCGGCGGCGATCGCCACCGCACTGCCCGAATCCACCGTGATCATCGACTGCGGCGCGGATTTCCGGCTCACCGACGCGGCGGTGTGGGAGAAGTACTACAAGACACCCTACGCGGGCAGCTGGCCCTACGGTCTGCCCGAACTGCCGGGCGCGCGCGAGCGGTTGCGCGGCGCGACCCGCATCGCGGTGCCGGGCTGCTACCCCACGGTGTCCACCCTGGCGCTGGCTCCGGCGGTCGCCGCCGGAATCGTCGAGCCGACGGTGAACATCGTCGCGGTCAGTGGAGCATCCGGCGCGGGCCGCAAACCCGATGTGGCGCTGCTGGTTTCGGAGGTGATGGGTTCCGTGCGCGCCTACGGCATCGCCGGCGCGCACCGGCACACCCCGGAGATCGCGCAGAATCTGAAGGCGGCGGCCGCGAGCGCCGCCGAGGGGCGCGAATTCGATTGTGCCGGAGCCGATATCTCGGTCTCGTTCACCCCGGTCCTCGCGCCGATGCCGCGCGGCATCCTGGCCACCTGCACCGCGCCCACGCGAGTGGATCTCGCGCAGGCCCGCGCGGTCTACGAGAAGGCCTACGCCGATGAGCCCTTCGTCCATCTGCTGCCCGAAGGGCAACTGCCGCAGACCGGTTCGGTGCTCGGTTCCAACGCGGTGACCTTGCAGGTCGCCGTGGACGCCGACGCCGGCCTGCTGGTCGTCATCGGCGCGATCGACAACCTGACCAAGGGCACCGCGGGCGCCGCGGTGCAATCGATGAATCTGGCGGTCGGCTACGAGGAGACCGCCGGACTCCCCACCGTAGGAGTGGCACCGTGACATCCAGCGACAAATTGGTCCGGACCCAGGGCGTGACCGCCCCGCTGGGGTTCCGTGCGGCCGGGATCGCCGCCGGGATCAAGGTGAGCGGTAAACCGGATCTGGCCCTGGTCGTCAACGAGGGACCGGAGTGCGCGGCGGCCGGGGTGTTCACCCGCAACAAGGTCAAGGCCGCGCCCGTGCTGTGGTCGCAGCAGGTGCTGACCGGCGGTCGTTTGCGCGCGGTGATCCTGAACTCCGGCGGTGCGAACGCCTGCACCGGACCGGGCGGCTTCCAGGACACTCACGCCACCGCCGAGGAATTGGCGAAGGCGTTGAGCAACTGGGGAACCGAGACCGGCGCGGGCGAGATCGCGGTCTGCTCGACGGGTTTGATCGGCGACCGGCTGCCGATGGACAAGGTGATTCCGGGTGTGACCGAGATCGTGCACGAGATGGCCGGTGGGATATCCGGCGGAACCGATGCCGCACACGCCATCATGACCACCGACACCGTGCCGAAGGAAGCCGCGTACCACCATCACGACAAGTGGAACGTCGGCGGCATGGCCAAGGGCGCGGGCATGCTGGCGCCGTCGCTGGCCACCATGCTGGTGGTGCTGACCACCGACGCCGTGGCCACGCCGGAGCAGCTGGATTCGGCTCTGCGCAAGGCGACTTCGCGCACCTTCGACCGCCTCGACGTCGACGGCTCGTGCTCCACCAACGACACCGTACTGCTGCTGGCCAGCGGGGCGAGCGAGGTCACGCCCGCACAGGAGGACCTGGACGCGGCGGTTCTGGCCGTCTGTGACGATCTGGCCGCGCAGCTCATGGCCGACGCGGAGGGGGTGACCAAGCGGGTGCTGGTCACCGTGCGCGGCGCGGTGGACGAGGATCAGGCGCTGACGGGTGCCCGCGCGGTCGCCCGCGATTCGCTGGTCAAGACCGCGTTCTTCGGCTCGGATCCGAACTGGGGCCGAGTGCTGGCCGCGATCGGCATCGCGCCGATCGAGCTGGATCCCGATCGAATCTCGGTGTCGTTCAACGGGAGTCCGGTGTGCGTCGGCGGAACGGGCGCGCCGGGTGCGCGGGATGTCGATCTGTCCGGCGCGGATATCCACGTCGTGATCGACCTGGATCTGGGCGACGGCGAGGCCACCATCCGCACCACGGACCTGTCGCACGGGTACGTGGAAGAGAACTCGGCGTACAGCTCATGAACAAGACCGATCCCGTTGTGGGCCAATCGATTCCCGCCGCCCTGGCCGGACTCTCCGCACTGGACAAGGCGCATGTGCTCGCCGACGCGCTGCCCTGGCTGCAAAAATTCCGGGACACCGTCGTGGTGGTGAAATACGGCGGCAACGCGATGATCGACGAGGACCTCAAACGCGCCTTCGCCGCCGATATGGTCTTCCTGCGCACGGTCGGCGTACATCCGATCGTGGTGCACGGCGGCGGACCGCAGATCAGCGCGATGTTGAAGCGCCTGGGCCTGGAGGGCGAATTCCGCGGCGGCCTGCGGGTCACCACACCCGAGGTGCTGGACGTCGCCCGCATGGTGTTGTTCGGCCAGGTCGGCCGGGAGCTGGTCGGCCTGATCAACGCGCACGGCCCGTACGGGGTCGGCATCTCCGGTGAGGACGCGCGGCTGTTCACCGCGACCCGCCGCACCCTCGAAATCGACGGTGAGACAACCGATATCGGACTGGTCGGCGATGTCACCGCGGTGAATCCCGACGCGGTGCAGGACATCGTGCGGGCGGGCCGCATCCCGGTCGTGTCGACCCTGGCCCCGGACGTGGACGGCGTGGTGCACAACGTCAACGCCGACACCGCCGCGGGAGCGCTGGCCGCCGCGGTGGGCGCGGAGAAACTGGTCGTGCTGACCGATGTCGAAGGGCTGTACACGAATTGGCCCGACCGGTCCTCGCTGACCACGCATATCGATGCCGATGCGCTGGCCGAGCTGCTGCCCTCGCTGGATTCGGGCATGGTGCCCAAGATGGAGGCCTGTCTGCGCGCGGTGCGCGGCGGTGTGCCGAGCGCGCACGTCATCGACGGGCGGGTGCCGCACGCGGTCTTGTTGGAACTGTTCACCGGGGAGGGGATCGGCACGATGATCTCCCCTTCGACCCCACCGCCGGCCGACGCGCCGCAGGAGGGCACGGAAAACCTATGAGTACTCAGGACATTCGGCAGCGCTGGTCCGCCTCGCTGATGAACAACTACGGCACGCCCGCGATCGCGCTGGTGCGTGGTTCGGGCGCGGAACTCTACGACGCCGAGGGCAAGCGCTACCTCGATTTCCTCGGCGGTATCGCGGTGAACAGCCTCGGGCACGCCCATCCGGCGATCATCGAGGCGGTGACCACGCAGTTGAACACGCTCGGGCACGTCTCGAACCTGTATGCCAGCGAACCGGTGCTCGAACTCGCCGAGCGGCTGCTGGCGCATTTCGGCGATGGTGCGGGGCGGGCGTTCTTCTGCAATTCGGGCACCGAGGCGAACGAGGCGGCGTTCAAGATCGCGCGGCTGACCGGGCGATCCAAGATCGTCGCCTGCGAGGAGGCGTTCCACGGCCGCACCATGGGCGCGCTCGCGCTGACCGGCCAGCCGTCCAAGCGCGCGCCGTTCGAACCGATGCCGCCGGGTGTGCGGCACATCCCCTACGGCGACGTGGAAGCCCTTGCCGCCGTGGTCGATTCGGACACCGCTGCGGTATTCCTGGAGCCGATGCTGGGCGAGAGCGGGGTCGTGGTGCCGCCGCCGGACTATCTGGCCGCCGCCCGCGCGATCACCGCCGAACACGGCGCGCTGCTCATCCTGGACGAGGTGCAGACCGGTATCGGCCGCACCGGCCATTTCTACGCGCACCAGGCCGCGGGTCTGGTGCCCGACGTGATCACCCTGGCCAAGGGACTGGGCGGCGGTCTGCCGATCGGCGCGGTGCTCGCGCAGGGCCGCGCGGCGGAGCTGCTCACCCCCGGCCTGCACGGAACCACCTTCGGCGGTAACCCGGTCTGCGCCGCGGCGGCGTTGGCCGTGCTGCGCACCATCGAGCGGGACGATCTGCTGCACAACGTGGAGACGGTCGGCAAGAAACTGATCGACGGCATCGACGAGCTCGGACATCCGCTGATCGACCATGTGCGCGGTGCGGGCCTGCTGATCGGCATCCAGCTGAATCGCCCGGCTGCCGCGCAGGTGGAATCGGCCGCCCGCGCGCAGGGCTATCTGGTGAATCCGGCCAAGCCCGACGTCATCCGGCTGGCGCCGCCACTGATCTTGACCGAGACTCAAGCCGGCAGCCTGCTGTCGGACCTGCCCGGCATCCTGGACACCGCCCTGGAGCAGCACACCACCCTGGAGAAGGGGGACAAGTGAGCATCCGCCACTTCCTACGCGACGACGACGTCAGCCCGGCCGAACAGGCCGAAATCCTGGCGCTGGCAGCGGAACTGAAGGCAGCGCCGTTCTCGCGGCGGCCGCTGGAGGGCCCGCGCGGGGTCGGGGTGATCTTCGAGAAGAACTCCACTCGGACCCGGTTCTCCTTCGAGATGGGCATCGCCCAGATCGGCGGGCACGCGGTGGTGGTCGACGGCCGGACCACTCAGCTGGGCCGGGAGGAGACCCTCGCGGACACCGGCCGGGTGCTCTCGCGCTACGTCGACGCGATCGTGTGGCGCACCTTCGAGCAGTCCCGGCTGGACGAGATGGCCTCCGCCGCAACGGTTCCCGTCGTGAACGCACTGTCCAACGAATTCCATCCCTGCCAGGTGCTGGCCGATCTGCTGACCCTCACCGAGCGCAAGGGCGGTCTGGCCGGTCGCACCGTGGCCTATTTCGGCGACGGCGCGAACAATATGGCGCATTCGCTGCTGCTCGAGGCGGATGCGCTGCGGCGGCTGGCCGACGCG
>CBJNFW010000245.1:0-13042 GCA_966435935.1 uncultured Nocardia sp.
ACCGGCGACGGCGTGTTGTCGGTCGTTGCGGTGGCGGCGGCGGGGACGGCCGCGGCTGAAGGAGAACATCCTGTCCGGGATGTTCCGGTACTGCATCCGCGTCGGCGTGCTCCCCCCAGGCAACCCGGTCCGCGAAGCGGTGCTGCCCAAACCCGCCAACTTCTCACGCCGCCGGGGCGGTGCCGCGTTCATCGACACCCCGATGGTGGAGCAACTCCTGATCGACGTGTGGACCTCGAACGCACCGTGCCCCACGCTGGACAAGCGGCCGGGCAAAGGGGGATCGAAACATCGGGTTCCTACCGTCGCGGAGTATTGCCAGCTATACGATCTGGCCGACTGGGTGGTGTTCGTCGCCGCGACCGGATGGCGACTCGGGCAAAGCCTGGGCGTGTGTGAATCGGACATCGACTTCGCCACCGGCATCCTGACCCCACGCGGCGCGGTCCGCACACGGGACAACCGCGCACAGGTGTGGATCGAATACACTGCCCCGCACGCCGAGGATCTGCACCAGGGCAAGTTCGCCGCCAAACCGGTGCAACTGCCGCAACCGGTGCTGGACCTGCTCGCCGCCCGGACACGCCGATCGGCGACCGTCCGCCGCGAGATCCGCAAAAACCGGTTGAAAGCTGGGCTCCCGCCGCGCCCGGACAACGCCGACTGGCCCGAGGACCTGTTGTTTTTCGATCTGGACGACGGCGGGCCCCGCAACCTGAAAACCATGGGCGCACGCTGGCGGCGGCTCGCCGCCGCGCTCGGGCTCCCCGACGGGGTCACCCCGCACAGTCTGCGCAAACACGTGGGCAACGAAGGCATTTCAGCCGGGCTCGACGTCACCAAAGTCGCCGACCAACTCGGCAACACCTCCCGGGTCCTGCGTGATTCCTACACCCGCCGCTTCCAACCCCACGACGACGTCACCGCACTCATCGGCACCAAACTCGCCCCCGCCCTGGACGAGATCGCACGCCGCCGCCACAACACCGCCGTATCCGAATAGGGCATCGACCCCAGCCTCACGGACATACGCCCCCGGCCCTGTCCCCGAACGGGATAGGGCTTGGAGGCGCTCGAAATCCGGCGGCATCGGCCAGTCACGGCAGCATCCGCAACCGGCGCGGCATGAAGGCGGGCATATCGAGTCGGGTGATCCACCGACGACACGTACAGGCCGGTGCCCAGTAGTCGGCGGTCAGTGCCCTGGCAGGAGATCGGCTTACTTGCCGGGCAGCGCGCGGACGGCCCTGTAGCCGCGCCGGGGCCACAGGTTGCGATGCCAGGACAGGCCGTGATGATGGCGCGGTCACGGTGACATTCAGCCTTACCACGGGCAGGCGCGGCTGTGTTGTTGTAGGGGTTCACCCGGGTGCCCACTTGGTAATGGCGCAGTGCAACAGCAGATCCTGTCCAGTCCGCCCTATCAGTTGGTGTGGCCGCGAGAGCTGTTCGCGAAGGAAGCTGCCCGCCTCCTCAACGAGCGCTTCGTGTTGAGTGTTGAGCAGTGGAGTGGTGCCTGCGAGCTGCTGTTAACCGACGCTTTTGTCACGGAACATCAGCGGCGCGGACCTCGCACTGCGTTTCTGGAGGTCCCCGGGACCCAGCGTCCGTCTGATGGGAATCCTCCCGCAGGCATGACTGACCAGCATCTATTCCTTCGTGACCTCATGCGCGATCACGAACACCTTCGGGAAGACCCGCTCCCTGTCCGCTCCTTGTACAGAGAGCGGACAGCAAGTCCCAAGCGGACAGCCGCTGACGCAGGCCAAAGCCATCGCGCGAATGATCGCGTTGATCCACGACCTCGACCTGGCAGGGTATTTCGATGGCCTGTTTGGCGTGGAATGCCTTGATACGTCTCGTGAACCGGGGCCAGCCGAAGCGCTCAGCAGTCGACTGGAGGTCGAGCCCTTCCAGTGGCCGATGGAGGCGGATCACTTCACCGGCTCCGTCTGGACCGGCGGCCATGACGAGGGTCTGTTCTACGACGTGGTCGAATACCTTCACGACCACGCAGCCAGACCTCGGCACAACTCGTGGCACGAAGCCGACTGGAACCAGTCCTGTCGGCATTACTACGACTACGACGTCGAGGTGGGCCAAACCGTCTACCGGTGGCGTATGAACAAGATTCTTGAGCAAAGTGAGATTGGCCTTCGGCTCGCCGGCCCTGGGCCAGACGTCGGAACGCTGGTCAGCACTCCACCAGACAGCGGTCGAGCTGAGCTGTTGGACGCGCTCGCTACACGCCCCAACGACAAGGAGCACGACGCGGACGATGTACAGCGCGCAATCTCCCTGTTCCGCAGCCGATCGGCTGGCCGCAGTGACAAGCGCGCCGCCATCTCGTTGCTTTATCGAGCACTCGAACGACGGCGATACAACGTCGTTCAAAGCGCTCTGAACGGGGCTGACAGCGAGCCCTTGTATATGATCGCGAACAAGTACGACCTTCGGCACAACAAGGCTGACCAGCACCGCGATTACCCTGATTACTACTTGGACTGGGTCTTTTGGATGTACCTGTCCACTATCGAACTCACCAACCGAATCATTGATGATCAGGCAACAACGGCCACTCCGTGATGACGGAGTTCCTCCGCAATAAGTGAACGTTCGCGGACGCTAGGGGACGCGCGTCCTATTCGACCGTGTGGATCTCGGCCTGGTCGATCCAGCGAGCGAGCAAGCTCAGTGCGCACAACCGTTCTAGCGCGCTCTGTTCGGTCAGTTCGATCTCCTCGTTCGGCCGGTGGCCGATGGGGTTGCGAATCGCTGCGAAGCATCCCGATCCGAAGTCCATGACGCCTTGGCGCATCGAGCTTCGTGTTTTGTCGTCAGGAATCTCGTCGTAGCCCAGCCGAGGTTTGCCATTTTCGGGAGCCTTGTCGCTGAACGCCTGTTTGATCAGGTCGGTCTCGGACACATCGCGGCGGCCAACCTTGGCCTGCAGATGCGAATTCACGGCCTTCGCGGCGGCCAGCACGGCCTCGTGCCGGTGACCGGTGGACCACTGCGCCGATGCGGCGCTCCAAATCAGCGGATGCAGGCTCGAGGCCGCGATCTGCGGCGACGTGTCGCCACCACCGAGTCGGGACATCACCTCCTCGCGCGATGCGAGACGGGCCAGCAGCCGCGCGGAAGCATCGCGTTCGGCACGGAACTCGTCGTACCTGCTGGTGGAGTTCTCCGAAATCCACTCCGGGTACAGGCGTTGCAGGATCGGCCGCACCACTTCGGTCAGTGCGATCGCCCGGTCGCGCCCACACTGAGGGGACGTTTGAGAGGTGACTAGTCCGTTCCCGGACTTGTTCTTCGCCTTCGTTTCGCTGACGAAGGTTGCCAGCGTCTCCCTCACCCAGTCGATGTCGACGTTGTCGAGTTGCATTGGTCCATCATCGCGAGCCGCCGGTCACCTTCGTACCGAAGGGTTCCCTGTCTCGAATCCTTGGATTCGAGACAGCCTGACGGGTACCGCGCGCAGGCGGCGCCGACCTGCACGTCGCCTGTCGCGGAATCTGATCTCGTTCGTAAACACCGGTGCGCCGGTGCTTTTTTCGCGAGAATCGTGCGGTGGCAGGTAGACAGCGAGGCACTCGGATCGCACACGCAGCACGGAGGACGATTCGGTCTGTACAGAAGGCCGGGCGCCGTATGGCGACGAACGGACTGTTGGGGTCGATCATCGGCGCGCTGGTGCTTGGGGCCGCGCTCGCGGCCTCGGCGTATTGGGTACTGCATCGGTACATCAAGACCAGCACCGTGTCCGCGGCGCCGATCGACCTGACCAAGCTGTCGCTGACCGTGGTCGCCGGCGTCGGCGGTGTCGTCGCTCTGGTAGTCGCCTACCGCCGTCAGCGCGATCTCGAGCAAGGCCGGTTCGTCGAGCGATTCGGCGCCGCCGCCGCGCAGCTCGGCTCCACCGACGTCGCGGTCCGGATCGCCGGGGTGTACGCGATGGCCGGCGTCGCCGATGAATCCCGCGGCCTGCGCCGCCAGCAGTGCATCGACGTGCTGTGCGGGTACCTCCGCTTGCCCTATGACGCTGCACACGGCAATAGCGGCCGAACCAAACGTGTGGTCACCATCCCCAACCCCCGCGTCGGGGATGACCTCGATGACCCGGGAAAGGTCGAGGAACATCACGAGTACCGCAACAACGACCGCGAAGTCCGCGCCACCATCGTTCGTGTCATCGCCGCTCATCTGCGGCCGGAAGCCGAGTACAGCTGGTCGGCAAACGATTTCGACTTCCGCACTGCCTACCTCGAAGACGTCGACTTCCAGCGCGCGGCCTTCTCCGGCACCGTCTTGTTCAGCGGCGCGATCTTTTCCGGCAACGCACGGTTCGGTGGCGCGGTCTTCTCCGAGACCGCCTTGTTCGACTGCGCAACCTTTTCCGGCAACGCACGGTTCGCTGGCGCGATCTTCTCCCGCAACGCACGGTTCGACGGCGCAACCTTCTCCCGCACGGCCGGGTTCAACGACGCCACGTTCTCCCACACCGCCGGGTTCAACGACGCCACGTTCTCCGGCCCCGCCAGGTTCGACAGCGCGACGTTCTCCGGTCCCGCCGGGTTCGACCGCGCAACGTTCTCCGACCCCGCCGGGTTCAACGGCGCGACCTTCTCCGAGGATGCCGGGTTCGACCGCGCAACGTTCTCCGACACCGCCGGGTTCGTCGGCGCAGCCTTCTCCGACACCGCACGGTTCATCGGCGCAACCTTCTCCGACATCGCCTTGTTCGACAGCGCGACCTTTTCCCGCAACGCACGGTTCGACCGCGTGACCTTCTCCGACATCGCCTTGTTCGACAGCGCGACCTTTTCCCGCAACGCACAGTTCGACCGCGTGACCTTCTCCGACACCGCCGGGTTCAACCACACGACCTTCACCGGCAACGCACAGTTCGACCGCGCAACCTTCACCGGCACTGCCGAGTTCGGCGAAGCGATGTTTTCCGGCATCGCCCGGTTCAACCGAGCGACGTTTCCCCGCACCGCCGAGTTCAACGGCGCGATTTTCTCCAGCACCACCACATTCGAGGAAGTGGACTTCGGCGTACATCGCATCTCGTTCGCCGACCCCAAACGATGGGGGCCACCGGAGCCGGTCTTCGACTGGTCTGCGGACCTCTCCCTGAAACCCGACAATGTTGAGCCCCAGGATTGGCCGCCAGTCGCGGTGACATCAGCGCCCTCGTCGTAGCGACGAGAGAGTGTTGGGAATCGATCGTTTTTCCGACACTCGACGGGTCGGCGAGGAATCTCTGGTCTATGACTCGCGGCGGAAAGTGGCGGTCTTCTCGCACTACTAACTGGCGGGCTCTATCCGGGAGAGTATGGTCTTGCCCGCGCGCCCGGCGTCAGGACTGTTCTTTGGGACGTAGTGGGTGAGAAGGAAGAACCGGACTGGCGTCGCCTTTCGAAGCCGACTGCGCGTTCTTCTCCGACGACAACGCACGTGGGACCGACATATCTCTTACGATCCGGTGCGCACCGCCACCACGAATGGAGCACGCACATGTCCGCGCCCGTGACCGTCCCCGAATGGCGTGAGTTCCTGACCGCTCCCGGCACCGAATGGCCCGGCACGCAGCCCGCGGGTGAGGACGCGGTCCGCGCCGCCGAACAGCGGCTCAGCGTCCCGCTGCCGCCCAGCTACCGGAACTTCCTGCTGGTCAGCGACGGCTGGGCCGAGATGCCGACCAACGCGGGCACGCTGCGGCGGGTCGACGCGATCGGGTGGTACCCGGAGGCGGACCCCGAGATGTGGTCCGCGTGGTTCTCGGACATGGACTTCCCCGAGTTGGAGTCCGAACTCAGACGTTGCGTACTGATCTCCACCGACTCCAACCAGGGCGACTTCTGGGTGCTCAGCGCGGACCACATCGGTGCCGACGGCGAGTGGCGGGCCTACGAGTGGTGGGCGGGCGACGGCGGAGACCTGTTGCCCCACGACAGCTTCGGCGCGCTGCTGCTCAGCGCACGCGACAAGTGGCTGGCCAAAGCCGAGGCGCAGGCCTGACACTCACGACCCGTTGGGCTCCGGGGGACTGGGCAGGGCAGTCTCTCCGTGCAGACGACTTTGAGCCAAAAGCACCGTGGTGCAGGCGGGTTCGGGCACAACGGTGTTCGAAGTCCCCTTCACGCGCACCAGGAGCCCGCCCGCCGCCGGTGCAGACGACTCCAACAATCCACAACTTCACGGCCCAGGAATCCTGGAGCTGTCAGGAAGTGCAAAGTAGGACTACTGGCGTGATTTTCCCAGGTGCCGGTAGATAGCGGGGCGGGTGACGCCGAATTCGGCGGCGATCTGGTCGACGGTGTAGCGGCGCTTGCCGCGTTCGTCGAGTTCGTCGTACATCTGCCTCGCCAGCTGCACCTGCCGAGGGCCGAGTGTGGGTCTCTGCCCGCCGCTGCGGCCGCGGGCGCGGGCTGCGGCCAACCCGTCACGGGTGCGCTCGGACATCAACGCGTGCTCGAATTCGGCTATCGCGCCGAGGATTTGGAAGAACATGCGCCCGACAGCGGTGGAGGTGTCGATGCCCTGATCGAGCACCACCAGATCCACACCCCGCTCCGTCAGCGCCTTGGACAGCTCGATCAGGTGCTCGAGGGAGCGGCCGAGCCGGTCGAGTTTGGTGACCACGAGTTGGTCTTCGGGCCGGTTGGCCACCAGCAGCGCCTTGCTCAGTTCGAGGCGGGAGGCGAGTTTGCCGGAGGCATTGTCGATGAAGATCTGCTTGCATCCGGCGGCGGTGAGCGCGTCGTGTTGAGCTTCGGGGTGTTGGTCGCGGGTGGAGACCCGCCCGTAGCCGATTCGCATGGCGCGGAGTGCATTGCGAACCCTCGACAGGTTGACGTTGGCGCGGACACGGCAACCTTTACCGATTTGGCGGGATCCGACCTGCGGGAATCTTCAGCAGCCCAGAGTGTCTCGTGAACGTTCGTATCCGGACGCTGATGCCAGTTGTCCGACGTCACCGGGCCCGGAGGCCGTCGAGGATGAGTGAGACGACCGCTGTGGATTCCGCTTCGGTCTCGGGGGAGTCCCATTCCGCGGCGTGTGTCGGATCGTGGAAGCGGCTCGTCGCGTTCAGGACGGCCCGTGCGATTATTTCCGGCTCGCCCGCAACGAAGTCGCCGGCGACGACACCGTCGATGATGATGTCCCGCAATTGGGCGAGCAGGAAGCCGACATGGTCGCTGGACACGACGCTGTGTTCGGCTGCAAGCACTCCGAAGGTGGCGAACAGCTCCGGGTCCGCCCCCGCTTTCGCCCATTTCATGGCGAACATAGTGGTGAGCAGTGCACGCAACCGCTCGGCCGGAGGAAGTTCGGAGTTCTGCGCCACGATGGCAAGTTCGTTTCGCACCTGGTCGAGCCAGCGCCGGATCACGGCCTCGCGCAGCGCGGACTTGGATGCGAAGTGCCGATACACGCTGCCGTGGCTCACGCCCAGCTGCCGTGCGACGTCGAGCACAGTCGTCTTGTCCGGACCGTGTCGGCGCAGCAGCTCCTCAGTCGCCGACACGATCGTCTCCGCGTCGAGCGGCTCCCCGCGCATCCGGGCCTCCTTCTCCGCTGGTCACGTCATCAGCCTCGCGAACCTATGTCGCCACCGAGTCGGCTGTCAAATACTGTCGCCCGGCTGACAACTATTGAAATCTGTCATTACAAGTCTATAAGGTGGGGCATCACACCGCCACCGACCAAGGAGACTCGTCATCAACACCACCGCTTCCCTTGCCGGCCGCTCCATATCCCGGATCGGCTACGGCGCGGCCCAGCTCCCGCGGCTGCACGACCGCCACGACGAGGCCGTCGCCTTGCTCCGGCGGGCCGTCGAGCTGGGTGTCAACCATGTCGACACCGCCGAGTTCTATGGCTTCGGCTTCGCCAACGCCGTGATCCGCCAGGCCCTGCGCCCCGAGGACGACGTGCTGGTCGTGACCAAAATCGGCGCCGACCCCAACCCTGCCGGGCCTGTGCCGCTGCGGATCGCGCAGCGGCCCGCACAGTTGCGGGCCAGCGTCGAGGACAACCTGCGCAGCCTCGGGGTCGACCAACTCCCGGTGGTCAACCTGCGACGCCTGGATACCGGCCCCGGACTGCGTCCCGAAGGCGACCAGGTGGTCGACCTCGACGACCAGCTGGCGACCATGACCGCCCTGCGTGACGAGGGCAAGATCGGCACGATCGGACTGAGCAGCGTCACCCTCGACGGTCTGCGCCGCGCCCTGCCGGCCGGCATCGCCTGCGTGCAGAACGCCTACAGCCTCGTCTCCCGTGACGACGAGGACACACTGCGGCTGTGCACAGCCGAGGGCATCGCGTGGGTGCCGTTCTTCCCACTCAGCGGAGGATTCCCGAGCCTGCCCAAGGTCGTCGATGAGCCGGCCGTGCAGGCCGTCGCCGAGTCCCTGGAGGTGACCCCGGCCCAGGTCGGTCTTGCTTGGCTGCTGCACCATGCGCCGAATATCCTGCTCATCCCCGGCACCGGCGACCCCGCCCACCTCGAGATCAATATGGCGGCCGGCGAGATCACTTTCGACGCGCACACACTGGCCACCCTCGACGCCGTCGAGTCCCGCTCCAGCAACATCGCGATCGGCGCGGCGTCGTGAAGGCCGTCGTTTACCGCGACAACGGCGGTCCCGACGTTCTCCAACTCGTCGATCGTGAACCGCCCGTGCCCGGTCCCGGCGAGGTCCGCGTCCGAGTGGCCGTGTCCGCGGTCAACCCTGCCGACTGGCAGGCCCGCGCCGGCCAGGCCATGGCGTTCCCGGAGATCACCCCGCACCTGGACGGTGCCGGTGTGATCGACGCTGTCGGTGCGGGGGTCGATCGGAGCCGGGTCGGACAACGGGTGTGGCTGTTCATGGCCGCAGCGGGCCGACCGACCGGCACCGCCGCGGAAGTCACCGTCGTACCGGCCGGGCAGGCCGTGCCACTACCGGACGAGGCCGGTTTCGATGTCGGCGCCGCCCTCGGTGTTCCCGCACTGACCGCGCACCGCGCACTCACCGTCGCCGAAGACGGACCGCGCCGGCTGCGGCCCGGCGCGCTGGCGGACAAAGTGGTGCTCGCCGCGGGCGGGGCCGGCGCGGTCGGGCACGCGGTGATCCAGCTCGCTCGCTGGGCCGGTGCCTCCGTGATCAGCACGGTCAGCAACCCCGAGAAGGCACGCCTGGCCACCGCCGCCGGCGCCCACCACGTGGTCAACTACCGCGAGGGCGACCCCGCCGCCGAGATCCGCGCGATCGCCGCTGACGGCGTGGACATCGTCGCCGAGGTGGCACTCGGCACGAACCTCGCCCTGGACCTGGCCGTGCTGCGGCCACGCGGCACCATCTCGACCTACGCCAACGACGGTGGTCATCCGGTCGAACTGAACGTGCCGCAGAACATGGTGCGCAACACCCGCATGCAGTTCATAGTGCTCTACACCGCCGGTCCCGACGCCCGCGCCGCGGCCGTCGCGGACGTCGCCGCCGCCGTCCACGACGGCGCCCTGCCGGTCGGCGAGGAACACGGCCTGCCCCTGGTCCGCTTTCCCCTCCACCGCACCGCGGACGCCCACCGGGCAGTCGAAGGCGGCGCGGTCGGCAAGGTCCTGGTCGACGTCACGCCGCAGGTGATCGGTCCAAGTCCAGGCGGGTGTTCATGTCGAGGCGGAATCGTCCGTAAGGATTGATGTTGGACCAGAACAGCGGACTCAGGGCGCGGCGTTCGTGCTCGCCGACCAGGTCGTGGAACTGCGGATCCTCTAGAACGGCTTGTAGCAGAAGGGTATTGCAACCCGCTGTTGATCTCCCGCCGCAGTTCCTCGGACGCCGGATAGTCACAGGCGAAGATCGTGCGGACCGCCCGCCCAACTCTTCGAGGGCCTGATAGGTGGGGTGTTTCGGGCCACCGCGGGTGAACCGGCGCAGGATCGACTCCGACTCGGCAGTGCCCAGCCGCAACGCGGTCGCGTACTTGACCATCTGGTCGTACTGCTGCGCGATCAGCTCCCAGCGGATCGGGCGGGTCAGCACCGGCCCCAGCGCCCCGTAGACACTGGTGTCGTCGGGCCGATACAGGCGGATACTGCCGATGTTCTTCAACCGGGGCAGCAGCTTGAACCCCAGCAGTTCGGTGAAGGCGACCCTAACCACCGAAGCGCCATGGGTGTCAACGTAATTCGACTCGATCTCCGCGTCGGTGCAGTGCCGCAGCAAGCCCTCGATCATCGCCGCCACCTCCGACGACGAACACGACTTCAGCTGGGAGTAGATGCAGACGCGGTTGCGCTCCACATGCCAGTAGATCATCACCCCGGGCCCGCCGTAGCGCTGGTGATATTGGGTCATCAGGTTCGACTCCCACGACCCGAACTTCTTCGAGTCGCTCGCACACGCGGTGCCCGCACCCCACCAGTTCGGGTCTCGGGCGGCGAAGGTCGCGTTGGCCAGCTTCGTGGTCGCACGGCGCAGGTTGTCGCGAGTGATGAAGTGTCGGCGCACATGCCGCAACGCCGCCTCGGACTCGGAGTGCTCACCGGTGTTCACGATCGCCCGGATCCCCATGTTCGTCCCCAGCGCGAACAGGTCCACAAGGAGTCGTCTTCGCAGCGTGTCACGGTCGATCACCTCACGGGAGGCGACCGAGGTGAACTCGGCGGTGAAGTCGGTGAGAAAGTCTGCGTCCTCGAGGACATCGAGGAGATCGAGAGTGCCCCAACGGCTTGCGACCTCAGCTTTTGATCTTCTCCAGGTTCTCCGGCTCGGGTTGTTTCTCGAGCTTCGGCACGCTGATCCACTGCTCGCCACGCCGCCGCGTCAATCGCACTCCGCCCGTGGTGTTCTGGGCCAGGCCGGTCTCCAGACGATTCAGGGCCTGGCTCATCCGCTGTTTCAACCCCGCGATGAACTCGGTCGGGTCGAGTGGCTGGCGGATCGCGGCGTAGTGCACCTCGCGGGCGGTGTCGAAGTCTCCGGGCAGGTCGTCTTCGGGGTTGCGCCACCGGTTGCCGTCGATACTCGCATACCGGGCCAGCAGTTCCGTCGCCACCATGACCGGCCGGTAGGCGCTGTTGTTGCTGCGAAAATCCAACGCCGCCAACAACGCCGGAAGCATGCGCCGATAGTGATTCGAGTACGAACTGCGCAACACTGTCCGTACTCGCGCCGCGAACACCTGGTCGTTGGCTTTCGCCTCTTTCACCAGCTCCCGCAGCGTCTTCTCACCCACCACCGGATACAGGGCTTCACGCACAATGTCGTCGGGGTGCCGAATCGCATCGGCGGCCACCCCTATAGCCGTTATGAACTATCTAGTTAATACTATTGCCATACTCGAGTGATGGAGGTTACAGTGCATTCGGTCGCATGACGAACATGTGTTTGTATTGCGAACGCCCTGCAAGGCGTCACCCGCAGGGCGCAGACGCGACAATCACGCCCCGGCAGCGGCAGCTCCGGCGAGATATGCCGGGCTCCACACGGCCGACGCCGCACGGCGTCGAGTTCCGCGGCGCAGTGCACCGTGCAAGCGCAACGGCACTACGCAACGAAGTACAGATGGATCAGGAGTCAATATGCCCGCCAGTGTCGACGCGCAGCGCACCGCACCTACCCCGCCCGACACCGCACGCGTCACCCGTGCCGCGATCGCCAGCTTCCTGGGCAGCACCCTCGAGTACTACGACTTCTACATCTACGCCTCGGCGGCGGCGCTCGTGTTCGGCAAGGTGTTCTTCCCGGCCTCGAACCCGGCCACCGGCACGTTGCTGTCCCTGGCGACCTTCGGTGTCGCCTACATCGCCCGACCGGTCGGCGCGGTGATCCTCGGACATTTCGGCGACCGCGTCGGACGCAAGCGGATCATGCTGCTGACCGTCACCGCGATGGGATCCGCGACCTTCCTGATCGGCTGCCTGCCGTCCTATCGCGCCGCCGGTGTGCTCGCGCCGATCCTGCTGGTGATATTGCGTGTGCTGCAAGGCATTTCCGCGGCCGGTGAGCAGAGCGGCGCCGGATCGCTCACCATGGAACACGCACCGGCGGGCCGACGGGCCTTCTTCACCAGCTGGACCCTGACCGGGACGCAGGCAGGATTCATTCTCGCCACAGTGGTTTTCCTCGTGGTGGCGGATCTGCCCGACCGGCAGCTGGTCAGCTGGGGCTGGCGAATTCCGTTCTGGTGCAGTCTCGTCGTGGTGGTCCTCGCCTACGTCGTGCGACGGCGACTCGAGGAGCCCGAGGTGTTCCGGACCGAGCAGCGCAACGACGCGATCGCCGAATTCCCTGTCGCACAGCTACTCCGGACCCAGCCGGTGGATCTGCTGCGGGTGGTGCTGTGTTCGTTCATCGCGGTGGTCAGCACGGTGTTCGCGGTGTTCGGCCTGGCCTTCGCCACCGGTCACGCGGTCGGGGTGTCCAAGACGACGATGCTGCTGGTCGCGGTCGCGGCCAATGTGCTCGCGCTGATCCTGCAGCCGCTGCTGGCGATACTGGCCGATCGGATCGGACGGCGCCCGGTCTTCATCGGCGGTGTGATCGGTTGCGGCATAATGGTTTTCGTCTACTTCACCGCGATCATGTCCGGTAACACGCCGCTGATCTACCTAGCGGCGCTGGTTCTGATCGGGGTGTGCTACAGCGCGCCCAACGCCGTGTGGCCGACGTTCTACGCCGAGATGTTCGCCACCCGGGTCCGCTTCTCCGGGATGGCGATCGGCACCCAGATCGGTTTTGCCCTGGCAGGATTCGCCCCGACGATCGCCTGGACACTGGTCGGCGACAGCCGCACCGACTGGCTCCCGGTGGCGATACTCGTCGCGATCACCTGCGCCCTGTCCGCCACCGCGGCATTCACCGCGCGCGAAACCTACCGAACCCCGGTCACCGGACTCGGCGTGCCTGCCGTCCGCTCCGAATAGCGGGATACAACTGCTCGGCGGGTGTTGGGGGGGAGGGGGGGGCAAGGGAGGAAGCGAACTCGAAAGCCGACAGGGAAAAGGAACGGGGACGGTTCCCCAGTCCATGCCCGCGCG
>CBJNFW010000246.1:0-12985 GCA_966435935.1 uncultured Nocardia sp.
CTTCGGCGAGGTCGTCGAGGGCGAGGACGTGGTCAAGGCCGTCGAGGCCCTGGGCAGCCGTTCGGGCAGCACGTCGAAGAAGATCGTGATCGAGGACAGCGGCGTCGTCGCCTGATTCATCGGTACCGGGCCGGTGAGGAGGCGTGCCGTGCACGCCTCCCGCGGCCGGTGCGGCCCGCTGCGGTGTCGGCTCGATGACCGCGTGCCGACGGTCGTCGCCCGCCGCGAAGTTGTTCAGGCGAGTGCGCGCGTCAGCAGCGCGGTCAGGCGTTCGCGGTCGGCGGTGGGCAGGGCGCGGAACAGATTGTCCTGTACGCCGCTCAACGCCCCGTCCAGTTCGGCCAGCCGCCGCTGTCCGGAGGCGGTGAGGGTGACGACGTTGCGGCGCCGGTCGCCCGGGTCGGGCGCTTGCACGATATGGCCCTGATCGGCCAGTTCGCGGACCATCGCGTGCATATCGCTGCGGTCGATGCCGCAGCGCTGGCCGATCGCGGCCTGACTGGCCGGCCCGAATTCCTCGAGAGCGGCCAGAATCGCGAAATGGTAAGCGCGGCCGCCGATTTCGCCCATCGCCTCGGCGATCAGCCGCTGCGCGCGTGCCGCGGTTTTGCTGATCAGCCAGCTGGGCTTCGTACGCAGGCGAGCGGGGGCGTCCATGCGTGAATTCTAACCAATTCGTTGGCTACACCCACGAATCCTGTTATGTTGGCTGCACCAACGTTGGTGCAGCCAACAATATGGAAGGTGGAAAGCATGTCGCTCACTCTCGATGAAGCGCGAGCTGTCAGTATTCGTGTCCGCGACCGTGCCGGTGCCCTGGGGGTGCGGGTCACGGTGGCGATCGTGGACGACGGTGGACATCTGCGAGTGCTCGACCGGATGGACGGCGCGCCGCCGCTGTCGGCGCGAATCGCACCGGCCAAGGCTTGTGCGGTCGCGCTGTTCCACCGCGAGGGCGGCGAACTGCTCGAACTGCAACGCGCCTGGCCCGCGCTGTTCGCTCAGCTGGACCAGCTCGCGGCGACACCGATCATGGCGGGCGCGGGATCGCGGTTGATCCGGCGGGGCGACACCATTGTCGGTGCGCTCGCGGTGAGCGGAGCGCTGCCCGAACAGGACGACGCCTGCGCCGAAGCCGGGACGGTCGGCGACCCCCTCGCGGTCCCGGTCGGCAACCTCGCGGATTCACGTTGAGTCGCTGACGATTTCGGTGCTGCGGGGTGTGGGCGTTATCGAATGCCGGGCCGCCGCCGATCGGTTCCGGGTGCTCGTTCCCGTCGACGGAAGGCGCGGTCGGTTCATGTTGGGTCGCAGCTGATTTCGATCCGTTCAGACTTGTGCGGGCAGCTGGTCGCGAAGCATGGCGTCGATGCCGAGGGGTGCGCGGGTGATCAGGTTTTCCAAAGTGGGGTCGACTGCGGTGAATTCGCCTGCCCGAGCGGCGATGAACATGTCGAGCAGGAGGTCGCAGATGTCGGCCGGGACTCCGAAGCTCATCAACTGGTCACGAAACTCGTTGTCGGGCAAAATGCTTCGCTCGACGCTGCGGCCCAGAAGTGCGGCGGTGTGCGTAGCCAGATCGTCGAAGGTCAGTGCGTGGGAAGCTGTCAGGGGCGGGGTGGGGCCGTCGATGGGCGTCTCGTCGGTGAGGATGGCGGCGGCGGCCTCGGCCAGGTCGTCGTGCGCGGTCCAGGCGACCGGGCCGTCGGCGGGCACGGCGATGCGGCCTGATTCCGCGACATGGTCCAGGAATCGCATCGCGCTGGTGACGTAGAAGCCGTTGCGCAGGGCGGTGTACGGCACACCGCAGGTGCGCAGAATCTCCTCGGTGGCCGCGTGATCGCGGCAGGGCTCGAAGTGGGAGTCCGGATTCGCACCGGCGTGGCTGGTGTAGACGATGCGCTGTGCCCCCGCGGCGACCGCGCCCTCGATCGCGGTGCGGTGCCTGCGCACCGCCTCCTCGCCCAGGGCGTCGACCGAGACGACGAGCACCCGGGTCGCGCCCTCGAAGGCATGCGGAAGGCTCGCGGGATCGGCGAAATCGGCTGGGCGGACCCGAATTCCGCGATCCGCGAATGCCTTCGCCCGGAGCGGATCGCGGGCGGTGACCCCGATCTGCTCTGCGGGCGCCCGCGTGAGCAGCCGCTCGACGATGCGGCGGCCGAGTTCTCCGGTGGCTCCGGTCACGATGATCATCACGTACTCCGTGTTTCCGTTGATATCAAAATTAGGATATCAGCGATAATAACGGTGGTATCGGCAACGCGCTATCGTTGATATATGTCGTCGCGTCCGCACTCCGAGGTCACCTCGGTCGAACCTCGCACCGGAACAGCAGGTCAGGACGAATCTCGGCGGCGGGTGATCGAGGCCGCCATCGAACTGCTCGAACGCGACGGGCGCGATGCGGTCACCACCCGCGCGGTCGCGGTCGCCGCGGGCATGCAGGCGCCCGCCATCTATCGCCTCTTCGGCGACAAGAACGGATTGCTCGACGCGGTGGCCGAATACGGCTTCGCCGCCTTCCTGGCGGCCAAACACGTGGACCCCGAACCCGCGGACCCGATCGCGGATCTGCGGGACGGATGGGATCTGGCGGTCGAATTCGGCCTGGCCAATCCCGCGCTCTACACGCTGATGTACGGCGAACCCCAGCGCAGCGATTCGGCCGCCTGCCGGGCCGGAATGCAGATGCTGCGGGAGCGCGTCAACCGCCTGGCGGCGGGCGGGTGGTTGCGGGTGAACGAGGAGATCGCGGTCATGGCCATCCATGCCTCGGGTCTCGGTGCGGTGTTCACCTGGCTGTCCCTGCCCCCGGACCGGCGCGATCCGGCGCTGCTGCGCGTGCTGCGCGAATCCATGGTCACCGCGGTGACGAACAGCGAACCGGCAGTGCGGGATTCGACGACGTACGGAACGGCTCGCGCACTGCGCGCCACTCTGCCCGAGCGCACTGCGCTGAGCGCGGCCGAACAACAGCTGCTGACCGAGTGGCTGGACCGTCTGGCCGCGGCCGAGTGAGCATCGTAACCGGCTGCGGCCCGGCGCTTTTCGGTGCGGGGAGGAGGGAGTGGTGAGAGATCGGGTCGAAGGACGCGAGGCCCTGCGAGTGCTGGTCGGCGCCGCCGGCCCGGACGTCCTGGACGTGCGGTGGTCGCCCGCCTCGGAATCGGCCTCGCACAAGGTATTCCGGTACGCGCGGGTATTTCTGGTCGGGCCGGGAGAGGATGTTTCGCGGGGGTATCTGGGCATCGTCGACCGCCGCGCGCAGACGTCCGTGCGCCTGCCCGCGCAGTTGCTCGCGGGGGAGTACGCGATCGAGATCGACGCCTATGCCGGGGCGAGTTGGGGAGACGGTCGTCTGGACGCTCGCGGGCGTAGCGCGACATTCACGATCGGCTGAGCGGCCGGGGTGGCGAAGGAGGGCCGCTACTGGTCCGCGGCGGCACGCCGGGCCGCGGCGTTGACCCGGCTCAGGACCGAGTGCAACTCCTCGAGGTCGTCGAGCGTCACGCCGAGCCGCTCCACGACGGCGGGGGGAATCTGCTCCGCGCGGGCACGCAGCGCACGCCCGGCGGTGGTCAGGCCGATGACCAGGGCGCGTTCGTTGTGCGTGTCGCGGCGGCGAGTGATGTATCCGGCCGCCTCGAGACGTTTGAGCAGCGGGGACAGCGTGGGCGAATCGAGTTGGACCAGCTCGCCGATCTCCTTGACCGAGAGCGGGGACTCGCCCCACAGGGCGAGCATGACCAGGTACTGCGGGTGGGTCAGGCCCATCGGCTCGAGCAGCGGACGGTAGATGCCCAGGACCGCGCGGTTGGCCAGCGCCAGCGCGAAGCAGACCTGGCGATCCAAACGCAGCGGATCATCGATGCGGGACGTCACAACTCCGCCTTCCTCTGTCGATCGAAGCCACTAACAATTAGTACACGAATCGTAGGATGCGGATCGCGTAGTGCAACCAAAGTCACAGCTCAATGCGCTGGTGAAGCGTAGTTACGAGGATGTGCGCGCGGTGGTTTTGTGTTAATAGTTAATGCACGAACTACGCGGACCGAAGGAGAGGGCATGAGCGACCGGACGCCGAACCCGCTACAGCGATTGCGATACATCTGTGGCGGCACACTGCCCGAGTCGATGTCCGAGTGGGTGCGCAACGACCTCACCGGTCCGGGCGCCACCCGTCGCTACCTGCTGCGGCTGATGATTCCGCTGCTGCTGGTGCTGAGCCTGTTTCTGCTGGTCCCGGGCCCGCTGTGGATGGGCGGCGCGATGATGGCGCTGATCTTCCTGCCGCTGATGTTCTTCGCGATCGCGCTGACCTACGTCTACCGGCGCTATCGGCTGGCCAAGCACGGCCTGGATCCGGCGCTGGCCGATGCGTCCGCGCGCGACCGGGCCGCACTCGCGCGAGCGGCCTACGAACGCAGCCACGGTCGCGGTTGACCCTCGTTTCGGCCGGTAGGTGAGAAGATTTTCGGCATGAGTGAGAGTCTTCGGTTCGTCTCCACTGCCGGTGAACTCGACGCATTACCGTTGATGTCGGTCATCATGGCCGCCAAACCGGCACGGTCCGTATTCCAGAAATGGCTCGATCAGCAGGGCGGCCCGCCGACCTGGGTCCGCACGATGAGCAGCGACCGCTACACCTGCGAGGAGTTGAGCGTCGGGCCGTTCCCGCTCTCGGCCCCGCGGCAGTTCCGGTTCGTCGTACTCTACGACCCGTCCGTGGACGGTCATCCCAGTCAATGGGAGCCGCAGCTCGAGTGAGCGCGGCAGCCGGGTGCGCCGGTCGGCGCGGGCCTGGTTACGGTGTTGGGCGCACGGGCGTCGAATGCTGGAGTTGATGTGTCGTTGCCGACGATCGAGAAACCGACCAGGCTGTCCGCGGTCCGCTCCGGGCCGTCGCGGCGCACGATCGCGATACCTGTCTGCCTGGCCGTCGCCGCGGCGGGTGTGATCGCGGGCGGGTACTACCTCGAGTTGGTGCTGCGCGAGCCGCGGCTCATGCTGCACCTCACCGATTTCGGGGTGTACCAGATCGCGGGATACCGTGTGTCCCACGGGATCTCGCTCTACGACACGCCGCTGCTCGGACATACCCGCGGCGTGATGGAGTTCGTGTATACGCCGTTCGCGGCCCTGTTGTTCGTACCGCTGGCCGGGCTGGCCGGTGTGGCGCGATCGTGGGTCGCGGGACTGGGCAACGCGGCGATGGTCGGCGTGTCGGCGTGGGCGGCGTTGTCGACGCTGGGGTATCGGCGGGATCCGCGGATGGTGCTGCTGAGCGTGCCGATCGCCGGACTGGCCATGTGGTGTGAGCCGATCCGGCAGACCATGGCATTCGGTCAGGTCAACATTCTGCTGCTGATGCTCGTGCTGGTGGATATGGCGCTGCCGGATTCCTCGCGCTGGAAAGGCGCGCTGACCGGCGTCGCGGCGGGAATCAAGCTGACGCCCGCGTTCTTCGTGCTGTATCTGCTGGCCACCGGGCGGTATCGGGCCGCGGCGACGTCGATCGGCGGATTCGCCGCTACCGTGCTGGTCGGGGCACTGATCATGCCGCGCGACTCGCTGACGTTCTGGAGTGGCGCGTTCGCCGATCCCGCGCGAGTCGGCGTGCCGCAGAACAACTCCAACGAATCGTTGCGCGGACTGCTCGCCCGCACCGTCGGCGTGGCGGGAGTTCATCAGCTGCTGTGGCTGATCGCGGCGCTGGCGATCGCCGCGATCAGCCTGGTGCTGGCCCGGCGGCTGTCGCGCACGGGCGAGGAACTGGCCGCAGTCGCGCTGTGCGGGCTGACCATGACGACGGTGTCGCCGTACAGCTGGGTGCATCACTGGGTGTTCCTGCTGCCGATGCTGATCGTGCTGGCCGAACTCGCGATCCGGCGACCCGGCCCGGCGACCGCACCGATCGCGGCCGCCGTGGCGGTGATCGCCTCGGGCGGGGTGTTACCGCTGGTGGGCGTGCGAGCGAGCAGTGTCTTCGACTATCACGAGCATTCGGCGCTGTATCACAACGCCTATATCTGGCTCACCCTCGCGCTGCTCGTCGCGACTGCCGGCTATCTGCGTGGCCGGTCCGGTGACCGGGCGTCGCGGGCGAGCGTGTCCGCCGACGTGCCGGACCCGGTGGCCGGCGGGGCACGCTCGCCCGGCTGAATCGAGGAGCCGGCCGGCTCGTTGCCCTCGTGGCCGGGCGTTCGCGGAATGCGGGACGGTCCCCGGAACGTTCCATCCGGTGAGCCTCTCCGGTTACCGATCTTCGAAAGGCGGCGACGCATGCCCCTCGCCCTGTCCATCCTCGATCTCGCGTCCATCGCACCCGGTCGGACCGCACGGGACAGTTTCGACAACAGCGTGGCGCTGGCGCGGGCCGCCGAGCGCAGCGGGTACCGACGGGTCTGGTATGCCGAGCACCACAACATGGGGTCGATCGCGTCGAGTGCGACCAGTGTGCTGATCGGGCATGTCGCGGGACAGACCGAGAGCATCCGGCTCGGCGCGGGCGGGATCATGCTGCCCAATCACTCGCCGCTGGTGATCGCCGAGCAGTTCGGCACGTTGGAGACGCTGTATCCGGGGCGGATCGACCTCGGGCTCGGCCGCGCGCCGGGTAGCGATCAGAAGACCATGTTCGCGCTGCGCCGCGACCACTCCTCGGCCGACACCTTTCCCCAGGACGTGCTCGAATTGCAGGGCTATCTGACCGGAGACACCCGCATTCCGGGCGTGCAAGCGGTACCACGAGCGGAAGGTGTTGTGCCGCTGTACATTCTGGGCTCCTCGCTGTTCGGTGCGCAACTGGCCGCGCAACTGGGGCTGCCGTACGCGTTCGCCTCCCACTTCGCCCCCGACGCGCTGCACCGCGCGGTGGAGGTGTACCGGGAGCAATTCCGGCCCTCCGAACAGCTGGCCGAACCGTACGTCATGGCCGGGGTGAACGTCTTCGCCGCCGAGAGCTACGAGGACGCGGCGCAACAGCGGGCGGTCGCCTACCGGGCCCGCGCGCGGATGATGATCCGTCGCGGCGCGGGGGACGTCGCGTTCACCGACGAGGAGATCGACGCCTTCCTCGCCTCGCCCAACGGCCGCCACCTCACGGAGATGACCAGGTACACCGCAGTCGGCCTGCCCGAGGACGTGCTGGCCTACCTCAACGAATTCGCCGCTTCCATCGGCGCGGACGAACTCATCCTGGTCCACCACGCCACCGAGATCGCCGACCGCATCCGCTCGGTCGAACTCACCGGCGCCGCCGTGGGCGCGACCGCCTGATCCCGGTCCGCCGCCGAACCTGTGGGGCAGGAGCAGTCGAGGTATCGGTCGCGGTCCGGTGCAAGCCCTGGGCACGGTCGGCACGAGCGCGGCGAGAGAGACAAGAGCGGGATCGGCCATCGCGGCGGGCGTGCGCGGAGGCCGCCGGATCTGTCGTGAATGCCGGATTGTGGCCGGTCCGGATGTATTCGGCCTCACCAGAACTGGTGAGAAGCGATGTTCACTCGCGGGCGCGGCAGTGTTAACTTGGCCGGGGCGTCGCGGGTCCGGCGCTTCTCGTTGTTCTGTTCGTAGTGAAGGTTTCGGGGGCCGCCGATGTCTATCGGGGAAGCGATCGTTGACGTACCGGCGATCGGTGAGATTCCGGACGAGCCCATGGGTTTCGTCGATCGCGAGGTCGTCGGGCGGGTGCGCGAGGCGCTCGGGCGGAGCCCGGTGGTGGTGCTGGCCGCCCCGGACGACGAGGCGGGAGTGGGGCGCACGCAGGTCGCGGCCGCCTGCGCCCGGACGGCGATCGCAATGGGCGCGACCGTGGTCGGATGGGTCTGCGCCGCAACCGAATCCGAACTGCTCACCGGTCTGCTGGCCGTCGCCGAGGGACTCGGTGTGGCCGAACCGGGTGATGCGGTCGGGTCCGCGCGCCGATTGGCCGCCGCCCTGGCGGAACGGCCGGGTGCGAATCTGCTGGTCCTGCATTCGGTGCGCGATCCGGAGACGGTGCGCCCGTATCTGCCCGCCGGGCCGTCGGCGCGTGTGATCGTCATCGGAACATCCAGCGCCACAGCCGGGCTGGGTGAGCAAGTGCTCATCGAGCCGTTCACCCGCGCGGAATCGGTGGCCTATCTGCGCCGCCGGGCCCAATTGGACGACGACGCCGGGGCCGATGCGGTGGCCCGGGCGCTGGGCGATCTGCCGCTGGGGCTCGCGGTGGCGGCCAGTGCGATTCGCCTGCGCCGCCGCCATCCATCGCAGCGGCTGGACTACCCCGGATACCTCGCACTGCTCGGATCCGGCGGGGTCGAGGCCGCGCTGGCGATCGCCGTGGAGAGTGCGCTGCTGGACGACGAGTCCGGTGTGTTGCGGCGTCTGCTCGAGGCCGTGGCCGTACTGCCCGGACAACGAGCCCCGCTGGCCTCCCTGTACGCGCTGGCCGGCGATGACGACACCGGCCGCGAGGTGGTCGAGATGGCGGTCGACGACTGTCTGCGCGGTGCGCTGCTGGTCTACTCGACCGATCGCCGCACCGTCCTGATGCATCCCCGGTTGGCGCGGGTCATCCGAGGACGGCTGGGCGATCGCGGTGCTCTGGACTCGGCGATCGAGACGGTCCGCGCGCTGGCCGGTCCGCACGATTCGGTCGCCCCCGCGGCGACCGATGTCGCAACGCTGCTGCGCACCCTGACCGAGCGCACGGCCCTGCTGGGCGAGCTGCATCCCGACACCGCCGCGGCCCGGGACAATCTCGCCGTCGGGTATCACCTTGCGGGTAACCATGATTCGGCGGTGCGGCTGTACGAGAGCGCACTGGACGTCGCGGAAAGCCAACCAGGCCAGGGAAATTCCGAGGCCATGCGCATCCGGCGAAACCTGGCTCGTGCCTATCGGAGTGCCGGACGTCACGAGGACGCCGTCGCGCAACTCGAACGCGTGGTGGCGGATCAGGAACGGCTCACAGGTGCCGATGACGCCGAAACCCTCACGGCTCGTGAGTTTCTCGCCACGACCTACTTGCAGGCCGGGCGGCACGAACCGGCGCTGGCCTTGCTCGAGCGCATAGCCGACGATCGGCTGCGCCTGCTCGGCGACGCGGACCCGCTGGCACTGGAGGCCTGCGGGCAGCTGGCACGGGCGCATCACCACGTCGGCGATCGCGACACCGCGCTGCTGCTGCTCGAGGGGCTGCTGGCCGAATGGGAGAAGGCGCTCGGGCCCGAGGATCCCGAACTCGATTCGCACCGTGCGGCAATCGGACGGATGTACCAGGAGGCCGAGCGCTTCGAGGAATCGATTCCGCTGCTCGAGCAGACCCTGGCGGCCGCCGAACGCACGCTCGGTCCCGACCACCGCCGCATCGCCGATGCCTGCACCCTGCTCGCGCGCTCGCTGTTCGATCTGGGGCGGCGCGCGGCGGCGGTGCCGCTGCTCGAGCGCGCTCTGCTGGTGAACGAGCGTGTGCGCGGCGCGGAGGACGAGGAGACCCGGACGTCCCGAAAACGCTTGGCACAGGCGTACATCGGCGTCGGTGAGCGCGCCGCAGATGGCGTCGCGCTGTTGTCCTCGCTGCTCGCGGAACAGGAAAAACGTTGCGGCCCCGACGATCTCGAGGCGGCAAAGCTGCGCTGGGAGTTGGTCCACGCGCACGTGAAGGCCGATCGCCATGCCGAGGCGATCCCGTTGCTCGAGCAGCTGCTGGCCACATACGAACGGTGCCTGACCGGTCAGGACGAGCAGGTCGCCAATGTGTGCCTGGCCCTGGGGCGCAGCTATCGGGCCGTCAAGCGGTACGGCGACGCGATTCCGTTGCTGATGCGCGTACTCGCCGAACGGGAGAACCGCCTGGGCGCCGGGCACGCCGAAACGGACGAGGTGCGCATGCTGCTGGGCGTGAGCCTGCACGGTGCGGACCGATGCGCCGACGCGATTCCGGTGCTGATTCGCGTGCTGACCGATCGGGAGAGCCGCCTGGGTTCCGATCACGCCGAGGTCGACACCGCTCGCCTGTTCCTCGGCGACGCGTACGCCAGGACCGATCGGCACGCCGAATCGGTCCCGCTGCTGCAACGCATGTTCTCCCAGCGGGAACGGCGCTACGGCACCGATCACGACCAGGCCATGGTCGCCGGAATCATGCTGGCCCGCGCGTACGCCGAGTCGGGACGCAACTCCGAGGCCCTGCCGCTGTACGAGACGCTGGTTGCCCGGCGCGAGCGGACGCTGGGCCCCGACCACAGGCTGACGCTCACCACGCGCAACAATCTGGCCGCCGCCTATCAGGCGACCGGACGTCTGCGCGAGGCGCTGACGATGCACGAGAGCATCCTGGCCGCCCGCGAACGCACCCTGGGCTCGGACCACCCCGAGACGCTCATCTCCCGCAACAATCTCGCCGACGCCTATCAGTCGGCGGGACAGAAGGATTTGGCGATCATGCTCTTCGAGCAGACGCTGACCACCCGCGAGCGCGTCCTGGGCTTCGAGCATCCCGACACCGTGAACAGTCGCGGCAATCTCGCCGTCGCCTACTCCGGCGTGCGCCGCTACGAGGACGCGATCTCGTTGCACGTGGTCAATGCCGATATCCGCGACCGCCTGCTGGGCCCGGAGCATCCCGATACGCTGACCATCCGGCACTATCTCGGCTTCGCCTACGTCAACGCGGGGCGCTTCGCCGAGGGCATCGACATGATCCTGAAGACCCTGGCAGGCCGCGAGCGCGCACTGGGCCCGGAACATCCGTTCACGCTGAACACCCTGCACAACCTCGGCGTCGCCTACCACCTGTACGGCGACCACGACCAGGCGGTACACATCCTCGAACACACCCTCGCGACCAGAAGCCGCATCCTGGGCCCCGACCATTCACTCACCGAGTCAACACGAAAATACCTGGACGACAACCTCACTCGCCGCTGGGGGCGTTGAGAGCGGTTGCGCTAGAGCATTACTCGCTGCCCGGATCGACGAAATCAGTGAGCAGCGGGAGCAGTGCGTCGGGGCGGTCCAGCGGGATGATGTGGCCACAGTCCGGGATCAGGTGCGACCTCAGGTCGTCGGCGACGGGTCGGAGCTGTTCCGCGAGCGAACTCCCGACCGGATGTGCGCCGATCGCCAAGGTGGGGATGGTCAGCCGGGCCGCGGCAACGGCCGTGCGGATCTGTTCGGCCGTTTCGGGCAGCGCGCGATAGTAGGAGAACGCGCACCGCAGCGCCTCGATCCCGGTGTACGCCTCGACGAAGGCGTCCCGGATGCCCTGCGGGATGCCGCGGCCGAGAGTTCCGGCGCGCAGGAACCAGTCGATATATCGGGGTTCGTTGCCGGTCAGCACCTGTTCGGCCAGGCCGGGGACCGCGTGGAAGCCGAACCACCAGGGCGGGCCGCCGGTCAGGAAGGCTTCGGCGCCCGGCAGGGTACCCAGCAGCGATTCCATCAGCACCAGCCGGTCGACCGGGCCGGATTGCCGCAGGGCCAGCAGGAAGGCGGCGGGGACGGCGGCGTCGATCGCGACCACCGTGGCGTTCGGCTCGCCGAGGGCGTTCAGAAGTGCGGCCGCGTCCTCGGCCAGGGTGTTCGCGTCGTAGCCGTCGGCCGCGCGGGTGCTGCCGCCGAAGCCGCGCAGATCCGGCGCGATCACTCGATGACGTTGTGCCAGTGGGCCGATCACGGCGCGCCATAGTTGCCAGGTATGCGGAAATCCGTGCAACAGCAGGACTGCGGGGCCGCGTCCGGCGACGGCCACGGCGATCTCGATGCCGTTGGCCGCGACCTGTCGAACGGTGATGTCGGGCTGTGCTGCGGACACTCGTACCTCCGGTCACTTTTGGTTACCAAGTGACCATAGGTAGGATCACAGGTCCGGCCAAGAAGGCACTTTCGAGACAGGTGGTGAGCTCCGGGTGACCACCCCCACCGGCCCGCGCGGCGATCTGTTCGACCCCGGCTGCCCGACCCGGCGATTGCTGGACCGGTTGGGCACCAAATGGGTGTCGATGGTGGTCAAACTGCTGGCCGAGGCCGCTCCGCAGGAGGTTCGGTTCGCCGAACTGCGTCGGCGCATGCCCGGCGTCTCGCAGAAGATGCTCTCGGTGACCCTGCGCGATCTGACCCGCGACGGTCTGGTCGCGCGTCGGGTCGAGCCCACCGTGCCGCCCCGGGTGCACTACCGGCTGACCGAGCTGGGCACATCGCTGGAAGTGCCGCTGTCGGCGCTGCGCGCGTGGGCGCAGGACCACATGGCCGAGATCGACCTCGCCCGGCGCGCATCGGAGGTGTGAGCGGCGCGCCCGAGGGGAATTTCCCCCAAAGCGCCCCGCCCGGAGGCGCTCGCGCGTCAGGATCGACACGGCGTGACGAGTTCGGCCGGGTGAACCGACCCGCGGGCACGGCGGCGCCGGCGGACTGTTGCGAGCCGGGCGTACAGGAGGTACCGATGCGACGACGCATCTCGAAAGCCGATGTGTGGCATCACATCATGTCCGGACTGATCATGCTGGGGGGCACCCTCGGCGCGGCCGAAGTCTACGGCGAGTACCTGCGCGAACGGCAACAGACCCGCCGACCGGAGCCGGAATGGGACTGGTCGATTCCGCACCGCTGGTACGACCAGGCTCGTCACCCCGGCAGCGCCTGACCGCGGCCGCGGCAGCGCCGATCGTTGCGGGCTGCCCGAATCGGGGGTGTGCCGCCGGGGCGCGACGGGCGATGTTGCATGCTGGGGCGATGCGGGTGCTGGTGGTCGAGGACGAACCACGCTTGGCGCAGACGTTGCGTCGCGGGCTGGAGCGGGAGGGTTTCCTGGTCCAGCTGGCCGCGACCGGTACCGATGGCCTGTGGTGGGCCACCGAACACGACTTCGACGTCATCGTGCTGGACATCATGCTGCCCGGGTTGAGCGGTTACGAGGTGCTGCGCCGGGTGCGCGCACAGGACGTGCGGACCCCCGTGCTGCTGCTGACCGCCAAGGACGGTGACTACGAACAGGTCGACG